>CAKUAS010000004.1 GCA_934636655.1 uncultured Oscillospiraceae bacterium
GTTCTTAATTTCCGTTCTGCTCAGAATTTGTGGGACTTTGAACTCTCTTCCTGTTGCACTTAGTTTGACAATTCGCTCTTGCATTGCCGAGCCCAATATAATATATTTTTTAATATAAAGCTCACAGGGGATGAGAATATGAAAAAGAGACTTATCAGCATGCTGCTTTCGGCTGTTATTCTGTTTGCCTGCTTTGCTCCGGCCGCGCTTGCCGACGGAGTGTGCGGCGAAAGCGTAAGCTGGACACTGTCCGATACAGGAGTTTTGACGATATCCGGAGACGGGGATATGGCCAACTTCGAGGCCGGCGCCGCTCCATGGTACTCACAGCGCGACAAAGTGCGCAGGCTTGTCGTTGAAAGCGGAGTGACCTCCATCGGAAACGCCGCATTTTCAGGCTGCGGCCTCATTGAAGATATCACCCTGCCGCTTACGCTGTATCGCATAGGTGACAGCGCCCTTGACGATACTTACGGACTCAAAAACGTGTACTACGCAGGCTCGGTGGCTCAATGGAAGGCTGTCAATGTTGGCATTGGGAACAGCTTCGGCACGGCGCAGCTCGTCTGCGCGGATAAGTCTGAGCCGTTTTCCGATATAAATGTCTGGTGTCACGATTATATCATCACCTGCTACATGGCAGACATAATAAACGGTTTTCCGGATGGGACGTTCCGCCCGGGGCTGAATGTCACCCGCGCGCAGTTTATAACGATGCTGTATAACATGGGCGACCGTCCCGCAGCACCGAACACCGAGCTCGGCTTTGCCGACTCTGCGAGCGTTGCAAAAGCCTACGCCGATGCTGTGAAGTGGGGCACAAAGGCAGGCGTTATCATGGGCTACGCAGATAACACCTTCCGACCGAACGAAAACATAAGCCGTGCCCAGATGGCGACGTTTGCATATCGCTTCCTGCGTCTCGGTGTGAGTGATACGGTGCTCGGCGAGCTCAAGGGTCAAAACGATTTTCGCGATTACGGCATCATTTCCGAAAGCTACAGGGAGGCCATCGATGCGATGGCAAATCTCGGCGTTATTCAGGGCTACCCCAATGGAAACTACGTCCCGAACGGTATTGCAACGCGCGGCCAGTCCGCTGCTGTTATGGCGCGCCTGCTGGTTGCTCTGACTACCCTGCGCGGATAGAATTTGTATAGAAAAGCTATGTGGAAGCTCGTTTTCCGCATAGCTTTTTTGTTATATTCTCAGACTTAACTTGATAGTATAATTCACCTGTAGATGAAACCCCTGTGTGACTATGTCACACAGGGGTTAAGCTGACAGGCGGCACTCTTCTTATGCTTAAATTATCGTTTTTCCTGCGCGCGAATGAGATTTTTGTAGAAGCTCACCGCACCGGGCAGACAATTATACTCAATATTCTCATTCAGGCCGTGCATGCCCTTCATCTGCTCGGGGCCATAGATCACCGGAGCAAAGCGGATGCAGCTTTTGCACACAGGCTGATAAAACTGAGCGTCCGTAGCGCCGGTCATAACATAGGGACTGACCGGGAGCCCGGGGAAGGTCTCGTTAATAACGGCCTCGACTTGCCGGAATGCATCGCCGTTTATATCGACAGCCGGAGTGTAGTCGTTCGAGTGGATGACCTCCATCTCAAGACCGTGTTTTTCGGCGACGCGGCGGATGATATCAAGGCTTTCCTTTTCACCCTGATGCGGGATAAAGCGCATGTTAGCGCTCACCGTCGCCTCCTGCGGCAGAACGTTGCACGCGTCCGAGCCCGACTGCATGGTGAATGCCACAGTCGTTTGCAGCATTGCACCGGCCTGAGCGCTGATCCTGCCGAGTACAGGCTTGAGCACTGGTGCAAACAGCCACAGATTGCCCATAACAAGCTTGAGCGGGAACGCGGCATATGGCGCGAGACTCTTGAACATCGCGGCTACCTCGGGCGGGAACTCACGGCGGAAGTAATTATGTGTTTCAATGTCGTTAACGAAGGCTGCCAGCCGCGCGATGGGGGTATTTTTCGTCGGAGCGCTTGCATGACCGCCGGAGGATCGCGCCGTGAACTTAACGTCGCCCTTGCCTTTTTCAAACACGCCGACCATGGCAAAGTTGCCCTTCACGCCGCCGATGGGTTCGGAGATTATGCCGCCGCCTTCGTCGCAGACCAGGAACAGCTCAATGCCGCGCCTTTGCAGCTCTTTTACGATTTTCGGTGCGCCGTCTCCGGCCCACTCCTCAGTGCAGGACGAGGCGAGGTAAACATCGCACTTGGGCGTGTAGCCCTCCGTCAAGAGCTCCTCGACTGCCTGGAAAAATGCCATGACGGAGGCTTTTGTATCGGCCGTTCCGCGTCCCCATACCTTGCCGTCGGCGATATCGCCCGAGAACGGCTCGTGATCCCACTTGCCCTCGGCGGGCACAACGTCCTGATGGCTCATCAGAAGTATCGGCATACCATTGCCCGAGCCCTTCCAATGGAACAGGAGGTTCCCGTCGATTACGGTTTTTTCGAGATTTTTGTGCACGAGCGGGAACAGCTTCTCCAAAAGTTCATGGAAACCGAGAAACTTTTCGGCCTCGTCGGTATTCGCGTGCGATACCGTCTCATACTGCACCATTTCCGACAGCTTGTGTGCAAGCTCGAGCGCATAGTCGTCGGCCTTTGGAGCGACATAGTCCGAATGCTTGTTAGGCGTAAGAACAGTGCGCACAACGGCAGCCGCAGGCAGAGACAGCGCCGCGGCGGCAGGGATCATAAACATGTTTTTTTTCATTATCATGCACCGGCTTTCTTGTAAAATCTATATGCTATGCCGATGGCGAGCGCACCGGCGGGGATTATCATGAAGCTCGTCGAGCCCGTGAGCGAGGGCACGAGGATGAAAAGAATGCTCATCACTATAAGCGGAGCTGCGGCGATCTTCATATTGCCTCGGAAATACTTATATGCCATCGCACCGAACAGCGCGGGAACGACATTTTCAAACGCGGGCTGCAGGGTGGGGCTTTGAAGCACCGGCTGGAGCGGAACGAGCAGCGCAACACCGAGCGCGAGCACGATTATCGTCACCAGTGATGATGTCGCGATCGACAGAGTTGATACGATCTCATTTTCGGGAGTACCGGTCTTTGCACCGACGATGTCGCGCGCGTTGACGGCGCAGGGGATCTTCATATTTATAAGGTTGCCTGTAATGAACGCAAGATAGCCGCCGCCCGCGCCGAGCATAGGCGTATAGACGAGAAATTCGACCACGCTGCTTACCGTCCACACAAGACCGACGGACAAAAACGCCTTGCCGGCAGCGCCGATATCGGGCATCGCGCCGAGCACCTTTCCGATGAGAAACGGAGCGCCCACGAGCATTATTAGAACTATGGCCGAGCTTATGCGGCCGATAACATGTGTGCGCTTGTTGTAGCTTTCAAAATAATTGTTGTTCATAGTCCGGGCCTCCTTACATGAACAGCTTTACTACGACTGCCGCGGCCATGCCGACGAGCATACTCCCGGCGATAGAGAAGCTCTCCACCCAGGCGAGATTTTTCTTTTCCGCGAGGTAGATGAAACCCGCCATCACAAGGCCGGAGACAAATACGACGATCAGCGGAATGAAGCTTCCGGAAAAGGAGAACAGTCCGCCGCCGGAGACAAAGCCGCCTATGTAGCTGCCGATGTATGCCGAGACAAGTCCGATAAACATTGCGGTCATGGCAGTATCGCCGAAGCCCGCGCCGCCGGAGCTCTTTTTGCCGCTGCCGAGCTTGTTCAGGTAGCGCTTATTGAAGAATATCGAGAGTATCATGCCCCACATGATGCAAACGCTCATCAAAAGCGCGATGGTAGCAAATCCCGAGGGGGTCATTTCGGCTGCCGATAGGGAGGACATGCCGACCTGCTCGGCCGCGGCCTGGGCGACCTGCGTTTCATAGTGCAGCGCTCCGATGACCGAAAGCCTCAGCCACGGCCAAGGAGTTCCCAAACTACCCGACAGTGCGATAACGCCCAGCAGGATACCGACACTCGGCAAAAGCGAAAACGTAGCGCTCGAGGTTATCGCGCGCTTGAGCTTGGTGCGGTCGATGCCCATTGCGAGTCCCGCACGGTAAGCGCGCACCATAAACACGGCGCATACCACGGCTACAAACGCGATAATGCCGCCGCAGATGGCGTACATAGGGGCGCTGTTTAGCAGCGAAAGAATATTCATAGCTATTTCTCCTTCTTGTCATGTAATTAACATTATATTTCCCACAGGGTAATAAGTCAATCGAAAGGGGAGAAAAGATTGGTACAATCCGTCTCTCGGAACGACGGCGAGAGGCGGATTTTCTTAACGCGTTCGATAACAATTTAACAACGATCTGTATCCCTCGGTTATTGCTGAGGTGGCCGAATACGGCAAAAACGGCCCTGCAGCCCAAGATACGCGGGTTTCGGGCGTTTTTATCCACTGATCAGGGGAATGTTCGGTATAACCTCCTGTCATGACGCGATTGTTAAAGTTCTTGCAAGGTATAAATTAATAGAATATAATAGCTCCCAAAGAGTAAAATTTGTTAATACACTTTATAAGAACTGTCAGAAAAATTGCGGATAAATAGGAGAGAAAAGAAGGATGTTTGCACAGATAGCAGCAATAGTAATCTTTGTAGCGATGTTCGTGTTCATCGTTGCGGACAAAATAGAAAGGCACATAGTGACGCTCATAGCGGGGCTTTTGACAATGATCCTCGTTTTCATAGTCGGCATGCACAGCTTTGGTGCGGCGATAGGGACGCTGAACCTCGATAAATTCTTCGAGCTCAGCTTTTGGTACTCATCTGGTACGGAAGCTGCGGTGTCCAGCGGCGTAAACTGGGAAACGATCATATTTATAGCCGGTATGATGATAATGGTAGAGGGCATGGCGGAGGCCGGATTCTTCCGCTGGCTGTGTATGCGCATAGCTAAGATGGTGAGCTATAAGCCGATAGCCATCTTCCTTACGTTCATGCTGCTGTCGGCATTTTTGGCGATGTTTATCGACAGCATAACGGTCATACTGTTCCTCGCGGCGGTGACGATAGAGCTTGCAAAGCTTCTTAAATTTAACCCCGTACCGTTCATATTGGCCGAGATATTCTGCGCAAACCTCGGCGGCAGCGCGACGATGTGCGGTGATCCCCCGAATATAATCATCGGTACGACGCTCGGTTACAGCTTCGGAGATTTTCTGTTTAACACCGGCTCCATAGCGCTCGTAGCGCTCATATTCGCTGTCGTATACTTCTATTTCGTGTTCGGCCGCGGCATAAAGAAAGCGACTGTCGCGATAGACGAGAGCACGCTCATCGAGCCGCGCGATGCGATAACCGACAAGGGCAAATTCGCGTCGAGCTGCGTAATATTCCTGCTCGCCGTGGCACTGCTGGTAAGCCATTCGGCCACCGGCCTCACGGTGTCGACGATCGGTGTGTTTGTCGCTATACTGACGCTGCTGACGCAGGCCAAGAATGCGGGGAAGCTCCTCAAGAAGGTGGATTACAAAACGCTGCTGTTCTTTGTCGGGCTGTTCATCGTGGTCGGAGGACTGGAGAACACCGGAGTTCTCGAAATGATCGCGGGCTTTATAGAGAGCATAAGCGCCGGCAATATCGTCCTCATCATGGTGATAATCCTGTGGCTGTCGGCGATAGCGAGCGCGCTTGTAGATAACATACCGTTTGCGGCGACGATGATACCGGTCATACGAAGTTTGGCCGCAACAACCGGCTACGACCTACATGTCTTCGCATGGACGCTCGCAATGGGTACGGACCTCGGCGGCAGCGCGACCCCGATAGGAGCGTCGGCAAACGTCGTCGGCGTCGCTCAGGCGAACAAATCCGGATACAACATAAACTGGGGCAACTACTGCAAGGCAATGATCCCGGTAACGATCATCGCGGTCCTTGTGTCCATGGCGGTCCTGTACATAAAATATTTTGCATAAGCTAAGTATCAAAGACCCGAAGGCGAAAGCTTTCGGGTCTTGCTTTTGGCCTGTGCAGAGCATAGTAAGGAGCGGATGTCAAAAAGTTTTGCGCAAGTCGATCTCTGATCTTTATATAACCTGTTGCAGTGGGAACAAAATCAGCGAAATTAAATACAGCGGCTTGCATTTTTGTTAATTGCAATGTATCATGACATTAACAAAGCGTAGCTGTCAAAATCACACCTTTTGACAGCTGCCTGCGGAAAATATAGAATTCAGGAGGAAAAATGAAAAAACGAATTTTAAGCTTAATGCTCGTCCTGCTCATGGTAATGACCCTGGTGCCTGTGAGCGCTCTGGCTGCCGACGAGACATTTATCAGAGGCGACTTCACCTATGAGATCGAAAACGGTGTTGCCTGCGTCAGGAAGTATAACGGCTCATCATCATCCGTCACGGTACCGTCGAAGGTCGATTACGACGGCGTGACCTATAAGGTCAGGAAGATACACAGAGAGGCGTTCAAAAATTGTACGTCAATAAAAAAGCTGGTGCTTCCCGAAACAATGTCCAGCATTGGTGCACGCGCATTTGCCAACTGCACGAGTCTTAATTCGCTGACGATAAACAGTGATCTGCAGAGTGTCTATACTGTTGATAACACATTCTATAATATTGGTGCAAATTCCGATTATTTGGATGTTGTCTTCGGGCCGGAGGTCACTGCCATTCCCAGCAATCTGTTTGATTCGACATATTCAAAGACAGACGGATACTATCCCCATATTACGAGCGTGACGATTCCCGATTCGGTAACGTCGATCGGTTTGGCAGCCTTTGCAAACTGCCATGACCTTAAAAGCGTGCATATCGGCAGCGGGATGAAGAGTATAGGCACAAAGGCGTTCCTTGAAACGGGAGTACAGTCTGTGACCATTGACGGGGACTGCACTATCGGAAAGTATGCCTTCATGTACTGCTATTATTTAAAGGATCTGACCATAAACGGAAACTGCAAGCTTATCGAAGGCTGCTTTGCTCATTGCACAGCGTTGGAATCAATAACGATCAACGGAACTATAGCAGACACAATAAGCTCATCCCTCAGCGAAAATCCCGTTATATTAGTGCTGCCCCCGTTTAACAATGTCGGCAGCAATTCGGATTCGCTTGAGGTCACTTTCGGCCCGAACGTATCCAGAATACCCAAGCAGCTATTCGCTACGTCTTCATCGAAGAGCGGCGGCTACTATGCGCGCATCACGGAAGTTAATATCCCAACATCGGTAAATAGCGTAGGGGAATATGCATTCTACAATTGCCATGACCTGCGTACGGTCAACTACGATGGCTCTGCTATTGACTGGTCGATAGTCGAAGTTGAAAACTATAATGACTCACTGAAATCGGCAAGCTTTAAGTATGGCAGCGAGAGCATGTTTATAGATGTAAACGTCGGTGACTACTGTTATGATGCCGTAAAGTGGGCTGTAAATAATAACATTACAAGCGGAACCTCGGCAATAACATTTTCACCGAATGATCGCTGTACCCGTGCGCAGGTGGTCACCTTCCTCTGGCGTGCGGCGGGTGAGCCGAAAGCAAGCACGGCTGTCAGATTTTCCGATGTAAATCCCAGCGCATATTACTACGATGCTGTCCAGTGGGCAGTTGAAAACAACATAACTAAAGGTACGGGTGGCAACCGGTTCTCGCCCAATGCAACTTGCACTCGCGGCCAGGTCGTAGCACTCATGTATCGTGCAGCAAATTCGCCGAGCGTGAGCTCTGTGAGCAGCTTTGTTGACGTTGTGGCAGGCTCATATTGCTATGATGCCGTGAATTGGGCTGTCAGCAATGGCATAACCATGGGAACCGGCGGCAATCGTTTCTCGCCTGATGCTCCATGCACTCGCGGTCAGGTAGTTACCTTCCTCTACAGAGCACAGTAACCCATAAAAATACTCAAGCACCGCATGGTTTTCCATGCGGTGCGTTTTTACATATTCAGATTATCTACTCCGTTGCGCATCTCGAACAGAAATGCGATGAAGCTCTTCATAAACGGGATAAATTCTCCCGTATCTATCATCGCGCAGATCTCATCGAGCGTTGCCCAGCGCGCGTCCATGACTTCCTCGGGCTGAAAGCAGATCTCATCGAGCGAAACATCCTTGACGATGATGTAGTAATCGTCAAAGCCATCCTCAAAGTTCACCGTCAGGCGAGGCCGAATGTCCGAAAAATCAATATCGAGTCCAAGCTCTTCTCGCAGCTCGCGGCGCATGGCCTGCCGGCTTGTTTCGCCGCAAAGTGCACTGCCGCCGACTGTAACGTCCCATTTCTCGGGAAACGTCGGCTTCTGCGTGCAGCGCTGCTGGATCAGCAGCTTGCCGTCGGAATTGAATATCGCAATATGAACGACCATGTGGTAAAATCCATCGGGGTGTTTTTCACCCCTTATAACGCTCCTGCCGGTCGGTATTCTGTCAACGTCGTATGCGTCCCATGATTCCATTGTTATCACCGGAAATACAGTAGCATTTTTTGCACTCCGCGTCAAGAGAATGTTGATATTGCCGCGGTAGGAGAGTATACTTATTGAAAAACAAAAGGAGGCCGCATTATGCAGCGAATTTATGATTTTCTAAAAGAAGCCGGAACGTATTACCTCGCAACTGTCGACGGTGATCAGCCGCGCGTCCGCCCGTTCGGCACTGTGGATATTTATAACGGTCATCTCGGAATTCAGACCGGCAGAAAAAAGGAGCTTTTCGCTCAGATCAGCAAGAATCCCAAGGTTGAGATATGCGCAATGCGCGGCGGCGAGTGGATCCGCATCTGCGGCGAGGTATATCCCGATGACAGTATCGATGCGTGTGAGCACATGCTTGAAGGCTACCCTGAGCTCAGAAAGCTGTACACTCCCGGCGACGGCAATTGTGTAGTCCTGTACTTCAAAAGCGGCACGGCTACGATATCGAGTTTTACCGCAGCCCTCATCATGATCGAATTCTGACGAAAATAACTGCTTTACACAGGCTGAGCTATTTGCTATAATGTTTGGGCACAAACGTGCCCGTAGCTCAGTTGGATAGAGCGTCGGACTCCGACTCCGAAGGTCGCAGGTTCAAATCCTGTCGGGCATACCATATGAATGAGACCCGGTTTTCGAACATTTTTATCGAAAAGCGGGTCTCTTCATGTCTTGAAAGCCTTGAGAGATCAGGGCTTTTTCTTTTTGCCGCTTTCCCTTATTCGCTTCAAAACTCTCGAAACGCAAAACTAATATTTTTATGTAAAGTCGGTATTTGAACACAGCTTTTTCATAAACCTGCCCAATAAGCTTCCTCTAATGCCGTTGGTGTCTTATATTTCAAAAATCAAGGAGCATGACGATTCGCGGTACATCATTCAAAGCTGGCTTCGCAATAGAAATACCATCGAGTTCCTCGGTGTGTGGGAAACACTCTACAACCCGAATTTTAACCGTGTCGAATTCGATGCGTTTAGAAGTCAGGCAGGGCTGAACAGCTTTGTGATGACACCGCAGAAGTGGGTGGATGCGACTGGTGCTATTGGCATTGTCTCAAAAGCTGGACGCTATGGCGGAACCTATGCCCATAAGGAAATCGCATTTGAGTTTGCCTCATGGATCTCCGTGGAGTTTAAGCTCTACCTGGTCAAAGAGTTTGAGCGGCTCAAGACCGAGGAGATGAAACAGCTTGGCTGGGATATCAAGCGCAACCTTGCCAAGATCAATTACCGCATTCATACGGATGCCATCAAAGAGAATTTGATTCCGCCTGAACTGTCCGCCCGTCAGATATCTTTGGCCTATGCCAACGAGGCTGATGTCCTGAACATGGCTCTGTTCGGCATGACGGCCAAGCAGTGGCGGGATGCTCATCCGGTTCTTAAGGGCAATATCCGGGACTATGCGAATGTATCGCAGCTCGTATGTCTGTCGAACTTGGAAAATCTGAATGCCGTGTTCATCAATGAAGGAATATCGCAGTCAGAGCGGCTGGCAAAACTCAACGCCATTGCCATCAGCCAAATGAAGGTGCTGACAGAGGATCACAGGTTGCTGCAGCTTGAAGCGGCTGATGATACAGAAAAGCCACAGTGAAGATTGAGGAGTCGTTTCGCGCACCGTGGTTTTTAGGTCGGGGGTTCGAAAATCTATAGTGTTGCGGTATGACACGTCGCCGCAAGCTTCGTATCGCTTGCGGCGACTTTTTGTGCTTTGTATCAAAAGTCATCTCGCGCACACTCCGCTGCTCATCCTTTCCGAATCAAATCCGCCTGCGCTGGGCGTCGATTCAGTTTTTGTTTTGTTCTAAAAATTAGCTGGTCTCACCAGAATAGTTTTCATCGTCATGTGGAAATTATTTTTTGTTCGAGCCGCCATGCAATAGAGCTCCTGCACCGGCAGGAGCTCTATTGCTTGTTTAAAATATAGCCTTGCGCAAAGCGATTATCTTTTCAGCAATGGACGCAAACTGCGCAGGGGTAATGGCCTGAGCCGCATCGCATTTTGATTGCGCGGGATCGTCATGCACTTCGATCATGAGACCGTCCGCGCCAGCGGCCGCTGCGGCCAGCGCCATGGGCTCGACGAATTTTGCGTGTCCCGTTGCGTGGCTTGGATCGACGATGACCGGCAGACGGCTGAAATCTTTTATCACCGCCACGGCTGAAAGGTCAAGGGTGTTTCGTGTTGCTGTTTCAAACGTGCGTATGCCGCGCTCGCAGAGGATGACGCGCTCATTGCCGCCGCTCATTATATATTCTGCCGAGGTCAGCAGCTCTTTGACGGTGTTTGCCCAGCCGCGCTTTAAGAGGATCGGCTTGTTGAGTTTGCCGAGAGCCTTTAGAAGCTCAAAATTCTGCATGTTGCGCGCACCGACTTGTATTATGTCAACCTCATTGAACAGCGGAAGCTGCTCCTTATCGGTCACCTCGCTGACTACAGGCATGCCGCACTCACGACCGGCCTTGATGAGCGGAGGAAGACCGTCGGCTCGCATACCCTGAAAGCTGTACGGTGATGTGCGCGGCTTGAATGCTCCGCCGCGAAGAAGCTGCGCTCCCGCTGACTTTATCTCATGCGCTATACTTATTATCTGCTCTGTGCTTTCGACCGAGCAGGGACCGGCTATCATCGTAAACGTCCCTCCGCCGATCTTAACTCCGCCAACGTCGATGACGCTTCTGTCGTCCGGAGAATTGCGCCCGGCGAGTTTGTACGGCTGCGTGATGGCTCTGACATATTCGACGATCTCCATGTCCTCAATGTATGCCTCGTCGAGCCTGTCTGCGTCGCCTATTACGACGAGCACCGTCTGATTTTCGCCGCGCGTCGTCTGTACCTCAAGCCCGTGGCAGCGTATCCAGCATCTGAGCTCTTCGGCCTGCTCGGGGGATGCGTCGTGCTTTAGTACGATTATCATGGCGTAGACCTCCGAAAATGATATATTATCTGACAGTATACAACATAATATTATATTTTTCAAATTTTACTTGACAATGTGCGTCTATCTGCTATAATTCATACGAAAACTGAACACCTTATCAAGAGTGGTGGAGGGAACGGCCCTGTGAAGCCCGGCAACCTGCGAAAGCAAGGTGCCAAATCCGGCGGTGATTATCGAAAGATGAGGCTTATGACCAAACTTGCTGCTCCGTCGGTCGACGGAGTTTTTTAATTGCCTGAGTGTTCGGAAATATTATTTTTCGGAGGAAATGAAAATGAGCAAAAGACTGTTTACATCGGAATCGGTAACCGAGGGACATCCCGATAAGATCTGCGACCAGATATCGGATGCGATACTTGACGCGATACTCGAAAAAGACCCCAACGGCCGCGTTGCATGCGAAACGACCGTCTCCACCGGCCTTGTGCACATTATGGGTGAGATCAGCACTGAGTGCTATATCGACATTGCCAAGATCGCGCGCGACGTTATCCGCGATATCGGCTACGACAGAGCAAAATACGGCTTTGACTGCGATACCTGCGGCATCATCACAAATATCGACGAGCAGTCTGCGGATATTGCCCTCGGCGTTGACAAATCTCTTGAAGCAAAAGAGAGCGGCGATGCCGAGCTTGATAACGGCGCGGGAGATCAGGGCATGATGTTTGGCTATGCCTGCCGCGAGACCGAGGAGCTCATGCCCTTGGCAATAAGCCTTTCGCACAAGATAGCAAAGCGCCTTGCCGAGGTCAGAAAGTCCGGCCTTGTCGACTATCTGCGTCCCGACGGAAAAACTCAGGTCACCGTTGAGTACGACGATGAGGGTAAGCCCACACGCGTCGATACCGTCGTTCTCTCGACCCAGCATTCTCCCGATGTGAGCCTTGAGCAGATCCGCAATGACATGGTCGAACTCGTAATAAAGCCCAGCGTCCCTGCGGAGCTCATCGACGAGAGTACTAAATATTATGTAAACCCGACCGGCCGCTTTGTAATCGGCGGACCGCAGGGAGACTCCGGCCTTACCGGCAGAAAGATAATCGTCGATACCTACGGCGGTAGCGCGCCTCACGGCGGCGGTGCGTTCTCCGGCAAGGATCCGACCAAGGTCGACCGCAGCGCGGCTTACGCATCCCGCTACGTCGCAAAGAACATCGTTGCGGCAGGCCTTGCCGATAAATGCCTTGTTCAGCTGGCTTATGCTATTGGCATTGCTCGTCCCGTGTCCGTCATGGTCGATACCTACGGCACCGGCAAGGTATCCGACGAGAAGCTCGCTCAGGCGGTAAACAAGGTCTTCGATCTGCGCCCGACAGCTATTATCCGCGATCTCGAGCTTACAAAGCCAATTTACAGAAAGCTCGCAGCCTACGGTCACATGGGCCGCACCGACCTCGGAGTCCGCTGGGAAGATACCGACAGAGTTGACGCCCTGCTCGAGGCACTTAAGTAATGCATATCCCGACCTGCGAAAGCAGCCTTCTTGACATAGTTAGCTTTGACGAAGCGCTCGCATCATCCGGAAGCAGGGGAGACTATGACGCGTATAAGTGGCTGTACGTTCCCGATTATTACACGGATTACCGATATATCCTCGGAACACGTGGAAAAGACCCGCTCATCTGCATCGGAATAAATCCATCCACCGCGGCGCCGGACGATCTTGACAATACGCTCAAAAGTGTATCGCGCATCGCAGCAGGCAACGGCTATGACAGTTGGATAATGTTCAATGTCTATGCCCAGCGCGCCACCGATCCCGACGATATGGACACTGTACTCAATGAAAAGCTCCACCGTGAGAATATGCACGCTTTTGAGTACATATTAAAAAACGTGGGAGAGGGTGTATCGCCCGCAATATGGGCTGCATGGGGCACGATAATCGAAAAGAGGCCCTATCTCAAGGACTGCGTTCTCGATATGGTGCGTCTCGGCCGAGAATACGGCGCGAAATGGTACAGTGCGGGAAAACGATCTGTAAAGGGTCATCCGCATCATCCGCTGTATCTGCGAAAAGATGCGCCCACTGAGGAATTCAATATAGTAAGCTATCTTGAAAACTGCCTGTGAGGTGTTGAAATTGAAGCCCAAATTCAAACTTGCCGTCGTTCAGATACGCACGGAGACGGATAAGGCGCAGACCATGGATAAAGCCGATCGCATGATTGCCGAGGCCGCATCAAACGGAGCCGAACTCGTCGTGCTGCCCGAAATGTGGAATTGTCCGTACTCAAAAAAGTATTTCCATGCCATTGCCGATAACGACAACGGCGAGAGCAGGGATGCCATGTCGCGCTGGGCGAAGGAAAGCGGAATTATCCTTGTCGGCGGCTCTGTTCCGGAAAAATGCGGCGATAAGCTGTATAACACCTGCTATGTTTTCGACGAGACGGGGCGGGAGATCGCGCGTCACCGCAAGATACATCTGTTTGATGTTGATATAAAGGGCGGAGTGAGATTTAAGGAGTCTCACAGCTTTGCTCCCGGCGAGGATATCACGGTGTTTGATACGCGCTTTGGCAAAATGGGCGTTGAGATTTGCTTTGACATCCGCTTCCCGGAGCTTACGCGCGCGATGGCAAAGAGGGGAGCGGAGGTAATACTGTGCCCGGCTCAGTTTAACATGACCACCGGCCCAAGACATTGGGAGCTGAGCGTTCGCGCCCGCGCCATGGATAACGAGGTATTCTTTGTCGGAGCTTCGGCTGCGCGGTACGAGAGCTTTGACTATGAATGCTGGGGGCACTCGACCGTTGCCGACCCCTTTGGTATGGTCAGGGTCGCCTGCGACGAAAAAGAGCAGATACTCTATTGCGATATCGACTTAAACGAGGTCGATTCCGTCCGTGAGCAGCTCCCGACCTTCCTGCATCTCAGGGAAGATGTGTACAATGTAGCTAAATAATCATAAAACCCGGGGTAAAATGCCCCGGGTTTTGTCATATTATCCGAAAAGCAAAAAAGGTGTTGCAAAATTGTGAATGAGCAAGTATAATCGCATAGAAAAGATTTTTAAGACGGTTCAGAGAAGCCGGCAAAATCGCAGATATTGTGCATCTCTCCGCAGGGAGAGTCATGTTCTTGTGCGTCTTGTCGGTTTCCGGCAGGGCGATTTTCTTTTGTTCGGGGTGATAATGTGAAGCTCAAGGCAAGACTTATGGACGAGGCGGCAATGAGCCGCGCACTTATGAGAATATCCCACGAGATAACCGAAAAAAACAAGGGCGTCGATGACGTCGTCCTCGTCGGTATCCGAAGAAGGGGAGTGCCCATATCCGAGCGCATCCGCGATAATATCAAGAAGATAGAAAATGCCGAGGTTCCCTGCGGCAGCGTGGATATCCGTTTCTACCGCGACGATCTTACGCATGAAAGCGAGCAGCCGGTCATAACAAAGGCCGATATCGGCGCTGACGTGAACGATAAAAACGTTGTCCTTGTAGACGATGTGCTTTACACCGGCCGCACGGCGCGAGCCGCCATCGAGGCGGTGTTCACGGCGGGGCGTCCGCGCAGCATCCAGTTTGCGGTGCTGGTAGACCGCGGCCACCGCGAGCTTCCAATAAGGGCCGACTATGTCGGCAAAAACGTCCCCACCTCGCGAGCAGAGCTAATCGAAGTCCGCCTGCCGGAGTTCGACGGCGAAACTGGCGTATACCTTATGGAGACAGATAAATAAGTCAGCAAATACCCTTAATATAAATCAAAATCAAAAAACTACACAAAGAGAGGTACAATCACTAATGAAAGAAAAAACCGTGATTAATGGACCCGTGTACGACGCACGCACCCTTGGCACTCCCAAAATGCTGGTTCTCGGACTTCAGCACATGTTCGCAATGTTCGGAGCGACCGTTCTCGTTCCCATCCTGACCGGCATTGACATCGCAACGACCCTGCTGTTTGCAGGCCTCGGCACTCTGCTGTTCCACCTGCTCACCAAGCGCAAGGTCCCCGCATTCCTCGGCTCTTCCTTCGCCTTCATCGGCGGCTACAACGCCATCACCGGCTTTGATTCCTCCAGCGGAGTTCCCGTCAACAGCGACCTGCTCGTTTACGCCTGCTTCGGCGTTGCCTGCGCCGGACTTATGTATGTCATACTGTCTGCGCTGTTTAAGGCCTACGGTGTAAAGAAGGTCATGAAGTTCTTCCCCCCGATAGTCACCGGACCCATTATCATCTGCATCGGCCTGATCCTGTCCTCCTCGGCTATCAATAACTGCAATGCAAACTGGCTCGTAGCGGTAGCAGCGATCATTATCGTTATCTGCTTCAACATCTGGGGCAAGGGAATGACCAAGATCATCCCCATCCTCCTCGGCGTTATCGGCTCTTACCTCATCTCCATGCTCGTTGATCCCGCCTCCCGCGTAGCTGTCGCGGAAAAGGTCGCAGCCGCAAAGTGGGTCGGCCTGCCCATCGTATGGGAAAACAGCGTGTTTCACCTGTTCAGCATGGATGTTGACACCGGCATGCTCCTGAGCGCACTGTTCACCATCGTTCCTCTGTCCCTGGCGACCATGGTCGAGCACATCGGCGACATCTGCGCTATATCCTCCACCGTCGGCAAGAACTATGTTGTTGACCCCGGTCTGCACCGCACTCTCCTGGGCGATGGCCTTGCAACTACTCTCGCATCTCTCTTCGGCGCACCCGCAAACACCACCTACGGCGAGAACACCGGCGTCCTCGCGCTCAGCAAGGTATACGATCCCCGCGTTATCCGCATCGCGGCATGCTTTGCGATAATCTTCTCCTTCTGCCCGAAGTTTGCTGCCCTCATCACCGCGATGCCCACCGCGACTATCGGCGGCATCTCCCTGATCCTCTACGGTATGATCTCAGCAGTCGGCGTACGCAACGTCGTTGAGAATAAGGTCGACTTCACCAACAGCCGCAACGTCATCGTCGCAGCACTCATCCTCGTTCTCGCAATCGGCATCAACTACTCTGTCGGCAGCATCCAGATCGGCATCGTATCCCTCTCCGGCCTCGCGGTCGCATCCCTCGTCGGCATTATCGTAAACGCGATACTCCCCGGCAAGGACTACGAGTTCGGCGTTGACGAGCAGGGCGACACCTCCGTCAACTTCATCGTACGATAATCTAAAAATAACAGAGCAGCTCACCAAAACGGTGAGCTGCTTTTTTATGCTGTACAGTTCAGACAAAATAAAAAGGCTCACCATCTGGTGAGCCTTTGGCAGCGGATGAAGGATTCGAACCCACGAAGCGCCTTCGGCACTTCGTGCGCTGATTTGAATTTGTGTTCGGGTTCTGATGCTCGGCGGCAAATAAAAAAGGCAACCTACCTAAACTGGCAAGTTGCCTTTGGCAGCGGATGAAGGATTCGAACCCTCACAAACGGAGTCAGAGTCCGGTGTGCTACCATTACACAAATCCGCTAAGCGCAAGGAATATTATATCGTAAAATCGGAATTTGTCAATACCTATTTTAAATGATTTTTATAAAAGAGTCTTTCACGGTTTGCATCGTCCGCATGGCGAATACCCGGCGGCAACTGCCTCGTCGCGAGTTGAAAACCAAAGCTGGTTATCCTCGAATATGTGCGCGGCCGACGGACAGAAGGGCAGATGGAATTTGTCCGACCTGCTGCTTGCCATATATTCGCCCTGAGCCTGCGCAGGAGCCGAGGGCTCGGCAGACGGGGTATCGGTCTGCACAGGGATGGGAGTGTCCTTCACAGGGCTCACTGTGACGTGCACGGAGTCAGGCTTTGTGTTGTCTGCGATCGGTCCGGAAAGCGTGAAGCCAATGGCCGAAACAGCGAGTATGCAGCAGCATATCACCATGCGGCGTATCTGTTCCTTTTGCCTGCTTTTAATTGCAAGTACGGCAAACACAGCTTCCGTTATGAGTGCAGCTATTGAAATTATAATAAATATTATTTTCATGTGAATATAATATATCCGCAAGCAAAATATGTCAACATATCGGCGCACAAAAAAGGCTTCCAGAGAGGAAGCCTTTAGTTTTATGCGTTTTGCTCTTTGATGCTGCGGTTTATGATGCGCATCTCGCCGATGATGAGTATCGCCACCGTTATCGCCGCGAGACAGTCGCCCACGGGACCTGCGTACAGCAGACCATCGATGCCCATGATGCCCGACAGGATGTAAGCACCGGGCAGGAAGTAGATGAGCTGCCTTGTCAGCGTGCAGATCATAGCCTTCGTGGGCTTGCCGATCGACTGGAAGAAGATGCTCGAGGGAATGAGGAAGCCGACGAGGAATATAACGCCGAGGAAGATGTGGAAGCATTTGAGCGCAAAATCGTTGTACAGCTCGTTCTCCTGGCCGAAGATGTTGATGATCTCCTGCGTAAACAGCTGGAAGCAGCCCCAGCCGATCAGACCGACCGTGAGACCGACGATGATCGTTCGCAGATAAGTTGCCTTGACGCGATGGAAGTTCTTCGCGCCGTAGTTGTAGCCGACGATGGGCTGACTGCCGATGCCGAGGCCGACCATGACGCTGACGATGATGGAGTTTACCTTCATGACGATGCCGAAGGCCGCAAGCGGGATATCCGGGCCGTAAACGCTCTGCAGACCGTACTTGACGGTGAGGTTATTCATGCAGATAACGACGATGGTCGAGCCGAACTGCGTAAAGAAGCTCGATATGCCCAGCGGCAGGAAGGAAAACAGAGTTTTTCCGTTGAGCAGTGCGTATTCGCGCTTAAATTTGATACCCTTAAGACGGGGAATATACGCGACCGCGAGCACGAAGTTGAGCACCTGGCCGATTATCGTTGCCCAGGCAGCGCCCGCAACGCCCCAGCCGAGTCCGAGAACGAACCACGCGTCGAGCACGACGTTTAAAAGACAGCCGGAGATATTAGATATCATGGCGTAGCGCGGATTACCCTGCGCTCGGATAATACTGCTGACTGTCATGCTTATGCACACAAACGGTATGCCGATGAGCGTTATTCTTGCGTACTCTGTTGCGTATCTGAACGTCTCTTCGGCCACCTTTGAGCCGCCGCAAAGGTTCAGCACCTGCGTGAGCAGCAGCTCCATGGAAAGCGTTATAAAAAGACCGGCCAGCAGCGATATCGTTATACCGTTGCCCATGGTACGCGCGGCTTCATCATAGTTCTTCTGACCGAGCTTTAAGCTGAAGTACGCAACGCAGCCGTCGGCTATGAGCGTGCCTATGGCCATCGCTATCGTGACGAGGGGGAAGGTAAGGTTAGTCGCCGCATTGCCGTACATACCGACGCCCTGGCCGATAAATATTTGGTCGACGATGTTATATATCGAGTTTACGACCATCGACGCGATAGCCGGCAGCGAAAACTTGACCATAAGCTTGCCGATGGATTCATTCTCGAACATGGCAAGCGAATTGTTCTGACTCATTATATCACCTGTATTTATTTATAAATTCAACCTTCGATTGACAAGAGAACATACGGTTTTGGCAGGTTCAAATGCGCCCATGCTGCGTTTAAGCCCTTGCGAATACGGCAGTATGCGCTGCGGACTTCGCCTTGCATGACCACATTTGAGCTCTGTCAAAACTGCGAAGCACCTGTCAGCAGGCAATTTTCGGTGATTTTCGCCTTTCTTCGATGCAGGTGGGCTGGCGCCCACCAAAGAGAAAAAGACGGAAAGCGCCGAAAAGGGACGCTGACAGGCGTGTGGCCTCTTGTCAATCGAAGGTAACGGAGCTGATTATAGCACAGCAGATATATAAAGTAAATGTATATAAAATTAACATTTAAATTTGTGCATCATGCTGCAAAATCAGTCCTCGTGCGCCTCGCGAATGAACTGGTTTATAGAAGCGCCGAGCAGGATAATGTACATGCACCAGTACATCCACAAAAGAGATATTACGATAGTTGCAAGGCTTCCGTAGGTCGAGTAGTTGGCGTAGCGGATAAACAGCGAAAACAGCCATGTGAACAGAAGCCACGCGGCCGCTGCCCCGGCAGCTCCGGGAAGCAGATACAGAAGCCTTATCTTAACGCCGGGAACGCCCTTGTATATCGCAAGGAAAACTATCGCCAGTATCAGAAATGCGACAACGAACCTCAGCTTAAGAAGCAGCGCCAGGGCAGGAGAGACTGCCGGCAGATGAGTGTTTATTAGGTCGTATATCTCTTTGCTGAACACCATAAGCGCAAGGACGATTATCGCAACGGCGATCATGCCTATCGTATAAAAGCATGCGATAAGGCTGCGGCGCAGGAAGGTCGAGTATTTCGGCGAGTGGAAGATGTCCTCGATGCCGCGGATAAGCGCAGAAAATGCGCGGCTCGACAGCCATATTGTCAGCAATATCGACAGCGGCAGAACAGCGCCGGAGGCAAAGTATATATCGTCGACTACCGACTCGATTATCGCCTGTAATGCCGCCGGTATGTAGCGCTCTATGGCGTTAAAAAGAGTCTCCTGAGAAAGCCCCGTGTAGGGGATTATAGCCGTCAAAAGCGCAACAAAGGGAACGAGGGACAAGAACATATAAAACGCGCTCGCCGCGGCATGGGCGTTTATGTTGTCCTCGCTTATCTCGGTCATGAAATTGTTTATCGTATTAAAGATCTTTTTCATAGGCCCTCATGAAAAATTACCGCCTTTAGCGGTAATTCTTCAGCATATAAGAGTAAGTCTGCCGGCGAGATTTTCAATCTCGTGTATCTCCGCTCCGTGGCCGCGCTCGCCGTCGAGCGACCAGTCGAGTTCCTCCGGCGCGGATATTTTGAGCGACTCTGCCTGGAAGAAATCCAGAAACGGGGAGGAGTAGTCCTGGGTGAAAACACCGAGCAGGATGTTTTGAAAATCAATGATCGTCCGAGGTTCGTGAACGAGAAGAATCTCAAATTTGCCGTCACCGGTGTCGACAACGGTTTTCGGAAGAGCTATCGTTCCGGCCACCGAGGTCGAATTGCACACAGCGCCGAATATATAGTCGCCCTCGCAGGTGAACTCGCCGACATCCAGCTTCAAGTGATGTGCCTTGATCTTGGGAAGATCCTTCACTGCGTCCAGCAGATATGCCGAGTGTCCGAGCATGTTTTTTAGATTCTGCGGTGTGGTGTACGACAGCCATGAGAACGCACCGAAGGCCGCAACATAGGAAAAATACTGATCTCCGAATTTTCCGATGTCGATGCTTTTCGGCTTGCCGTCAACTATGCTCTGCGCAGCCTCGAGCATATCCGAGGATATGCCGTGGCAGGCGGCGAAATCATTTGTGCTGCCCGAGGGGATATAGCCCAGGGGCGTATGGCAATCGCTGCGGATGATGCCGCTGATGACCTCATTTAGCGTACCGTCTCCGCCGATACAGACGATAAGATCAAACTCATTTCCGTAGTGCATCGCAAAATCCGTTGCGTCGCCGCTTTTGGTCGTCGGAAAAACTGTCACGGCGTAGTCATTTGCCGAGAATATCCCGATTATATCCGGCAGGAAGCGCAGTGAAGTGCGGCGTCCGGAAACGGGGTTTATGATTAGCATTAGTTTTTTCAGCTGGGAAAAGGTTTTCATTAGAGTCTACTCCGCTAAGGTCAGATGATTCCTGCAATGAGAAGGCAGAAGTATGCCGAAGGGATAGAGAAGAGCAGGCTGTCGACTCTGTCCATAACGCCGCCGTGACCGGGGATGAGGTTGCTGTAGTCCTTGAGTCCGGCCATGCGCTTTATGAGCGATGCGGCAAGGTCACCGACCTGACCGAAGCTTGAGCAGACAAGCGCAGTCAGCACGCAGGCGAGACAATTGACAGAATACCACTGCTTGAGCACGAAGAAAAGGATAATGCCTGCAACGACTGCGCTTATAGCGCCGCAGACGCTGCCCTCGACGGTCTTGTTGGGGCTGACTTCGGGAGCAAGCTTATGCTTTCCGAATCTTTTGCCGCCGAACAGCGCGAAGCTGTCACACACCCAGGTGGATATGCAGGCGATAGCGAACACCGGGATCCACACGTTGCTGTCCATGAGCGCGAGCTTGCACACGATAATAAACGGAACGATGGGGTATGCCAGAACGCCCAGCGTTGCAAGCGCGCCCGCACCGCGTACCTTCTTTGAGACGATGCCGGCCGTCATGACGGCAAATACCGCGAGAAAGAACGTGATCTCGAATGCGAGGACATCGGCCTTGAACCAGAGCTCCGCCACCGTAGCAACGCAGTAGATGTACAGTATCCACGGAGAGCAGACAACGTCTTTGTATCCGATGGCGCGGCAGGTCTCCCACACGGCCATTATCATAGCGGCCAGCAGAAACAGCGCTCTTGTTACGGGACCCAGCGCAAAGCAGGCAACGACCAGTATTATAAGCACCGTTGCCGAAATAACTCTTGTTTTCAAGTTAGTTACCCTCTTTCATTAAAAGTGCAAATTTAATACCTAATATAACATATTAACAGCCCGTCTACAACAACAAATGGTTTCAAATATTTAAAATGACCCCGATGGAAAAATAATTCTTGTGTTTTTCGCAAAAAAATGTGATACTTAATGCAATTATACGTCTCTATAGTTGGAAGTTAGGAGATAATTTTGGACGATCGGCGTATTGTGGAGCTTTTTCTGGCACGTTCGGAAGAAGCCTTGTTACAAATAGATATAAAATACGGCCGCTATTGTCACCGCGTGGCATTCAATGTGCTTGGAAATGCTGAGGACAGCGAAGAGTGCGTGAACGATGCATATATGAGGGCGTGGGGCAGTATTCCGCCGAATGAGCCTGACTCGCTTTCAGCCTACATAGGTAAGATAACGCGCAATATCGCGCTCGATAAGCTGCGGCAGAAAAACAGCTCTAAGCGCGGAAACGGCGAGGTGCCGGTGCTGCTCGACGAGCTTGCCGAGTGTGTCTCCGGCGTTGATGAGCTGGAGCGGCGGCAGGATTCCGAGGAGATAACGAATGCGCTCAACAGCTTTCTCGAAACGCTGAGTGCAGTTGAGCGCGGCGTTTTTATGCGGCGGTACTGGATGATGGAACCCATTGCGGATGTCGCCGCGCGGTATGACATATCGGTTTCAAAAACAACGACAATGCTTTTCAGACTGCGCGGCAGACTGAAAAAGCATTTTATGAAAGAAGGTGTATCTCTTTGAAAAGTGACCAATTGCTTAGAGCTCTGGGCTCTGTAAAAGATGAATATATTGAAGAGATAATGACCGAAAGCGTCAGATCGGCGCGCAGACGCTCCGGTTCACGCAATATCGTTGCGTCCATCGCGGCGAGCCTTGCCATAGTCATACTCGGAACGGGGATAATGGCGGCAAACGGCGCGCATGTGGATAAAGATGAGATGACGCTCGCCTCCGGCGTGCAGAATGTGCAAATGGCGCAAAACAGCGTCATTATGATCGATGTTAACCCGAGTATCGTTGTCGAGGTTAACGACCGCGATGTCGTTGTGAACGTCGAAGGCCTTAATGAAGAGTCACAGCCCGTGCTTGAGGGACTTGAACTCAATGGCAAGGACTATAAAGCCGCTGTCACCGAGATCGTGACCTCGCTCCAGGAGAAAGAGTATATAACAAACCTCAAAAACTCCATTCTCATAAGCGTCGCCGCATCGAATGACGATATGGCGCAGCAGATCCTCAAGAGCACGGTCGACACCGTTGAGCAGATAGACAAGGCCGTGGATTACGGCTTCTCGATACTCAGCCAGATAATAAGCCTCGACGATACGGCAGCCGCAACGGCAGAAAAATTTGGTGTCTCCGAGGGACGCGTCGATGTCATAAACAAGTTCGTTTCCGAGCATAGCGATTACAGCTTCGACAAGCTTGTTAAAAATAACATCCAGCTCCTCAACCAACTGTTTGAGTATGCCGGCCTGCCCGAAGGCGTTGAGCGTATCGGAACCGTTGCAGGAGTTGTCCCTAAGGAGTACGAGGAAAAGCTCAATCTCGGGGAACTCAGCTGCGATGAGCTTATAAGCTTCACAAGCGCGATAAGCGATTTTTACGATAAGCTCTGTGAGTACTACAGTCCCGGCGACGTTGCAAAGCGTATCGGCTATGAGTTCAGCATTGCAGAGAGCAGCTCGGAGGACGGCAAAAAGCTCTGGGCAGTCCTTGCCGAGAGCCTGACTAAGAACATCGGGAATCACGGTGCGCTTATAGGCCTCGGCCAGAGCACGATCACCGATTGGATCAATCAAAGCGAGATAGGAAGAGTCATAAAGCATATATCCACAGCGATAATACCGGCGGCATGATATTCCTTGATATATAAACTAAGCCCACATATGACATGAAGCGTCAAGAGCGTTTGCTCCTGACGCTTTGTCGTGCTCACCACAACATATATGCGTATTTAGGACCCGTCGACACAATACGGTTGAAAACGACGGAAAAATGTGATATAAAAGCTATGTAAAATCAAAAATGCCTGATATATGTCGGGCAAAAAGGAACGTAGAAATGTCAAAGATCAAGTATAAGCTCGCTGCCGCGGCGGCCCTGGTGCTGCTGCTCGGCGGTGCAATATACATATACTTTGCCCACTACGCACCGTTTAAGCCGAACGAGCCGCAGACGCTGAACGTTTGGTATGTTAACGATGATGCGATGTGGTCGGGCTTTTACGCCAAATGCGGCGAGTATAATGAAACCGAGGGTGCTGACCTCGGCATTAAGATAAACGCAAAGGCGTTTGACACTCAGGCTCAGCTTTATGAAAGCGTTGAGGACGCAATCGAATCTGACGGGGAAAAGCCCGATATCATTGCCTGCGATACGGATTTTGCGGCTTATCTCGACGATGAGGATAAACTTGCGGATATGGATAAGTACTTCGGAAGCTGGGAGACCTCGGGTTACGATAAAAGCATGACGGCGGCCGCAAAAAGTTCAAAGGGCCTTGCCGCTGTGCCAATAGCGGCTGAGACGAATGTTTTCATCGTAAACACCGCACTTTTTGCGGACTCCGAGGCGATATCGAGCTTTGAAAAGCTCTGCTCGGTTGCAGATGAATATTATAAACGCAGCTCTAAAAGCTTTTTCACGATATCGGACTATTCGCTGTTCTTCCGTGATGCGGTCGCGCAGCTCGGCGAGAAGTTCGACGGTGTGAGCCCTCATGATACCGACAGTGATAACTGCAAATACATATACAAGATCCTCGCGGAAACAGCTTACGATCGTGGCTTTACGTCGTCCGGCGGACAGGCGGCCGAGAAGCTTGCCGACGGAGATATAGCTGCGGCGATCATATCCTCGGCAGACATTATGAAATACGCCGATAAGCTCAGTAACGGCGATTTTGAGTTCGTGAGCTTCCCGTATATGAAAGACGGTAAGCCTGCCTATACGCAGAAGGTCACAGGCATGACTGTCCTCGCATCGGATAATACTCGCGAAAAGTCGGCGGTGGAGTTCCTGCGCTGGTTCACCTCGCAGAAGAATAACAGCAGCTTTGTCGGAGATTCCGGTTACCTTGCCGCCATCGGCAAAGAGAACTCGTCGTCCGAGTTTGCCATCTACGAAAAGCTTATGGACGCAGTTGATGTAATGCGCAAAAAAGGCGAGAGTACGACTGCATCTGCCAGTGCCGAATACTCGGTAAACAGCAGGAATTTCGATAATGTCCTGAGTACAATAATGAATTCACTAAACTAATAAAGATAGAGGTGCATTGATAATGGAAGGCTTCAGAGTACTGGAAATCAAAAAAAGCGTGTTTGAAAATAACGACAGGGAAGCGGATAAGCTCAGACAGGAGCTCAAGCAGGAAAAAACGTTCCTCCTGAACCTCATGTCATCCCCCGGATCGGGAAAAACGACTACCCTCAAGGCAACTATAGCAGCCCTCAAGGATGAGATGCGCATAGGCGTCATGGAAGCGGATATCGACTCGGACGTCGATGCACACACGATCGCGGAGACCGGGGCAAAAGTCATTCAGCTGCACACCGGCGGCATGTGCCACCTTGATGCAGGCATGACCAAGCAGGGCCTCGAAGGTCTCGGCACGGAGAATATCGACTTTGCGATACTTGAAAATGTCGGCAACCTCGTTTGCCCCGCTGAGTTTGACACCGGTGCTGTCAAGAATGCCATGATCCTATCTGTTCCCGAGGGTCATGATAAGCCTCTCAAGTACCCCCTGATGTTCTCGATCTGCGACGTTTTGCTCGTAAATAAGATCGATGTCATGCCGTACTTCGACTTTGACCTTGAAAAATGCAAAGAGTACGTCAAGAAACTCAACCCCAACATCACCATTATCCCCATCTCCGCAAGAACAGGCGAGGGTATCGACCAGTGGGCAGATTGGCTGCGCACTCAGGTCGCCGAGTGGAATAAGTAATTTTGAATAAAAAAGCGCAGGTTCACGACCGTGAGCCTGCGCTTTTTGTTGGTAATAATGCCACAAATTCTTATAATTATAAAAACATGTTGTGATAAGTGCTGCGTATATGATACGATATGCTTACAATCTTAATTAAGGAGGGAATTACTGTGGAAAACTGTAAAAAACGCCAATGGTGGGCTTATGCCATACTGTTTTGTCTCTGCGGATTAAGTCTTATAGCACAGCGGGTCGGCGGCGGGCCGATGATACCTCCCGATACGATATACGGAATCTGGTATCTTTATATCCTGCCCGTTCTCGGCGCTGTCGTTCTGACGATAGCCGGTAAAAAGCGCGGAAAGTATGATTTCCTACTGCTCCTTGCTTTTGAAATTTTCCTTCTTGCGTGGTTTATTTTACCCGAGGCCTCAGGACTTAGCATAACGTTCAATCTTTCCGCATGGCTGTTCTACGGACTGATACTTTCACTCCCTGCCATCGCAGCATTCCTCCTCAGCGGCATAGCATACATGGTGATAAGGAATAAATAAGTATAAGAATTAAAAAAGCAGGTTCACATTTGTGAACCTGCTTTTTTTATCACGTCGGCTCGTAAGCCTTGCCGATTGGGTTGCCGTCAGCGTCATAGTCGATGCACTCCATAAGCTGGGGATCGACGTGGCTCTGACGCTTTATCGTCATGCCCACGCCCTGATTATTGAACACCCAGATGTAGTTATTCCAAACCGTGGGATCTTTTTTCTTGAAAACCGTCGTCTCGTTTATGCGGCAGAATTTTGCCCTGCCCTCGGCGGTATCAAGCAGATCGCCCTCGCCGGTATAGAACAGCTCGTCGCTGTACTGATAACCGTCCTGCTCCTCGATCTCTTTTTTGAGATCGATCTTTTCGTCGTTTGTCATGGCGTAGCCTCCGATGGATTTTTGCTAATTGTATCACGATATAACGCTCCTTGCAAGGGGAAAACGGTCAGCGAAATATCTCGGATATTTAAAAACTAATTGTCCTGTTTCTGTTGACCGGGATAAAAAAAGTTGGTAAAATAAATATTATAAATTTTAGGGCAAATACTGCCGTACTGCGGCTATAAGACAGATAGAGGTGTTTTTGTGTATAAAACTTTGATCGTTGAGGACGACCTGATGGTCTGTTCGATCCTTGAAAAGCAACTTGGTAAATTTACTCAGCTGAAGCTCGATGGCAATTATCGCCGCTGCAGCGACGCGCTCGAATACCTTAAAGCTAAGCCCGACGGGGCAGAGCTCATCGTTTTGGATTACTTCATGCCCGGCATGAACGGCATTGAATTTCTCGCGGAGCTTAGAAAATTCAACACCGATGTGCAGGTGATCATGATAACCTCGGCCGATGACTATCAGGTCATCCGTTCGGCCATGTGCTACGGCATCTGCGACTACATATTGAAGCCATTTAATTCGGCGCGCCTTGAAAAAGCAGTCGCCCGGTTTGACACGGTTATGAAACTCATTAAAACCACTCATGTCTGGACGCAGGATAAGGTCGATACGCTCCTTTGCCCGCACAGGAACTATAACACCGCCGAGCAGTCAGCCTCCGGTGCTGTGAACCCCGGCAAGATAAATAAGACGACCCTTGAGACGGTCAGGAGTTTCATGTGCAAGAATGCCGGAAGGAAGATGCCGCTCACGGAGATAAGCGAGGGGCTCGGCCTTTCTACAGTCACATCGCGCAGATATCTCAAGTACATGCATTCTCTCGGTGAGGTCGGCATAACGCTCGACTGCAAGACAGGCGGCCGCCCGTCGGAGATATTCGAGTATAAGGAGACTGCAAATGTCTGAGATCAAATTCGCTTACGCCGCGCGTGGATACGACTATGCCGGCGCTATAGAGCGCGTCGCGGGGGACGAAGAGCTCCTGCGCAGTCTGCTGGATATGTTCATTTCCGATGCAAATTACGAACATCTGATGTCGGCGCTTGATGCTCTTGACGCGCAGGAGGGGTTTCGTGCGGCTCATTCGCTCAAGGGAAGCTCCGGTATGCTTGGGTTCACCGGCCTTTTTGAGGCTATGAAAAGCATAACAGAGCCTCTGCGCCGCGGCGATGCCGCAGAGGCAGCGCAGTATCGCGTCAATGTTGAGCGCGAGTATGCATCGGCCGTTGCCATGATAAACAGCCTATGATATTCATTGGCGCGGCGGCATTTTTCCTGATGCTGCTGGGGGATGTGAACGATGCCGTGTGGCATAAGGGAGCTTTGCGCCTGTGTTTTCCGGCAGGACTTATTGCGCTCGCTGCTGTGACAGCGCTGAGAATGGACTTTGAAATCCTTGATGCTTCGTGGTGCGTGGTAGCGGCAGCGTTTCTGCTCGTCCTGCTTTATGCACTGTTCGGCTCATTTTCGGTTAAAGATGCGTATGTAAGTCAGGAAAACGGGCGGCAGGTGTACGACAAGGGCTTTTACGCACTGTGCCGTCACCCCGGAGTTCTCTTTTTCGCGGGGCTGTATATTGCGCTGCACTATGCCGCAGCCCTGCCGTGGGCGGATGTTTTGCTTTATGTGCTTTTAAATCTGCTGCTTGCGGCGGCTGAAGATAAGTGGTTTTTCCCACGCTCCATCGGCGGCTACTCCGAATACAAGACCCGTGTGCCGTTTTTGATCCCAACGTCGACCGGGATAAAAGAGATATTCAAAAAATAGCTTTTTGGGCGGAAGATATGACCTTTCAACAGAAACTAAGGAAATTCAGTAAGCAGCAGCTTTGGAACGAATACTGCGGCTATCTGGAGCTTAATATAAAAGAATACATGTATATTCAGCGCCGCCTCATGCAGGAGCAGATAAATTCATGGTGCGCATCCGAGCTCGGAAAGAGCATATACAAGGATCAGGCACCCGAGAGCATTGAGCAATTTCTGCACACCATGCCGCTTACAAGCTACGAAAATTACGCGGATGTTCTGTTTCGCCGCGATCCGGATTCGCTTCCCGAAGATCCAGTCATATGGATTGAAACAACGTGGGAGGGCGGTCTGCGCCCGATAAAGATAGCACCGTATACGCGCAGGATGCTCGATTCGTATAAGCACAATATCATGGCCATGGCGATGCTTGTCTCCGGCCACGGAAAAGCCGATTTTAACATTCGCCCGGGGCATAGATTTCTGTACGGCGGCGCACCGCTTCCGTATGAAACCGGACTTATCCCGAGCCTTATGAATGAGGAGATGCGCTTTGAGTGGCTGCCCGACAGTGATGAGTATTCCGACATCAGCTTCAGTCAGCGCATGAAAAAGGGCTTCAAAATGGCCTTTAACGGCGGCATCGACTATTTCTTTGCCATGGGCAGTGTCGCAAACTACATAACCGAAAATTTCGATAAACAGATATCCTCGGGCGGTGGCGGCGGGGGAGTGCAGATATCTCCGGTCATCGCCGCGCGATATCTGAAAGCAAAATATAACTGCCGCAGGGAGCACCGCAGGATACGTCCCGTCGACCTTTTCCGCATAACGGGCTTTGCGTGCACGGGAACGGACGGAAAGTGCTACCGCGATAAGCTTGCCGAGGCCTGGGGCGTAACTCCCGTCGAGGTCGCGGCCGGAACGGAATCGACCTGTGTCGGCTGCGATACATGGGAGCAGCGCGGAATGGTTCTTTTCCCGGATTCCTGCTTTTATGAGTTTATACCGGAAAGCGAAATGCTGCGAAACCTCGCGGACCCGGCATATACGCCGCTTACCTGCCTCATGGATGAGGTGCGCACCGGCGCAAAGTACGAGATCGTGATAAGCGTGCTGCACGGCGGCGCGTTCATGCGCTATCGCATCGGCGATGTTTACAGATGCACCGAGGTCGATAAGGTGACCGGAGTTCCGCGCTTTACCTATGTCGACCGTATCCCGACGGTCATAGATATTGCCGGTTTTACACGCATAACCGAAAAATCCATCGCCGAGGTCATACGCATGTCAAAGCTCGGTATCGGCGACTGGATAGCGGCAAAGGAATATGACGGAGATAATACGCCGTTTCTGCATATCTACCTTGAGGTAACGCCCGAGGCGCGGGCAAACGACGTTGTCACAAAGCAGGTGCTCACCGAGCATCTTTCTGTGTATTTCAGATATTTTGACAGCGACTATAAGGATCTGAAAAAGCTCCTTAACATAGAACCCCTGCAAATAAGCATACTGCCGTATAAAACGATAGAGAGCTTTGAAGAAAAGCAGGGAATGAAGATGAGCCGTATAAACCCCGATCCGTTATGGCTCAAAGCCATGCTCGGCGGAACTGAAACAGCGCAGTACACGGAGGATAAAGCATGAACGTATCCTACATATATATTAATATTGCGGCGTTTTTGTGCTTTGCCCTTATGTTCGTGGCCTTCTGCGCGGCAGAGCGCAGCCGCGAGATGCGCGCATGGCTCGTGCTGTTGGGCGACCTCGTGCTGTGGACGGGCGGAACGGTGTTTATGCGCCTGAACGTTTTCCCGAGCTATGAATTCTGGTACTATGTTTCATTGCTCGCGCTGTTTTCAATAGCGTTTCTGGTTTATAACTATGTCTATCAGTTTGCAAACGTAAAAAACAGCCTTGAGCGCATAATATGGTTTGCAGGAACGCTGATCATACTTATTGTTTCCGCAACGGGCTTTTTCCTCGCGCCGCCGAAGCTTTCCGTAGACAGCAGCGGTATGGCGGTTTATACCTATGCGATGGATTGGAAGATCGGCATACCGACAGTGTTTTTCATGTTCATCGTCGGTTCTATCCTGAAGCTTTTCCGCAGAATACTCTACACCAAGGGCAAAAAAGCCCCGGGTGTTGCCGAACTCATCATCGGCTGCTTCCTGATGGCCATCGGCAATATAGTGCAGATACTCCCGGGAAATACTTTCCCGTGGGATACGCTGTTCGGGCTTGCTTTTGCCGTTTTGTTTATCCGCTCGCTGTATAAGCGCAGAATGTTCAACACAACGCCGGTCATATCGAGCAGTATACTCATGCTTGTATCTACTGTCATGTGCGTCGGCGTGGCCGCGCTGTTTTTCCAGAAAACCGTCGCGCTGTTCAAGCGGATAGGCGGCCACCTCGGAAGCCCGGAGGTCGAAGCGTTTCTGGCTCTGGCGATCATACTGTTTGGCCTGATAGCCGCGTTCCGCAAGCTCCTCATGTCAATATTCTCTGATGATGAGCGGCAGGGCAGCCGCATAAAAAAATACAGTGACAGCGTTTCAAAAACGCTGGATATCGACAGTATACTGCGTCAAACCGTCAAGGTCATCAAAAATGAGATCCATGTAAACCAGCTTTATATCTGTTTGCTGCAAAACGGGAAGTATGTTCCCATGTGCAGCGCGATGCCACTAAAGCCTGCCGCGTTCACCATCGCGGCCGACCATCCCTGTGTAAAGTATTTTGAGGATGACAGCTCTGGCCGAAACCATATTATCATAAAGGAATTTGAAGCCGATCCTCTTTATAAATCAATGTGGGGCTCGGAGAAGGAGCTGTTCTCCGATTATGGCATATCCTGCATCTGTGCGCTCAAGGATGGCGGCAGCGTCGTCGGACTTCTGCTCCTTGCTGAAAAGGAAAAGGGAGTAGGCTACACCTATGCCGATTTCTCATTCCTCAGCACCGTTTCGGCCATAGCGTCTATCGCGATAAAAAACGCGGCGCTGTATAAGCAGGTAGCCGAGCGCGAGCATCTGTTTTCGAGCATGACCGCATTTATCCCAAACGTAATTCTCATAAAGCCCAAGGGAGAGAGCAGGTATTGCTTTGTAAGCGCGAATACCGAGAAAGTGCTCGGACTGCCGGCAAGCTATTTTGCCGAACGCTCGGCCTTGCAGACGCTGCGCGAGAATGTCGATGGTGAAACGGCCGAAAAGGTTGTAGCGGCGCTGACCGCTTCCGACGGCAGCGGCGGATATATGGTCGATATCCCATTCAAAACCGGCGACGGCAGGGACATTACGCTCAGATGCGCGTTTTCACCTATTGTGACGGGCGGTATCAAATCGCACTATGTCTGCGTTGCTACCGATATAACGCAGGACATTGAGGCGCAGCTGCTTCTGCGCAACTCCGTTGAGCTTGCGCAGGACTCCAGCCGTGCAAAGGGCGAGTTCCTTTCGCACATGTCACATGAGATACGCACGCCAATGAACTCTATTGCCGGCCTGACATACCTTGCACGTGAGATGGTAGGCGAGGGGCATGACGATGAGCTGCGCGATTACTTGAATCAGATAGACCAGGCTTCGCAGTATCTTCTGAGCCTGCTCAACAACATCATGGACATGAGTAAGATCGAAAGCAGCAAGTACGAGATAAACACAAAGCCCTTTGATATCTCCGTCGTGCTCGACGAGGTGTATTCGGTGTTCAGCGCGACAATGAGCAGCAAGGGCGTGAAATTTATAATCAACACCGATGGGCTTAATGCCCCCAATGTCCTCGGTGACGAGCTTTCTCTTCGCAAGATACTCAACAATCTTCTGTCCAACGCAAACAAGTTTACAAAGGCAGGCGGCAGTGTAACGCTTCTTGCCTCGCAGAAGATGATGAGTGAAAAATCGTCCATTCTACATCTCGAAGTGTCCGACACCGGCGTCGGCATAAGCGAAGAATTTATAGGGCACCTCTTTGAGCCGTACACGCAGGAGCAGAGCGCAAACGGCGGCAGGGCTGCCGGCAGCGGACTCGGTATGGCCATCTGCAAGAGCATGATAGACCTTCAGGGCGGCACCATATCCGTAAAAAGCAAGCTTGGTGTTGGAACGACGTTCTTCGTCGATATCCCGTATTCGCTCGGTGAGGCGGCAGTCAAGGAAAAGGAGAGTGTCGACTGTTCGGCGATAAACGGACGGCGCATAATGGTCGTTGACGACGTAGCTATAAACACGACTATAACCTGCCGCCTGCTTGAACGTCACGGCGCTGTGGTCGACTGCGCGGAAAACGGCAGGGAAGCGGTGGAGCTTTTCCGTTCAAAGCCGGATTATTATTACGACTGCATCCTTATGGATATTCAGATGCCGGAGATGAACGGCATTGAGGCGGCATCTCGAATCCGAGCCTCCGGAAAGCGGTGCAGTCCGGTAGTTCCCATACTTGCAATGACAGCCGATGCGTTTATAAATGAGCAGGGAGGAGCGCTCAGCGATTTCTCGGGCTATATCCTCAAGCCCGTAAAGCCCGATGAGCTCTATGCCAAGCTCGTCGGCATATTTGAAAACCAAAGAGGTATACATGTTTAGATCACTTTTTCAAAAGGGCCGGACAGCGGTGAATGCGGTGTGGAACAGCAAATACTATTTACCGTTTTTGCTGGTTACAGAGTGCGCAGCCGTTTTCTGTGACGCAGCGCTCGAGTGCATGTACTTTTATGTATTCCTGTGTGTTATGGCCATGATATTCTCGGACGATCTGTTGGCAGTAATGCCGACGGTTATGTTCACGCTTCTGACGGCGGTATCGTACTATAAGGACTTTTCCGTCCTCACGCAGTATATGTGGTATGCCATCGTTCCGTTTGCCCTTGCGCTTATATTTAACCTCATCTATTACCGGCGGAAGATCGTGTTCGGTAAATTCACATATCCCTTCATTGCCGTTTCGGCGGCGCTTATCCTCGGCGGCGTGGGCGTTATATCGGCAGAGGACTACTTTGCGCCGATGGGCTTGTACTATACCCTCGGCCTCGGTCTCGGACAGTTTGTGCTGTATCTCATTTTCCGTTCGCGTCTTGAAAATAAGCGCGATTACGACCGTTTCGAGCGCGTAGCTCGGATATTGTATACGGGAGGTCTGCTGTTTGTGATCGTCGTCTTCGGCTTTTATATTCAAAACTTTGAGAAATTCCTCGAAAAGGGCGGAGTGCTGTTTTTCAAGCAGCGCAACTTTGTAACGAGCGTATTTCTAATGGTAATACCCACGATATGCATCCTTGCAAAACGCAGCAATCTTTATCTCATTGGCACGGCCTTTATGTATGTTGCCATGGTCATGACCGGCTCGCGCAGCGGTCTGCTGTTCGGCTCGGTGCTGCTTGTGATGTGCGCTATATACATTTACATTACCAACAAGAAAAGCCGCAGACTGTATGATCTGCTGTTCGGCTGCGCCGCGCTGCTCGCGGTGGCGGCGGCTGTCGTTATAGTGCCGGAGCTCTACGCCGCACGCATAGAAAACGCCGCTGCCGGCGATAAGACGCGCATAGAATTTATAAGGCGCGGCATAAACAATTTCCTCAGCCATCCCGTATTAGGCATAGGTATCGGCAGCACTAAGGATATTGAGATATTCAGAGCCTACGTTCCGGGAAGTCTTGTGTTTTATCACAATGCCGTCATTCAGGTCATAAGCTCGATGGGGCTTGCGGGTATCGCGGCCTACGGCTGGATGCTTGTTAAGCGCCTTAAAATGCTGTGGCAGGGCAGAAAAAGCACCGGAGTATGCGCCTTTGCCCTGTCTTACATCGGCATACTCATGATGAGCATGACAAACCCCGGCATATTCTGCCCGTTCCCCGAGGCGGGACTTCTGACGCTTATGTTTGCAATGATCGAAAAGGAAGAATCAATATAAAATGGAGGAAGAAAAAATGAAAAGAGGACTCAGCATCGTGCTGGTACTCATGCTGCTCGTCTCGCTCGTGCCTGCATCGGCATTGGCGGCGGGAGACGGCTATGAGACCATCACAGGCAGCATCATGTTCAACGCCGGGCATGATGACATGGAGACGGATCATCCGTGTCCGTTCACTTACAGTGACGGCTACTTCACTAACACGGCGTATCAGTACAGGCAGGATCTTGCCGCGGTGACCATGGCAATGTGTCTTGCCTCCGGCAATGTCGCCGACCCCGAGCGCTACCGCGAGGGCCCGGCAAACCTCGAAGATTTCTTCGAGCAGATCGGCTTTTCCGACTTTGAGGCAAACGAGGATTTCACCACCCGTCCCGGCCGCAACACCTTCGGCGTCGGCATCGCAAATAAGGAGATCCGCGTAAACGGCGAGAAGTACACTGTCATCGCCATCGGACTGCGCGGCTGTGGCTACTACGCCGAGTGGGCGGGCGACCTTAACGTCGGCCTTGAGGGCGAGCACACAGGCTTTGCCATCTGCCGCGACAAGGCGCTCGAATTCTTGCAGAGCTATCTTGCAAAGCACAGCGAGATCACCGGAAAAATTAAGATCTGGTGCACCGGCTACAGCCGCGGAGCGGCGGGAGCGAACCTCCTCGGCGGCGCGCTTGATGACATGTTCATGTCCGGCGCCTCCGTCGGAAAAAACGTGACCCTCTCACCGAAGGATATGTATATTTACACCTTCGAGGCCCCCATGGGAGCCGATATCAACAAGGTTGGCGGCAGGATCTACGAAAACATCCACAACGTCATAAACTACAACGATCTTGTCGTGCGCGTAGCGCCCGAGTGCATGGGCTTCGCCCGCTACGGCGTTGACCATGTCATGCCGTCCGCGAAGCTCGACTCAAACTACGCCGAGCTCAAGGAAAACATGCTTGCGGTGTTCAACACCTTCGAAAACGCGGGCAAATACCGCATCGACGATTTCAAATACGTCACCGTTACCCCAGGCGCGACCGCGGATAAGATCATCTCCGGCATCCGCGGCGACGTCATGACCCAGGGCGAATTTCTTGACACCTTTGTCGAGAAGCTCTTCACCAAGGTGTTCACTACCCGCGCCGAGGTATATGCCGCGCAGGACGACATTCAGGAGCTCGTTCTGCCGCTCATCGGCACCTATCCCGACCAGTGGGAGACCGTCAAGCAGAGCCTTGCAGTTAATGCGAAGGACAACATGGCGCGTCTGATCTCGTCGCTGATGAAGGGCGAGGACAGTGCGGTCACGGTCGTTGCCGACATATTCCTCGACACGATGCGCGAGGCCGGTATCACCGAGTATAATGCCGCCCAGGTCAAGGAGATGGTGCGCCCGCTGGTGCAGATGCTGATGAAGATCGTCACGGCCTGCCCGGACGAGATGGCGACGCTTCTTTACAACATTGTCGGCATCATGAGCGCGCACTACGGCGAACTCGGCATGTCGTGGATGCTGAGCATCCCGGCCGATTACATGACCTCGAAGCAAACCGGAGATTTGTACGAGCCGCTGCCGTTTATCGATGTAGCGGACGATGCGTGGTACCGCTCCGAGCTCGTCTATGCTTATGAGAACGGCCTCATCAGCGGCACGAGTGCGAACACCTTCACGCCGAAAGCGATCGTCACCCGCTCGCAGGTCGTCGCGGTGCTCTACCGCATGGCCGGTTCGCCGTCGGTGAGCGGCCTTGATTGTCCGTTTACGGACAACACCGCGTCATGGAGCCACAACGCGATCACATGGGCGTATAACGCAGGCGTAGCCAGCGGCTTCACCGACACGCGCTTCGGCGGCGGCGCGGCCGTCACACGCGAACAGCTTGCGGCGTTCCTGTTCCGCTATGCCGACAAAGTTGTTTCGGGCGGCACGCTCAAAGCACCGATCTCGTATGCCGACAGATTCTCCGACGCGTCCTCCGTCAGTGCCTACGCCGTACCGGCCATGCGCTGGGCGAACGTAAACGGCATCATAAGCGGCAAATCCGGCGGCATCCTCGATCCTCTCGGCGGTGCGACACGCGCAGAGTTCACCTGCATGGTCTCACGTTTTTCGAAGCTGTGATATTGCCTTCCCCCTTTTAGGGGAAGGTGTCAGCCGGAGGCTGACGGATGAGGTGAAAAACTGCCCCCCCTGCACAATGGGAGCTGTCGGCGCAGCCGACTGAGGGGTCGCTTCCGGCAAAACCTGCACGACGGGCGACCAATGGTCGCCCCTACGGGCATAGTCGGAACAAAAATCAATAACGTAGGGGCGGGCATTGCCCGCCCGCTTTTTTTTGGCTTGGTCGGCACACTGCGTTTGTGCGCCGCACTCCCTTGGCTCCCCTGCGTAAGGGGAGCTGTCAGTGAAGATGACTGAGGGGTCGCAAATCTTTGCAGCACAGAAAACCATCGTCCTTGCCTTCCCCTTTGAGGGGAAGGTGTCGGCGAAGCCGACGGATGAGGTGATTTTTCCGCAATTAAGATACTTTAAAAATTTTGACAAAGCTACAAATTGCTGAACAATGTCCTTTAATTTGTGTGTTATTGCACACTGGGTACGGAAAAATCCTTAAAGCTGGAAAAATAGTTTCAAATTTGTCATAAAAAATTACGAAAATGACTTGAAATCTGTTGCGAAAATGGTAAAATCAGATTAGCGGCGGCTGCCATAGGCAAGCCGCAAGAAGAATCAAATCATATTACGAAAAGGAGAAAAAGTATGAATTCCAAAAAACGTATACTGGCTCTTCTCATGTGCATCTGTATGATTTTCACTCTCCTGCCGTTCTCTGCATTGGCAGATAGTACAGGAAATGAAAATGGAGGGACTGATACAGGAGAGTCCGCTGGTGCGCAGAAGGGCGACATCGTCTATGGCTCATATGATACCAATGGCGAAAATTGGACTCCGGATGATAAGCTTACTGCCGCAAATGCAGTTAAGCAGTATCCCGCGCAGGACGAGACCTCTGCGACCGGCGCGAATATCACCTACAGCAAGACTGCTGCCAAGGCAGAGGGCGACAATACATACGATATCACCCTCAATGTGACCGCAACTGCAAAAAAGACAGCAGTTGCACTCGTGCTTGACGCGTCTTACGCATCACAGTCTTGTGCTGAGTGCGGAAGGGCTCCTAGTAAAGTGCACTATAATGGATGTGGCTTCAAAGATTCGGACGGCTATAATGTGAACACCATAACCGCTGATCAGAGCTTCCTTAAAGCCGAAAAGGATGCCGCAAAAGCATTTATCGATAATTATGCTGGCTCGACATCTGATGCAGGCAGATATGTTCAGATAGTCTCCTATCAGGGAACGGCTGCTGCGCATGGAACATGGGTAGACGTTTCCACACCGGAAGGTAAGACAGCGGCAATTGCGGCTATCGACGATGTTTTTTATAACCTTACCGCTGAAACAGCAGATAAGAAAAACCTTGAGCAGGGTTTGTATAAAGCGTATGAGTGTTTTGCAGATGAGGTTATTAAAAATACAGATAAATATGCCATCGTTATGACAAATAGTTGGCCGAACGCATACGGTGAGGATAATGAATATGATGACTGGATTTTAAGCAGTACAAGGGACACCGCAGATTTACTGCGCGATGATTATAACTGCACAGTTTTCACAGTTGCAGAAGCTAATAATGAAAATTATAAACGAGATAATAGTAAAGAAAGTCTGAATAATTTACTTAACGCTATCGCAAGTGAGGGCTGCGCATATGAGGGTAATAGGCCAGCCATAGATGATAATGTAAGCTGGCTTAATAACACGCTTGCAAAAGATATCATTGGAAAATTGAATTTGACCACCGGCTTCACCGTTATCGACCCGATGGGTAAGTACATGGAATTGCTGGACAGTTCACTCACTGATTGCAAAATCAATGATGCGACAGCAAACAGCCCCAAGACCATCGTTTGGACTCCCTCTACCGGCAAGGCAACCGACAACAATAACGGATCGGTAACTGTAAGCTACACTCTCACATATAAGGTGAAAGTTAACACTAACGGAGATGGATTTGAGTACGATAAGTGGTACGCCACCAATGGCGACACACTGCTCAAAATCGACGGGGAAGATGAGACACTCCATTTCAACGTTCCCGGCGTTTGGGTAGCTGAGCCTGTTGCTGATGTGAACTATGTCTATGTTGATGAGCAGTTTAATATCATCAACGATGAAAATCTCAAAGCTCCTGCTAGCGAAACCTATAAAGTAGGGAATGACTTCTTTGTTACAAACGAACCCGAAGCAACGGATATTCCCGGCTACACATTTAAAGGCTGGTATTTGAATGCAGGTACCCCTGTAAAGGTTGGCACGGGTCTTGAAATGAAAGCTAACGGCATGACAATCTATGGCATGCTTGCTCCGAGAACTGACTTTGAATGCACCATCAATTGCTATTGGAATGGTTACAAGACCACTCCAATCAAGACAGAGGTAGTTAAGGGGCTTACTTATAAAACAGAGTTTACGACAACTCCGCCCAATATTGAGGGTTATACCGCTGTCTCCAAACAGCCAGTGACAATCACTGTAGGCCTGAACAAAGAGATCAATTTCTACTACTATAAGAACGTAGAAATAACCGCCAATAGCGATACTGTCTATTACGACGGCAAAGAGCACTCCGTTTCCGGATTCACCGGTGCTCCCGAAGGTGCGGACTTCTCTGTGATCACTGTCGGCGCGAAAGGCACAAAGATCGGCGATTATCCCGCTGAGTTTGTAGCCACTACGGTTGACACTGTTGACAGAACAGGTAATTACATTATAACCAAGGCAACTAACGGTATACTTACCATCAAGTCACGCCCCGTCAACCCCGGCATCTACACCGAGATCACGGTAACGATCACGGGCAACAGCGACAGCGTCGTATACGACGGCACCGAGCACAACGTTAAGGGCTACACCGTCGAGATCAGCGACTCCCGCTACACCGAGAAGGACTTCACCTTCTCCGGTAAGGACATTGCAAGCGGCGTGAACGCAGGCACCTACGAGATGGGTCTCAAGTCCGAGCAGTTCAAGAACACCAACGCACTCTTTAAGAACGTCAAGTTCGTAATCAAGGCCGACGGCGTCCTGACCATCACCCCGATGGATCTTACTATCACCGCAGGCAGCAAGGATGGCATTGCCCCCGTTACCTGCAGCGAGTATGAGAACACCGATCTCGCAAAGGGCGATGTCATCGAATCCGTCAAGATCACCGGCGAGCAGCTTGAGCCCGGCCAGTCCCCGAACGTAGCGTCCGACGCGGTCATCAAGAACGCCAAGGGCGAGGACGTGACGAAGAATTACAACATCAAGTATGTTGACGGTACGCTCAAGGCCGTCGAGCCGCTGAACAAAGAGGATCACTTCAACTACATCGTCGGCTACACCGACGGTACGATCCGCCCGAACAACAACATCACCCGTGCAGAGGTCGCGGCGATATTCTTCCGCCTGCTGACCGACGAGGCACGCAGTACCTTCATGACTGACGATTGCAGCTTCAGCGACGTAGCACAGGGCGCATGGTGCCGCCGCTCGATCGCAACGCTCACAAACGCGGAGATCATCAGCGGTTACACCGACGGCACGTTCAAGCCGAACGCACCGATCACCCGTGCAGAACTCGCAACGATCATCGCTCGCTTTGCAAAGCTCGACGTTAATACCAAGACGTTCAGCGACATCAACGGCCACTGGGCACAGAAGTACATCGAGCTGGCAGCCGGCAACGGTTGGATCGACGGCTACACCGACGGTACCTTCCGCCCGAACCAGAACATCAAGCGCGCAGAGACCTTCGCAATGATCAACCGTGTCCTCGACCGCGTGACGGAGTCTAACTCCGACCTGCTGCCGACCGACCAGATGAATATGTGGAGCGACAACATGGACTTTGACGCATGGTATTACCGTGATGTTCAGGAAGCGACCAACAACCATAAGGCTGAGCGCGTAGGCGACAGCATCTATGAGAAGTGGACCGAGAAGCTCCCCGACATCGACTGGGCAGCCATCCAGCTCTAAGTGCAAATCAGATCCCAAACCTCCGGCTTCGGCCGGAGGTTTTTTTAGCGGCGCATTAAGGCTGCCACGGATACGGTGATCGCGGTCGTCCGGTATCGGGATTTCCGGCAAAACCGTTAAACCGCCGTGTCCAATTGCCTGCGGATGAGGCGCTTTTTGATAAGCAACTTATCTTGCCGTTATGCTGTGAGCGTGGTATAATATAATGTAAAACTATTGTGAGGAGCATAACCTTGGATAAATTCGTGCTGAAATCTTCATACTCTCCAATGGGCGATCAGCCGGAGGCGATAGACACGCTCGTTCGCGGCATCGAAAACGGTCTCGATGAACAGGTGCTCCTCGGTGTCACCGGCTCAGGTAAGACCTTCACGATGGCAAGCGTCATCGAAAGGCTCAACCGTCCGACGCTCGTGCTTGCGCATAATAAGACGCTTGCCGCGCAGCTGTGCTCGGAGTTTCGCGAGTTTTTTCCCGATAATGCGGTCGAATACTTTGTTTCGTACTACGACTATTATCAGCCCGAAGCTTATATTCCGCACACCGATACATTTATTGAAAAGGACAGCTCCATAAACGACGAGATCGAACGTCTGCGGCACAGCGCAACATCCAGTCTCTTTGAGCGCCGTGACGTTATAGTCGTAGCCTCCGTCTCATGCATCTATGGTCTTGGCGACCCGATCGACTACAAAAACATGGTCATATCACTTCGCCCGGGACAGACGCGCAGCTTTGACGAGCTGCTGCGCAAGCTCATCGAGATCCGTTACGAGCGAAATGACATTGCGTTTGAACGCAACATGTTCCGCGTCCGCGGTGACACGGTCGAGATATTCCCGGCCTATTCAAATGATAAGGCCATCCGCGTTGAGTTTTTTGGCGACGAGGTGGACAGAATAAGCGAAGTAAACGTCGTGACCGGCGCACCGATTCGCTATTTGAATCATGCCGCGATATACCCGGCCAGCCACTACGTCGTAAGCCGGGATAAAATGGCGCGTGCCATTGATGATATCCGGGCTGAATGCGCCGAACGCGTGAAGTATTTTCAGGATAACGGTAAGCTTTTGGAGGCGCAGCGCATATCGCAGCGCACAAATTATGATATCGAGATGATGCAGGAGCTCGGCTACTGCTCCGGCATCGAAAACTACTCTCGCATAATTTCAAACCGTCCGGCGGGCTCGGCACCCATGACGCTGCTTGACTATTTTCCGAAGGATTTTCTCCTGTTTGTCGATGAAAGCCACGTCACGCTGCCGCAGGTCAGGGCAATGTACCGCGGTGATCATGCGCGCAAGGAATCTCTTGTGGAATACGGCTTCCGCCTGCCGTCGGCCTACGATAACAGACCGCTGAAGTTCGACGAATTTCAGGAGCGTATAAATCAGGCAGTGTATGTCTCAGCAACGCCCGGCGACTACGAGCGCGAGAGGGCAGGGCAGATCGCCGAACAGATCATCCGTCCGACGGGCTTGCTCGACCCGGAGATATCCGTCCGCCCGATCGAAGGCCAGATCGACGATTTGATAAGCGAGATAAACCTCCGTATCGAAAAGGGTCAGCGCACGCTGGTGACGACGCTCACGAAGAAAATGGCCGAGGATCTTACCGAATACCTCGGTGCCGTCGGTATAAAGTGCCGCTACATGCACCATGATATCGGAGCTATCGAGCGAATGGAGATCATTCGCAGCCTTCGCATGGGTGACTTCGACGTGCTCGTCGGCATTAACCTCCTGCGCGAGGGCCTTGATCTCCCTGAGGTCAGCCTTGTTGCTATCCTCGACGCGGATAAGGAGGGGTTCCTGCGAAGCGAAACGAGCCTTATCCAGACCATCGGCCGCGCCGCGCGCAACGCCGAGGGCATGGTTATCATGTATGCCGACACGGTAACTCGCTCAATGCGCCTGGCCATTGACGAGACCGAACGCCGCCGTGCAAAGCAGTCGGCGTATAACGAAGAGCACGGCATCGTGCCGAAAACCATTGTGAAAAGCGTCCGTGAGCTTATCGAGATATCCAGCGAAAGTGAGAAAACACTGCGCCGCGCCGATGGCGTGAAGCTCACGAGAAGCGAGCGCAAGGAGCTTATCGAAAAGCTCGAACAGGAAATGAAAGCTGCGGCAAAGATGCTCGAGTTCGAGCTTGCGGCTCAGCTGCGAGACGAGATCGTCCGCCTGCGCGGTGAGGTGAAATAATGAAACTATTGATACTTGACGGCAACAGCATAGTAAACCGTGCCTTTTACGGAGTCCGCATGCTCAATGCGCCCGACGGCACGCCCACAAACGGAGTGTACGGATTTCTTTCTATACTCCATAAGCTCCTTGACGACGAAAATCCAGAGGCCGTGTGCGTCGCGTTCGACCTCAAAGCGCCGACGTTTCGCCACCTGAGGTACGAGGGCTACAAAGCTCAGCGAAAGGGCATGCCAGAGGAGCTTGCCGTTCAGATGCCAATACTCAAGCAGGTGCTCGACGCGATGGGCATACTGCGCCTTGAGCTCGAGGGCTTTGAGGCCGATGACCTGCTCGGAACCGTCGCAGCCAAATGCCAAAATAGCGGCTGGGAATGCCGCATAGTCACCGGCGATAAGGACAGCTTCCAGCTCATAACCGAAACAACGCATGTCTGCCATGTAAAAAGCCGCATGGGTCAGACAACCACGACGGAATATACGCCCGAGCTCTTTTTTGAAGAGTACGGCTTCGAACCTAAGTGTATCGTTGATCTCAAGGCACTCATGGGCGATGCGTCGGATAATATCCCGGGCGTGCCAGGCGTCGGCGAGAAAACGGCGATGGCTCTTGTGCAGAAATATAAGTACCTTGAGACGATTTATGCAGATATCGACACGCTCGACGTGAAAGAAGGCGTGCGCAAAAAGCTGCGCGACGGAAAGGACAGCGCGTTTTTGTCATTTGAGCTTGCAACTATCCGAACCGACGCGCCCATTGACTTTGAGCCTGAGGATGCGGTCTGGCATGAAGATTACAGACCCGAGCTGTACGACATTTTCAAAAAGCTCGGCTTTAATAAATTCATTGAAAAATGGGGACTCAGCGGAAGTGCGGAGAGTGCGGCCTCAGCAAAGATCGAGCACATGCCGTATGTCGAGGATGCCTCGTTTGACAATATATTAAACGCCGTCAAGGCGGCCGAGACTATCGCAGTTACAGCTGATCTCAGCTTTGACAGCTTTGAGATATGCGACGGAAAAGCCGTGTATCTCGCGCGCTGGAATTTGCTCGGCGATGATTACACTCGACTTATGCAGTTCGTTTTTTCCGACGAGGTCAAAAAGATAGGCCACCATGTAAAGGAATTTATGACGCGCCTTATAGCCGAAAAACTTCCGATCGACGGCTTTGTCTACGATACGGCGCTTGCATGCTATCTGCTGGATGCAACGGGCAGCGATTACGGGCTCGGCAGGATGAGCATCGGCTATTGCGGCACGGAGCTATCTGGAGCGGAGGCCGTTTACAGGCTGCGCGATGTGACGGAGAAGAAGCTCACGGAGCTCGGTATGACGAAGTTATTCTATGATATAGAAATGCCGTTGTGCCGTGTTCTGGCGGATATGCAGGAGCAGGGCTTTATGATCGACAGAGCGGCGCTTTCAAGCTTCGGTGAGAGCCTCACTGGTACGATATTGCAGCTTGAGCAGGCGATATACAGCGAAGCCGGCTGTGAGTTCAACATCAATTCTCCAAAACAGCTCGGCGAGGTGCTGTTTGATAAGCTCATGCTGCCGGCAGGAAAAAAGACCAAGACCGGCTGGAGCACGAACGCAGATGTGCTCGAAAAGCTGCGCGGAAAGCACCCGATAGTGCAGATGGTGCTTGATTACCGCATGCTTACAAAGCTAAAATCCACCTACGCCGACGGACTTTTAAAGCTAATTGATACCGACGGCAGGATAAGGACCAAATTCCAGATGACCGTCACGGCCACGGGCAGGCTTTCGAGCACCGATCCCAATTTGCAGAACATCCCGATACGCAGGGAACTCGGCAGCCACATCCGCGAGATGTTCATAGCCTCAAAGGGAAATGTCCTCGTCGATGCCGACTACAGCCAGATAGAGCTCAGACTTCTTGCGCACATATCCGGAGACAAGCATATGCAGGAGGCGTTTTTGTCGGGCGAGGATATCCATACGGTAACGGCCTCGCAGGTGTTCAATACGCCGCTGAGTGAGGTAACGTCTCTCCAGCGCAGCCGCGCAAAGGCTGTAAACTTTGGGATAGTATACGGTATTTCGGCATGGTCGCTTGCGCAGGATATCGGCGTAATGCAGTCCGAGGCTAAGGCGTATATGGATGCGTATCTAAAAAAATACGACGGTGTGCGAGAGTATATGAAAACGATCGTCGAAAAAGCAAAGCTCGATGGCTATGTCGAGACGCTCTATGCTCGCCGCCGCAATCTTCCGGAGCTTAAATCATCAAACTTCAATACCCGCTCTTTTGGCGAGCGAGTTGCGCTCAACATGCCCATTCAGGGCACTGCGGCAGATATAATAAAGCTCGCAATGGTTAATGTTTATAACAGGCTCAAAGCCGAAGGCCTGAAAGCAAAGCTGATTTTGCAGGTGCACGACGAGCTCATATGCGAGTGCCCCGAGAATGAAGCGCAGCGGGTTGCTGCTATCCTGCGCGAGGAGATGAGCGGAGCTGCACAGCTGAGCGTACCGCTCACGGTAGACGTAAAAACAGGACACAGCTGGGCGGAGGCGCACTGATGCTGACATATGAACAGGCAGGGGATATCCTTGACGATCTTGTTGATGAGCTCCCCGAGGAGATTTTTAAAAACTTAAACGGCGGCGTCAGCTTTGTTGAGGACTCCGTGCGCGATGATGACGGAAGATATACGCTTGGCATGTATTTTCGCGACAAAATGGGGCGGCATATCGAGCTCTACTACGGCTCGTTTGTCGAGCTGTACGGCGACATGGACGACGAGACCTTCCGCCGCCGCTTAAAAAGCACGCTCCATCACGAGCTTACGCACCATATCGAAAGTCAGGCCGGAGACCGCAGCCTTGAGCGCTGGGACGAGCGGCAGGCGGAACTGAGCGGTTTTAACGGCATCGCCGTTAAAAGCATACTTTTTGTCTGCGACGATAACAGCCTGTCAGTCGTCGCAGAGACGGTTTTTAACTCGTCTAAAGGCGACTATTGCCCGGAGGTCATGGCCTATTCAGGCGGAATAAGCGCAAAGGACGAGATAAATCCGCGTGTAAAAAAGTGCTGCGAGGCGTTGGATATAAGACTTCCGCACAGCTATGCCGTTCCGGTCACACGAGAGCAAATGGAGCGCTGCGACGTTGTGCTGTGCATGACGGCTCTGCAGGCGCAGAAGCTTTCTGACGAGTATCAGGATCTTGACGAGCGTATAATGTGCCTTGCAGACGAGGATATCTATCCTCCGACGCTGCCGCTCGGCTGGAAAAAGTGTGTTCTGCGCATAGAAGACGAGACGCTTGCCGTCATTGACGAGCTGCGTGAGGAGGACATGTGATGGTACGTATCGTCGATACGCGGCATGAGCACATTGACGATATCCTGCTCATTGAGCAGCAGTGTTTCTCGTTGCCGTGGACGCGCGATCAGCTTATGGCACAGCTATCGGAGTACATGCACATATTCCTTGCCGCCGAGGACGAAAGCGGCAGGGCAGTGGGCTATGTCGGGCTCATGTACGTTCTCGACGAGGGGTATATATCCAATGTTGCCGTGTCGCCCGACAGGCGGCGCGAGGGTATTGCCGATATGCTGCTGACAGAGCTTTATGCACGGGCAAAAGCGAAAAAACTGAGCTTTTTAACGCTAGAGGTGCGCGAGAGCAATACCCCGGCACAGTGCCTATATAAAAAACACGGCTACACCGAAGTCGGCAGGCGAAAAGACTATTACAGCCGGCCGAAGGAGGATGCCGTTCTGATGACTTGTTTTCTAAGTGAGGAAGAGAAATGAAAATACTTGCCTTTGAATCATCCTGCGACGAGACCGCCGTTGCCGTAGTTGAGAATGGAAGAAACGTTCTGACCGATCAAATATTCTCGCAGGCCGACCTCCACGCCATATACGGCGGCGTGGTGCCCGAGATCGCGTCGCGCAGCCATGTCGAGGTCATATCTCGCCTTGCCGAGCGCGCCGTTCAGGCCGCAGGTATCAAAAAAAGCGATATTGACGCCGTTGCTGCGACATACGCTCCCGGCCTGATCGGAACGGTTCTTGTAGGACTCAACTTTGCAAAGGCGGCGGCCATGAGTCTCAGTGTTCCGCTCATTCCGGTTCATCATATTAAAGGTCACGTCGCGGCAAACTACATAGCTTATCCCGAGCTTGAGCCGCCTTTCCTCTGCCTCGCAATATCCGGCGGCAATACGCTTATAATCGATGTGCGCAGCTATACGGACCTCAAGGTCATAGGTGCAACGCGCGACGATGCGGCCGGTGAGTGCTTTGATAAGACTGCGCGCGTGCTCGGACTGCCGTACCCCGGCGGCAAGCCCATAGATGATCTGTCGCAGGGCGGCGACGATAAGAAATATCACCTGCCGAGAACGCATATTGAGGGCTGCCCCTATGAGATGAGCTTTTCAGGCCTGAAGACGGCAGTTATAAACATTGTTCATAATGCTGAGCAGAAAGGAGAAGAGCTCGATCGCAAGTCGTTGGCAGCATCCTTTACCGCTGCCGTGAGCGATGCTCTCGTGCCGCGGACCATGATGGCGGCTCAGGAGCTCGGATATAAAAAAATCGCCATAGCGGGCGGTGTGGCGGCGAATTCGCGTATCCGCGCGGACTTCAAGGCTGCTGCGGAAAAAGCGGGCTGCGAGCTCTTCGTTCCGCCGCTCAGACTGTGCGGCGACAATGCCGCCATGATAGGCTGCCAGGGCTATTACGAGTACCTCGCCGGAAATACGGCCGGATGGGATCTCAATGCCTACGCGAATATGGAGCTTTAAGGAGAGAGAACATATGGGCGTACACGACGGACACAGGGAGCGGATGAAAAGCCGCTTTGTCGAGGCCGGACTGGACGGCTTTAACGATCATAACGCGTTGGAGATGCTGCTGTTTTATGCCGTGCCGCGTAAGGACACCAATGAGCTTGCGCACGGGCTTTTGAAGCACTTCGGCTCGCTGGCGGCCGTGTTCGAGGCAAGCCACGAAGAGTTAATGCGCGTTGACGGGATCGGCGAGAACGCCGCAACGCTCATAAAGCTCATTCCCGAGGTCAGCCGCAGATACCTGCTAACAAAAAGCCTGCCGACAAAGGTGATTCGCCGCAGCGAGGATGCAGGTGCATATTTTGTTGCCAAGTTCATGTATGAGGTCAACGAGATCTGCTATGCGCTGCTTCTGAATTCGTCAAACGGAATAATTGCCTGCAAGCAAATAAGCCGGGGCGTTGTCAACGCGACGGAGGTCGGTATAAGAATGCTCGTCGAATCGGCCATCAAAAACAATGCCGCGAGTGTAATAATCGCTCACAATCACCCCGACGCTCTGCCGCTTCCGTCCAAGGAAGACGAGTATTGCACGCAGCTTGTGAAGAAGGCTCTGGACCTTGTGGACATAAAATTACTTGACCATATCATCGTTGGAGGCAAAGAGTTTCAATCCCTTAACAAACATGGACTTATGTAAACAAAATGTTGTTTCTGAATTGCAACAAAAATCGACTTCAGAGTTTTGAATATATTAACATATCAACAAAATCCCTTAAAATACAATGATTTTTCCTTGTTGAAAACTCTGTTGAAAATGTTGATAACTATTTGCATAATAATTTTCTGAAATAATTATGTAAACAAATTGCGTTAAAATTGTAGCTCTTGAAAAGCATTGAATTTCTTAAACTTTTCATAAACACAATCTGCCAGTAATACGGTTTACAAATTTGCGCATATACGAACAGTTATTACTTTTTTTGTTTGACTTTATAGCCGCCATGTGCTAAAATGCGAAATGTCCTTTGCTGGTGTGGCTCAATGGCAGAGCATCTCACTCGTAATGAGAAGGTTGTGAGTTCGATTCTCACCACCAGCTCCAGACAGTAAAAAAACCACTGCTTAATTAAGCAGTGGTTTTTTATATACTTTTTTATTCCCAATTACCGAGCCTCATTGCACTCACTCTTTAGCTCGTCATGCTACTCGGGCATCTGCCGATGCGGTCGCCTGGGCTGTCGACGATGGGATAACATACGGTACTTCGGTAAAAAATTCTCGCCTCCGTTAAAAGCGGTAAAATTCCGTCTGATCGCTGTCAGGCCTGTAGACGGAAACAAAGCTCCCGTCGGAGCTGGCGTAGGCGAAAACCTCGCTTGCGTCAACATTGGCTATCCTTATGAGTTCCTCGCCGTCAAAACCATTAATAACGGCATCCGCGCCATCCGCGGTCACGTTCAGGATCATCTCGTGTCCGGAGATATTTCCGCCGCCAAGCTCGGAAACTACCGCGTTCATCGCGGGCAGAACTGTGCTGAAATAGGGATCTTCGGCAGTCTGCGTCCAGGAGAGTATTTTGCGCTCTTCCCTGAGCGTGCCGTTAAGGCTGTAAATTTGTGCGAACAGGTCATAGGTCTGAGCATCAACGTCCATGGAATACACGGTGTCGGCGCTTACTTCATTGCCGTCTGAGCCCTTCCACACAAAGCGCACCAGACCGTTTGCGCAAAGCACGACCTCCGCGCCTTCCTCGCCTTCGATGACCTGACCCGTAGCCGCATTTACGGCATAGTAGCGTGTACCGTAGCCCTTGGCGAGCCATGAGCAGACAAACCAGTCGCTATTGCCGCTGCCGTCGAGTATGCCGAGGTCATAGTCCAAGGTGAATACGAGCTTGCCGCTCGTTTTTGCCGGAGTGCCGGTCGCGGTGACTCCGGGGCCGACCGGTGCCTGTGTCGGCTCCGCTGTTGACTGCGGCGTTTCGGCAGCGCCGACATCCTGACTATCGTCCGAGCCGCCGCAGGCACCGAGTATCATTAGCAGCGCCAGCAACAGGCATATGATTGAACATTTTCTTTTCAAGGCATATATCCTCCTATGCGTTTATCTCAAATTCAATTTCAACATCGTTTATACTTAGCTTCGCAGCGCCCGCGCTGCCGCAGGTCTTCACATAGCAGCCGCCCGAGCCACCCTTGAGCGATATGATCTCCGGGCCTATTAACTCAATGGGGCCCGAGCATTTAAGCACAACGGGCTCCTGCCAGTAGGGGGCAAGATTGCCGTACTCATCAACGGCGCGGATGCGCACGGCGGCAGCGTCGTAGGTGTCGCCCTCGCAAAGCTGTGTTTTGCTTGCGCTGGCTTCAAGATGCACCTTCTGACCGGGCGAACGTGTCACCGTGGATACGGTTTTACCGTTCTTCACAGCGTCAAAGCGCCATTTTGTCGCCTCGCCGCCCCAGTTGCCGACATATTTGCCGTAAAGCTCAACGCCGTCGGAAAATTTGAAGCCCTTTAGCAGCATGAGCCGTGCAAACTTGGCCAGTATCTTGGGCGGCAGCGAGCTCGGTCCGAATTTAGCGACCGCAAGTAGGCAGTCCTTCACGGCCTCCGCCGTCTTTTCGTCAAATCCCTCCTGAGTTACAAGAAGTTCGCCGATAAAATCGCCGATTATAACGGGCGGATGCGGCAGGGCGGGGTACTCATCCCGGCTTGGGCAAAATTCACGGACAAACACGCCGTCCTTGTACAGTCTTACGCAGTCCGCGTTTGTGAATACATACACTTTGCCGATATCTCCTGCGGGGTGCTCGCCGATATCCATGGAAGAGGATACGACGCAGCAGGGCTTATCGTCGCTTTGGCTTGCGTACACGGCAGCCGCGAGCTTGGGATTGCGGAACATGTCCATAACGCCGTGATAGCATATCCCGTCGCCGCTGCCGAAGTCCTGATGAGTGTTGTAGTCGAACATGCACCATGGGAATATGCCGCAGATATCGTCGTCGGCGTACATTGCGTCGAGGACCTTCGCGTGCCGCAGCGCGTGGCTGAGTCTGTGACGCTCATCGTCAAAGGGTTTTGTCGGGAACATGTGCCCGTTGCACTCTGAGACGAGGTAGCCGTTATTCTTCTTCGCCGTGACCGACTTTTTCGGCTTTAACCCCGCGTTATCGCCGCAGTGCGAGAAATCGTTGTACGCGTAAACATCCTCAAGCAGACGGCTTTTTTCTATATATCTCACGCCGCTTGTCTGGCGGCCGGAATCGAGCGTATGCGCAACGGCGTTCGTGCGCCTGTAAAGCTCGTCGCAGTCCTGCGATTCATTTATTCTAACGCCCCAAAGCATGATCGACGGATGATGCATGTACTGCCGCACCATCTCGTCGGTGTTTTTGACGGCCTGCCGCTTCCAGTCCTCGTCGCCGATGTGCTGCCAGCCGGGTATCTCGGTGAACACGAGAAGCCCGAGCTCATCACAGCGCGAAATAAAATGCTGCGACTGCGGATAGTGCGAGGTACGCACGGCATTTACGCCAAGCTCGTTTTTCAGTATCTCTGCGTCGAGCTCCTGCACAGATTTAGGCATTGCATAGCCGACGTAGGCGTATGCCTGATGACGGTTGAGCCCGCGTATCTTCAGCTTTTCTCCGTTGAGATAGAAGCCGTCGCTTTCAAATCTCACCGTTCTGAAGCCGAAGCGCACGCTCTTTTCGTCGACGCACTCGCCGTCTCGCATTGCGCGGACACGCGCAGTGTACAGCGCAGGGGAGTCCACCGACCACAGAGCCGCTTGAGGCACAGTCAGATCAAATGCCTTGCCGGCTGCCGAGGAAACGACGCAGCCATTTTTATCGACGATGTCGGTCACAACATTGCCACATTCACTGTAGATCCTCACGCGAATATCACGCAGCCCTGTGTTTTCGATGAGTACCTCTTTGACATACTCGTGGTCTTTTACCTCGAGCGTCACCTCACGGTATAGTCCGCCGTAGCACAGATAGTCGATGACAAAGCCGAACGGGGGAATATTCAGGCTCTCGCGTGTGTCCAGCCTGACATCGATGACATTCTCGCCGCCGAGCCTTACGAAGTCCGTGATATCAACGCAAAACGCCGTGTATCCGCAGGCATGATAGCCGACTTTTTCACCGTTGCATAACACAGTCGCCTCGTGCGCAGCACCGTCAAAGCGCAAAATGAGCTTCTTGCCCTGCCACTCGGAGGGAGCGGTGAAAACCTTTCTGTAGCCGCAGACCATCTGATAGTCGCGGCAGTTTATATAATTGTAGGGTATCTCCTTTGCGGTATGCGGAAGTCTGACGGAAACAGCCTTATCAAAGCCAGCGTCAAAATCCTCTGTGAATAGCCAGTCGTTATTGAAAGCAATGTCCATATCATAGCTCCTTGGAGTTTTTGTTTAATTGTATCATATCCACCCGTCAATGCAAGATGTTGTTGATTTTAAGCTCATGAAACTATATAATATCTCCGATAATAATAGATCGGAGTTTTAGAATGGATAAGCTGCTTAATACAAAACTGTTTCTTCTCGATATGGACGGCACGCTCTACCTCGGCGACGAGGTGTTCGACGGTGCAGTGGATTTTATAAACACCGTCAAAAAAAGCGGCAGAGAGTATATATATCTGACCAATAACTCCTCGCGCGCCGGCGTTGACTATATAACCCGCCTGCGTAAGCTGGGCTTTCCCTGCGAAAAGGAAAATGTGTTCACCTCCGGCATGGCGACGGCCATGTACTTAAACAGCCGCCATCCCGGTGAGCTTGTCTATCCCGTCGGAACTCCGGCGTTTTTGGGCGAGCTTGAGAGCTACGGTGTGCCTCTCGGTGACAGCGAGGATGTCGGCGTTGTGTGCGTGGGCTTTGATACTACGCTCACTTATGAAAAGCTCGATAAGGCCGTTCATTACCTCCGCCGCGGCGCTGCGTTTGTTGCCGCAAACCCCGACTGGGTGTGTCCGATGCCCGCAAATGAGGTTTTGCCCGACTGCGGCAGCATCTGTGCACTGCTGACAGCCGCCAGCGGCGTTGAGCCCGTGTTTATCGGCAAGCCTAATCGCAATATGGTTGACATAATATCAGAACAGACCGGCGTTCCTAATGAGAACATATGCTGCGTGGGCGACAGGCTTTATACCGATATCGCGGTGGCGCAGAATGCCGGAGCGGTGTCCGTATGCGTCCTATCGGGCGAGAGCGACATGGAGGATATCGAAAAGGCAGAGCGCAAGCCGGATTACGTACTAAAAAATGTCGCTGAGATCGCGGACATTCTAAAAGCCAATATGTGATTTACAGAATGTTATTTAATTTTCGCACAATGTGTGCTATAATACATTGACGGTCGGGAGGTGAGCAAATGCCGAAGCAGACCGGAACAAAGCAGATAGCGTCAAACCGCAAGGCTTTTCACGATTATTTTGTGCTCGACAGGTTTGAAGCCGGCATAGAGCTTGCCGGAACGGAGGTCAAATCGCTCAGAGCGGGCACGGTCAATATGAAGGACTGCTACTGCACGATAAAAAACGGCGAGCTTTTCGTGAGGTCGCTGCATATAAGCCCATATGAAAAGGGCAACATTTTCAATAAAGACCCCGTGCGGCCGAGAAGACTTCTCATGCACAAGCGCGAGATAGTAAAGCTCAATACGCGCGTGATGCAGGAGGGCGTGGCGCTCATTCCGCTGTCGCTGTATTTTAAGGACAGCAGAGTGAAGGTCGAACTCGGTCTGTGCAAGGGTAAAAAACTGTACGATAAACGAAATGACGACGCGAAGCGCGAAGCTGCGCGCGACATTGAAAGAACATTGAAGGAGAGACACTGATGAGCAATCCCATAGTAACCATCGAAATGGAAAACGGAGATATCATAAAAGCAGAGCTTTACCCCGAGGTAGCTCCAAATACGGTCAATAACTTCATCTCGCTGGTAAAGAACAAGTTTTATGACGGCGTTATCTTCCACCGCGTCATCCGCGGCTTTATGATCCAGGGCGGCGACCCTCAGGGCATCGGCGTCGGAGGCCCCGGCTATTCGATCAAGGGCGAGTTCAAAATGAACGGCGTTCCCAACGACCTCAAGCATACGCGCGGCGTTCTGTCCATGGCTCGCGCAATGGCTCCCAACTCCGCCGGCAGCCAGTTCTTCATCATGCATGAGGACGCACCGCACCTTGACGGCCAGTATGCCGCATTCGGCAAGGTCATTGAGGGCATGGAAAACGTCGATAAGATCGCAAAATGCATGACCGGCAGAAACGATAAGCCCATCCACCGTCAGGCAATGAAGAAGGTCACCGTTGATACCTTCGGCGTAGACTATCCCGAACCTGAGAAGATGTAAAACTCAGAGGGGGTGCGGTTCCTCCGCACCCCCACAAAGGAAATGCCTCAAATCTGCGTCGACTCATTTGGGTCAAGGCAAAGTTTGCACCGCACTATTGGGTTGCGTGGCAGTACGACACAGCACCGATTTTAAAGTCGGGTCACAGCAGTACCGACTAAGGCCTGACTCACAAGCGCTACTAAAAATATGGGGATGTACCGGTTTCGACGGGGGTATGGAGGCAGGAATAGCGAGCGGATGCGCCTACCATCCTAAAAATGGGCAACTTATAAATTAAAGAACAACAACGATACTGTTCTTCTCGCTGCTTAATTAGCGAGCGTTCCCTCCGGGAGGACCACGGCCCGGAACGGAGCGTCGATCAGTGGTGCCCGTGAGTGCGCAAAGCTTTGAGCGCACCACGCATAATGAAGCTACCGACTCTGTGAGCCTGACGGCCGGCGTGCAGGGAAGGAAATAAAGTCGACCGTATGCGCTCGGAGAAGTTCCTGTTAAAATGCTTTCGGACGGGGGTTCAACTCCCCCCATCTCCACCATGTCGGAGCAAGCTTTGTATCGCTTGCTCCGACTTGTTTTATAAGGATTTTTGTATATCTTTTAGCTTTCGGCTGTGATATAATGTCGGCCAATGCGGAGGTGAGCCCATGAACCCATATAGCTATGTGAAGAGCATAAAGCCCAAGCCGCCGACGGGTGCGCAGGAGGCGCTGGAGAGGGCGATGCTGGAGCTCTACGCGAAAAACGGGCAGGCCGTCTCGGTCAAGACCCTGTGCGAAAAAGCGTCGGTAGCACGGAGCACGTTTTACGCATATTACGATGTTGTCGATGACTGCCTGCGCACAGCCGAGGACAGGCTCATAGAGCGCCTTATCAGCATGAACGAGGAGCTCATGCGAGACGGTGAACTAAATGATTTCGACTTTTTCCGCGGTACGATGTACTATGTCAAGGAAAATATCGAATACTTTCGCATCCTGCTTGTCGAGCGGCCTGACTATCGGTTTATCGAGAAGTGGAAGGACGGGATAAAATATCATATGTATGCGCGTATGAGAGCTTCCGGCAGCGAGAAAAACCGCGAGCTCACGCTGGAAATGATAGCGTCGGAGGCCATCGCAGCGTATACATATTGGATGAAGAATCATTATGATATCGACTTCGAGTACGTCAAAAAGCTGATGCAGCGCACAATATCGGCATATACGCAGCAGAATTGAAAAATGCTCTTTCACGTCAGTGAGGGAGCATTTTTGTACACAAAGTGAAATTATGTCGTGTTGTTGTGCGTGAATAGCTGATAAAATTAGAACAAGAGGTGATGCAGATGAAATACCCGTTTGTGCACCAGCTCGGCCTTGTAGTGGACGATATGGCAAAGGCGATGGCTGAGTATGGAGAAATATACGGAATTAAAAAATGGTATCGCGCAGGTAAGCGCAGCGACGATGAGATGTATTATAAGGGCGAGCGTATTTACGATCCGGGTTTTGACCTTGTGATGGGCTATTGCGGCAGAACGGAGATCGAGCTTATAACGACCTCAGCGCAGTCGAGCCTTTATGAGGATTTCTTAAAAGAACGCGAACCGGGGCTGCATCATGTGAGTTTCTTCGTAAACGATCTTGAAAAGCATGTGCGGCAAATGCAGAGCCTTGGCTTTGAAGTCGTTCAAAACGGATTTATGAGCGGGAAAACCGCACGCACGGACTATGCATATATGGCGCGTCCCGGTGAGGGTTACGGTCGTATTGTAGAATTTTCGTCATCAAAGCTTTTTGGGCGAATACCGCTTGTGCGGGGACACCTTAACATGTGGGCGGCTGTTCTTACAGGAAATGCGGAATTGATAAAGGAGAAATAATATGAGCAAAACGGTACTTATAACAGGCGCGGCATCCGGCATTGGAATGGAGTTTGCCAATATTTTTGCCGAGCAGAAATACAATATGGTCATCGTCGACCGCAACGAGGCGAAAATGGAAGCGATGAAGGTCGATTACGAGAAGAAGTACAGCATATCCGTAACGCCGGTTCAGGCAGACCTGTCTGTAGATAACGAGGCGCAGCGCGTTTACGATGAGGTCAAGGCCAAGGGCATTGATATCGACATTCTCATCAATAACGCAGGAGTCGGTGATTACGGCAGATTCGTCGACATCCCATGGGAGAAAGAGCGCGGCCTCGCAGGGCTCAACATGCTCTCGCTCATGCAGCTTATGCACTTGTACGCTGCCGACATGGAAAAGCGCGGCGGCGGAAAGATCCTCAACATGGCTTCAATAGCGGCTTACACTCCGGGCCCGTACATGCCCATGTACTACGCTTCCAAGAGCTTTGTGTATTCGCTCTCGTAGGCCGTGGCGGAGGAGATGCGCGGCAGCGGCGTGAGCATAACCTGCCTGTGCCCCGGCCCTACGGCGACGAATTTCGAGAAAGAAGCAAATATGGGCAAGAATCAAGAATAATAAAATGTTCTCCTTCTTTAAGCCGATGACTCCGGTCGAGGTCGCGGCCGAGGGCTATGATGCACTCATGAAAGGGAAGGCCGTGCATACCGTTAAGCCGTTTTACCGACTTTTCAAGTTTATTTGCCGCTTCGGACCTGACAGCGTGAAGCGCCGCCTGACAAGAAAGGTAAACATCGGAAAATGATGAAGATAAGAGTTTTCCACACCGGCAAGGTGCGTGTGAGCCCTTATCTGCCATTCGGCGGAGATAATTGCGGCATAATAAGGGCCGCAGGGCTCACGACCCCGAAGCGCGACTGGCTGTGGCTTCCCGTGTCGGCGTATCTCATAGAGCATCCACAGGGCCTTATCCTTGTCGACACCGGCTGGAATCGTGCTATTAGCCCCGACGGCGTACTTGATAAAGCCGCGCAGATACGCTCACTCGGAAGCCTGCCGCTTTATATGACAAATCAGGGCGTAGTAGGGAAGGGCGAGACGATAGATGAGCAGCTTGCCGCGCTCGGCATGGCTCCCCGCGATATCGACTATGTCCTACTCACGCACCTCGACTGCGATCACGCAAACGGCCTCAGCCTCGTGAAGGACGCAAAACACATACTTGTTTCAAACTCTGAGCTCAAGTGTGCAAAAAAGCTTTCGCCGGTAGTGCGCATACGCTATAACGATAAATGGTGGCGCGACTGCAATGTCGAGGGCTTTGATTGGAACGACACAGAAGGTCCGTTCGGCAGAGCATATGATCTGTTTGGCGACGGGAGCGTCAAGCTGATAAACATTCCGGGCCATTCCGACGGCCTGTGTGCCGTCAAGCTCACAAACGCCGAGGGCAGATTTGCTCTCCTGTTTTCCGACGGCGGCTATGCCTCGCGCTCGTGGCAGGAGATGATAATCTCCGGCATAAGCATGGATAAGACTGCTCAGCTCTGCTCACTTGAGTGAATCCGTGAGCAGAGCCTGAGCCCGGATTGCGTCGAGTCTCTCGCAAACCACGATCCCGACGTCGAGCCGCACATGATAGAGCTATAAATATGTCCTTGCTGCGTCGTTCCGCCCCCATCACCACCAAAATATAGGGATATGATATATATATCGCAAAAAGACCGCTGTGCGCATAACGCGTACAGCGGTCTTTTTTAGGGTAAAATATACATGGGGAAATTTATTTTTCGCTGTTCTTTGCCAGTGCGGGAATATCACCGACGCCGTTGAGGATAATGCTCGGGCGATAGGCATAGGTCTTAAGCGTATCAGGGGAAGAAACACCTGAAAGAACCAGAACCGTAGACATACCGCTTTCCATACCGGAAATAACATCCGTATCCATGCGATCGCCCACCATTACAGCCTCGGCAGAATGGCAGTCGAGTATGCGAAGTCCTGTGCGCATCATCAGCGGATTAGGCTTTCCGCAAAAATATGCCTGCGTGCCGGTTGCCATCTCGATCGGCGAGATCAGCGCACGGCAAGCGGGTGCGATACCGTTTTCAATAGGTCCGGAAACATCAGAGTTAGCGCCTATGAGTTTAGCTCCGGCCATAACAAGATTTGTGGCTTTTGTGAGCGTATCGAGCGAATAGGATCGCCCCTCGCCGACAACTACATAATCCGGATTTACATCATTCATCGTGATACCGGCATCGTAAAGAGCATTCAGAAGTCCGGCTTCGCCTATCACAAAAGCAGAGCATCCCGGTGACTGCTCCTTCAGAAATGCAGCTGTTGCCAAAGCGCTGGTGTAGAAATGCTCCTCGGGCACATCAAGCCCCATGCGCGCCAGCTTCTGGTTCAGTTCCTTCGGAGTATATCCGCTGTTGTTTGTTAAAAACAGATATTTTTTGTTCTCGTCGTGCAGCCACTGAATGAATTCCGCTGCACCGGGCAGAACACGGTTTCCGTGGTATATCACTCCGTCCATATCGCATATAAAGCCTTTTTTCTTGTTGAAATCAATTCTGTCGGCTGTAATATTCATATGCTGCAACCTCACTTAAAATTTTTGACTGCATTATATCATTGTTCGGAACTGATTTCTACTGATCGGCTTAAAATTTTACTCAATAATGATAATGTAAAGCAACTGCAATACCGAACCATTTACCGCGTGCCGGCGTTTCGCTTATAACGCATACTTGCAGAAAACCTGTCGCGCAGCGGTACGGCGGCATAGGCGAGTATGAGCGTGTGCCCGCCGTATGTAAAAACGTCGGCCTGGACACCCTCGGTACAATTTAATTGGGCATCGTAAACAATGCTTATCAGCTCGTCGTTTGACAGCTCGTCGCTGTCGCAGATGAACGCGGCAGCTTCATCTGAAGCGGTGTTGGATGACATAATATTTCACTCCTGAATTTAACATTTTTACACTGCGGAAACAAAAGATATTCAAACTGAATAACAGCCCGAAAAATTTCGTTAACAATGCATAGTTTAACGGAATTTTTTTTGATTTTCTATACAAAAATTATGGAAAAATAACAAACATGGTGCTATACTGTATGAGCATTATGTAAAGTAGATAATTATTTTTTCCCGAGGCGAATTATGAGCTATTTTGAGAAGAGAATAGACAGTGAGGAAAAGTACCGCGGCGTCATTGTGAATGTGCGTCTTGACCACGCAGAGCTTTGCGACGGAAGCATTGTAAAGCGCGAGGTCGTCGAGCATCCGGGCGGCGCGACGATACTGCCTATTGACGATGAAGGCTATTGCTACTGCGTTCGCCAGTTCCGCTATCCTTATCAGAAGGAGCTTCTTGAAGCACCTGCAGGTAAGCTTGAACCGGGCGAGGATCCCATGGAATGTGCCGTGCGCGAGCTTTCTGAGGAAACGGGTTTTACCGCCGATGAGATCATATGCCTCGGCGAGGACTATACGTCGCCCGGCTTTTCGACCGAAACTCTTCACATTTATCTTGCTCGCGGCCTTCACAAAGGTGAGAGCCACCTTGACGAAGGCGAGTTTTTAAGCGTCGAAAAGCACCATATCGACGAGCTCACAAAGCTTGTCATGGACGGAACTATCGCCGACGGTAAGACTGTTATCGCTGTTTTGAAGGCAAAACGCCTGTTGGAAAGTGAGAAATAGTTACGATTTGTTTACATTGCTAATTGCCTTTGCATATGCGCTATGCTATAATAACAAACCGGTGCGTCGGCACCGACGAAAGGTGTAACATATGGAAAAGTACGTCATAAACGGTGGGAAACCGCTTCAGGGCGAAGTTGATATAAGTGGTGCAAAGAATGCCGCGGTCGCGATAATACCGGCCGCGCTTATGGTTGACGGGATCTGCCGCATTGAAAATATGCCGCAGATAAGCGATACAGATATGCTGCTGACTATATTGACTCAGCTCGGCGCCGAGGTCAGAATGATCTGTCCCGGCACTATAGAGATAGACAGCCGCAATGTTCGCTTCTGCGACGCTCCGTTTGAGCTTATGCGCAAGATCCGCGCATCGTATTACCTCATCGGCGCTATGCTCGGCAGATTCGGCAGCGCGAAAACGACCATGCCCGGCGGATGTAATTTTGGCGTCCGTCCGATCGACCAGCATATAAAGGGCATGAACGCCCTTGGTGCAGAGGTCGATGTCCGCAACGGCTTTGTTTATGCCGAGGCGACTGACGGCAGGCTGCACGGAGCTAAGATATACCTTGATAAAGTATCTGTCGGAGCAACGATGAATATCATTCTTGCAGCCACAATGGCAAGCGGCAGAACGATAATCGAAAACGCGGCGAGAGAGCCGCATATAGTCGACCTTGCAAACTTCCTTAACTCTATGGGCGCGGATGTTCGCGGCGCAGGCACAGACACCGTTAAGGTAAACGGCGTTGAGCGTCTGCACGGCGGCAGCTATTCCATCATTCCCGACCAGATCGAGGCCGGGACTTATATGGTGGCCGCAGCTGCTACCGGCGGAGAGGTCCTTGTAAAGAATGTCATCCCCAAGCATCTTGAGTGTATTTCCGCAAAGCTGCGCGAGACGGGCACGATCGTTCAGGAATATGAAGACTCCGTCCTTGTAAAGGGCAACGGCCATCTGCGCAAGGCAAATGTTAAGACTTTGCCGTATCCCGGTTTCCCGACGGATATGCAGCCGCAGATGGGCACGCTCCTGTGCATGGCAAACGGTACGAGTGTCATAACCGAGGGCATCTACGATAACCGCTTCAAGTATGTAAACGAGCTGCGCAAAATGGGCGCCGATATTCAGGTAGACGGACGCATTGCGATATTTGAAGGCGGCGCAAAGCTCACGGGCGCTCCCGTTATGGCCTGTGACCTCAGAGCCGGTGCGGCAATGGTGATTGCCGGCCTGTGCGCCAGCGGCAAGACCGAGATAGAGGATATACATTTTATTGAGCGCGGCTACGAAAATTTTGTGGGCAAGCTTAGGAAACTCGGCGCGGACATCAGTATCGTCGATTACCCCGACGAGCCGGAGCTGCGAGAAAAAGTGATTTCGGTAGGATAAATTTTAATGCGTATAGTAACTTTTGCCAGCGGCTCTTCAGGCAATTGCAGCCTCGTTTCTGAGGGCAAAGCAAATATACTTATAGATGCGGGTATCTCCATGCGCAGGACCGTTGCGGCCCTTGCTCAGCTTGGACTTACTCCGCAGGACCTGTGCGGAGTGCTCATAACACATGAGCACTCCGATCACATTTCCGGGCTTTCGATGCTCGTTAAGCATCACGGCCTGAGTGTGTTTGCTCCAAAGCCCCTGTGCGAGGAACTCGGCCGTGTGAAGCCGGATATTAAACAAAACCTGGAATACATACCGGAGGACGATAAGCTTAACCTCGGCGGTGTTGCCGTGAGCTGCTTCAGAACCATGCATGACGCGGCCTACAGTGTCGGCTACCGTTTCGAGGGAGAAGACGTTCTCGGCTTTGCGACCGATACGGGCAGCATAAACGATGAGCTTATCGAAGGCCTCGAGGGGGCAGACATTGCACTTATCGAAGCAAATCACGATATTGCCATGCTCAGAAACGGCGCATACCCTTACTTTTTAAAGCGCCGAATACTTGCCCCCACCGGCCACCTTTCAAATGACGACAGCGGAATTTTGGCCGAGCATCTTGCAAAGCACGGCACATGTAATATAATATTAGGGCATCTGAGCCGCGACAATAATACTCCCGAGCTTGCTTTGCAGACCGTAAGCGCAGCTGTTTCCGTTAAAAACGTGCAAATTAGTGTTGCTCCGGCAAATAATATGCTTGCAGTCGAGGCAGGAGAGAGGGTACAATGCTCAATATAAGAATAGTGTGCGTCGGAAAGCTCAGAGAGCAGTTTTATATAGAAGCATTCAATGAGTATTCAAAGCGCCTGTCGGTCTATTGCAAATTTGAATGTGTTGAGCTTAATGAAACAAAACTGGGTTCATCGCCGTCAGATAAGGAGATCGCCGCGGCTTTGGATAAGGAAGCTGCGGATATTGAACGCGCTTTGGGTAAAGATGCCTATGTTATCGCGATGTGCGTTGAGGGCAAGCAGCTTAAAAGCGAGGATTTTGCTCAGAAGCTAAACTCTCTTGCCGTGTCCGGCCGGGGAAGAATATGCTTTGTCATAGGCGGATCGTTCGGCATATCGCCGAAAATAAAGCAGCGCGCGGATATGCGCCTCGGTATGAGTGCAATGACCTTTCCGCATCACCTTGCGCGAGTTATGCTCGCAGAGCAGGTCTACAGAGCCTTCAAGATAATCGAAGGTTCGAAATATCATAAATAACGGAGGGAAAAATGGACGAGAAAGCAAAACTTGAGTGGGGCAGACGCCTAACGGGCGAGCTTCTTAAAAAGTGGCCAAAAGACGAAAACGGCGAGCCTGTCGAGCCCGTTTTCCTTACCCACTGCAAGTGCCTTGACATTAAGGACGAAATGATAGTAAACTTGCTTGAGGCATATGGCATTCCGTGCATACGTCAGTATCCGAATGACGGCGACTTCGGTCGCCTTATCCTCGGAACGAGCGGCACGGGTGTTGAAATATATGTTCCGAAAACGATGTATGAGGACGCTGTTAATTTAAGCGAAGGGAGCGCAGAATATGACGAGGAATTATAAGGAAGAATACCAGCGCTGGCTGGACAGCCCGGCATTGAGCGAGACCGAATGGGAGGAGCTCAACTCCATAGCAAACAATGAAAAAGAGATAGAGAGCCGCTTTTTTGCGCCGCTCGAGTTCGGCACGGCCGGACTGCGCGGAACAATGAAGCTCGGCCTGCATCAGATGAACGTTCATATCATCCGCCATGCAACTCAGGCCTTTGCAAACGTTATTAAGGCCGAGGGTGAGGACGCGATGCGAAAGGGCATAGCAATCTGCTTTGACTGCCGCAATAACAGTAAGCTTTTTGCGCACGAGGCTGCGTGCGTCATGGCCGCAAACGGCATACATGTCCGCATTTTTGACGATTTGCGCCCCACTCCGGAGCTCAGCTTCGCCGTGCGTCACTACGGTACGACCGCGGGCCTTAACATAACCGCGTCGCACAACCCCAAGGAGTATAACGGCTATAAGGTCTATTGGTCGGACGGCGCGCAGCTCCCCCCGCAGCACGCAGAGGCTATTGCCGATCAGATGAGCAAGATAGATATATTCGACGATTTTGTAAGCTGCGATTTTGACGAAGCTCTCGCGCAGGGCAAGATCGAAATGATCGGGGCCGAAACGGACGAGGCATATCTTGAGCAGGTGCTCGGACAGGCTGTAAATAAGGCCGTTGTAGCAAAGGTAGCGCCTGAGTTCAAAATCGTTTACACTCCGTTCCACGGCGCGGGCCACAAGCTCGTACCCGAAGCTCTGCACCGTCTGGGCATAACTCAGCTGTATCCCGTGCCCGAACAGATGGTCATCGACGGAAATTTCCCCACTGTAGAGAGCCCCAACCCCGAAAATCCCGAGGGCTTTTATCTTGCCGTCGACCTCGCCAAGAAGGTCGGCAGTGATCTTATAATCGGAACGGATCCCGATTCCGACCGCATCGGCGTCATGGTGCGCTCGGGAGATGACTATATATCCATCACCGGCAACCAGCTCGGTGTTCTGCTGCTGGACTATGTCATAAATGCGCGCAAGGCGGCCGGAACTTTGCCCGAGAATGCCGGTGCTGTCAAAAGCATCGTCACGACCGAAATGGCAAAGGTAGTTGCCGAGACAAACGGCGTACATTTTGAAGATACCTTCACGGGCTTTAAATTCATGGCCGAGCGCATCGCTCAGTGGGAAAAGGCCGGAAGCTATAAATATATCTTTGCCTATGAGGAAAGCTACGGTTATATGATGGGCGACTATGTCCGCGATAAGGATGCCGTTACGGCATCGATGATGGTCGCCGAGATGGCTGCTTACTATTACAATAAGGGCATGAACCTCAGCCAGGCGATGGAGAGCCTGTACGAAAAATACGGCCGCTACGCCGAAAAGACTCTCAATCTCGTAATGCCCGGCCTCGACGGACTTGCCAAGATGAAAAAGCTCATGGACGATCTGCGCGGCAATCCTCCCAAGGAGATCGCGGGTGTCGAGGTGTTTAAGCTCCGCGATTATTCCGATGGCAGCATAAAGGTTCCTGAGCTCGGCGTGATGGGTCAGACCCCGATAAAGGGCTCGAACGTTCTGTATTTCGAGCTTGCCGACGGAACGAGCTTTATAGTCCGCCCCTCCGGCACGGAGCCCAAGGTCAAGGTCTATATCCTCTGCAAGGGCGCGGATAAAGCCGAGTGCGACGCAAAGATCGCAAAATATTCCGAATACGCGGAAGGTCTCAGAAAATGAAAGATAAGCTCAGTCAGCTCGGAAAGCTGTTCTGCACTTTCGCCGTCGTCGGCGTAACGACCTTCGGCGGAGGATACGCAATGCTTCCGGCCTTGCAGCGCGAGGTCGTTGAAAAGCGCCGCTGGGCTACCGACGAGGAGGTCATGGACTGGTACGCCATAGGCCAGTGCACCCCCGGCGTTATCGCGGTCAACACAGCGACCTTCGTCGGTCAAAAGCAGGCGGGTGTCCTCGGCGGAATATTCGCAACGCTTGGCGTTGTGTTCCCGTCGCTTGTCATTATAACTGTCATCGCGGCATTCATCCAGAACTTTGCACATCTTCCTGCGGTGCAGAGCGCTTTTGCCGGTATCCGCGTGTGCGTATGCGTTCTTATCCTTAACGCCGTCGTGAAGCTATGGAAAAAATCCGTTGTCGACTGGAAAACGCTCATTATATTCATAGCTGTGTTTGCGTGCAGCGTGTTTTTCAGTATATCACCGGTCATCTATGTCATTGCGGCGGCGCTTGCCGGCATCATCGTCAAGGAACTGGAGGCGCGTAAGTCATGATATATCTGCGCCTTTTCTGGGAGTTCTTCAAGACCGGCCTCTTCGCCGTCGGCGGCGGACTGGCAACGCTCCCGTTTATCTATGATATGTCCGACCGCACGGGCTGGTTTACCTATCAGCAGATAGCGGATATGATCGCTGTCTCCGAGTCGACGCCCGGCCCTATCGGCGTTAATACCGCCACCTACGTCGGCTATATAACCGGCGGCCTGCCCGGATCGATCATCGCAACGCTCGGGCTCGTAACTCCGGCCATTATCATCATCCTTATCATCGCGTCCTGCCTGAAAAAATTCAGGGAGAACCGATTTGTCGATCACGCGTTTTACGGCCTTCGTCCTGCCTCTGCCGGACTTATCGCGGCGGCGGGCTTTTCGGTCGTGATGCTCGCGCTCGTGCGCGAGGACGCATTCAAGGCAAGCGGAAATATCCTCGACCTGTTCTCGTGGAAGGGGCTTGCGCTCGCGGCGGTGATATGGGTGCTCACGAATCTCGTCAAAAAGACAAAGGACCTGCACCCGATATTCTATATCGCGGCCTCGGCCGTTGTGGGAATACTAGTCTTTTAGAAAAATGCAGCCGCGCCGAGCAGTGCAAGTGATGCTGCGATAATTGCAATTATTAACCGTCCGATCATGTATCGGGCGGTTTTTATATCTGTTCCGGAGATCATGGCAAAGGTCTGAAAATGGACCGACAAACCGCCCCATGACAGTATAAACGCCGCAAGCGCAAGGTTTATGGGCCGTATCTCAAGTCCGGCCATGCTGCCGATGCCGTTTCCGAGTTCGAGTATGCCGGAAAGCCACGCCCTGCACCAGCAAAGTTCTGCACCGAGACGGTAGGATAGCTCACCGGACAGTATCCGTGTTATATCCATGCCGTCAAGCACACCGTTCAAGGCCGAAAAAGCGACGACGAAGGCGCAGACTCCGATCACCGAATCTGCCGAGCGCCGCACCGAGGCGGTTATTGCCGCGGAAAAGCTTACAGGCGAGAATATATCCTCGTCATAGCAGATATCACAAGGCGCTTTAGGAGATGCCATAACTCCGAATATGAGCGCCGCGAATATATGTACAGCATATAGAAAAAATCCGGCAGCAGCGGAGGAGAATACCCCGACACCGGCAGCCCCCACGATAAACGCAGGGCCTGAGTTGTTGCAGAACACAATGAGCCGTGATGCTTCATCGCGGCTTATAAGCCCCTGTGATCTCAGTCGGGCGATGTATGCAGCCCCCAGCGGATACCCGCCCGTTACGCCTATTATAAATGCCGACACGCCGTGACCGGATATGCCTATCTTTGCGCCAAACGGTGCGAGCGCGTTTGATATGAGCTTTGATGCGCCCAGCTCGTTTAAAAGATTCGTAGCTATGAAAAACGGAAACAACGATGGGATTATCACCTGTGCGCACATGATAAGTCCGTCTTTAACGGCCTCGGCAGCAGCCTTCGGAAATATAAGCAGTGCTGCGAATATGCCGAGAGATGCGAGAATATACAGCAGCTTTTTCAATATATCAGCTCCTTGTCCATGTATTAAATCTATGTCTCCGGGCATAGGTTTAGACTGCGGAGGTGAGCGGATATGAAAACAAAACGCGACAAAGCCGAGCTTCTCGCCGATAAACTCGATATTCCTGCCGATGCGCTCGGCAGTGTGAAGCTCAGCCTCTGCGGAAGAAGCCGGCTGCTCATTGAAAACCATAGGGGCATAATAACTTACGGTGATGCGCTCATCGAGGTAAGCTGCGGGAAAGTGAAGCTGATCATACGCGGTGACGATCTGCGGCTTAAAGCCATGACCGGCAGCGACATGCTCATATGCGGAAGAATCATTTCATTGGAGTTTGAATAATGAGAAAACTTTACGACCTTGTGCGCGGAACGGTTAAGCTCAGAGTGAGTGGTGTGCAGCCCGAGCGGATACTCAATTTCTGTGCCGAACGCGGCATTGAGTTCTGGGGTTCCAGCTCCTGCAAAGATTTTTCACTGACGTTTTTCGCTTTTTCGTCCGATTGTCCTGCTATCATGGCTCGAAGCGGAAAAAACGGGCTTACGGTCGAGCTGTTATCTGAAAAAGGCGGCAAAAAGCTTGCGCGCAGCGCAAAAAGACGAGCAGTATTTATAGCGCTTGCCATAGCCTGCGTAACGCTTGCGGCCGTGTCCTCTCTGTTTTTATGGAATATCGAAATAGATGGCAACTCCAATCTCAGTGACGCGGAGATACTGCGCGTATTATCCGACTGCGGCGTTGAATACGGTGCGTTCTGGCCGTCGCTCTCGTCGGATGAGGTGCGCAGCTATGTTGTGTCCGAAATGCCGGAGATAGCATGGCTGAGCCTTAATGTGCGCTCATCAAAGGCGCAGATAGTCGTTCATGAAAGGATCGATAAGCCCGAGATCGTCAACGAGAAAGCGCCCTGCGATATAGTTGCGGCCAGAAGCGGAGTTATAAAGCGAATGTCTGTTTTGGAAGGGGAGAGGGCAGCAGCTCCCGGCAGCGCCGTGGCAAAGGGTGACGTGCTCGTACGCGGACTCATGAGCAGTGAAACGGGAGATGAGCGCTATGTTCACTCCATGGCGCAGGTCATAGCCGACACATGGTACGAGATAAGCGCCCAAACGCCGCTCATCGAGGAGCGAAAAACCGAAAAAGTGCGCACCAACACTGCATTTTCGCTTGTTATCGGGAAAAAGCGGATAAATTTTTTCTCCGACAGTAGAAATAAATACACAAGTTGTGATAAAATAAATAAATTAAGGTACATATCCTTCGGCGACGTGTTCACACTGCCCGTCGGATATGCGATAGAGCGCACAACGCAGTATGAAACGAAGACTGTGCCAATTGATGAGCAGAAATCGGTCGAGCGCATGAAGACTGATCTCAGGTCGGAATTACAGCGCCGCATCGGCGATGGGCTGATCGTTTCCGAGGAGTATTCCGTTTCAAAAACGGAGGATATACTCACGGTCACACTGCGCGCTCAGTGTACAGAGAATATTGCCAAGGAGTCACAATATGATTGAAAGAACTATAGAAGTCGAAAGAATGGAGCATGTCATAAGCGTGTTCGGCTCGTTCGACCGCAACTTGAGCATAATAGAATCCGAGCTCGGCGTAAAGGTCCTCGACCGCGAAAATAAGATACACATCTGCGGCGAGGAGGAGAGCGTCATGCTTGCGGAAAAGGCCATAAACGGTCTGCTGACGCTTGCAGCGCGCGGTGAGAATATAGACTCGCAAAGTGTACGGTATATACTCAAACTCGTGTCCGAGGGCAAGGAATCGAAAATAAACGAGCTTGCCAGCGACGTTGTGTGCATAACGTCAAAGGGTAAGCCCGTCAAGGCAAAGACGCTCGGCCAGAAAAACTACTGCGACGCTATCGCGAACAACACGATAACCCTCGGTATCGGCCCTGCCGGAACGGGCAAGACCTATCTCGCGGTTGCCGCTGCCGTTGCTGCGTTCAGAGCCGAGGAGGTAAACCGCATCATCCTGACACGTCCTGCCGTTGAAGCCGGCGAACGCCTCGGTTTTTTGCCCGGCGACCTGCAAAGCAAAGTGGACCCGTATCTTCGCCCGCTGTATGATGCGCTTTTTGACATGCTCGGAGCGGACACCTATCAGAAATATCTTGAGCGCGGCAATATCGAGGTTGCGCCGCTTGCATATATGCGCGGACGCACGCTCGATGACAGCTTTATTATCCTCGACGAGGCGCAGAATACCTCGCGCGAGCAGATGAAAATGTTCCTGACACGCATAGGCTTCGGCTCAAAAGTTGTCATAACAGGCGATATCACGCAGATAGACCTGCCCGAGGACAAGGTCAGCGGCCTGAAGATAGCCATGAAGGTGCTCGACGGTATAGAGGATATATCCATATGCAAGCTCACCGGAGCAGACGTTGTGCGTCACCAGCTCGTTCAGAAGATAATTGAGGCATACGAGATCTACGATAAGAAAAATCCGCCCGAGCCTATAAAAAAAGCCGGAGCATATAAGAGGAAAAAACAATGATAAAGCACGAAATATATGTTAGCCGCGAAAAAAGCGGCATGGGATATAATAATGCGGCAGCTATCATAAAAAAGTCTGCCGCCATGGCGCTGGAGGCCGAGGGCGTGGACAGGCCCTGCCTTATAAGTGTCATGCTTACAGATAACGAAGGCATACGCGAAACAAACCGCGATTTTCGCGGCATTGACGCGGCAACGGATGTTCTGTCATTTCCGCTCAATGAGCTCACCCCCGGCAAATTTGACGCATCGCTTTGTGATACCGATCCATACACCGGCGCGATAATGCTCGGCGATATGATGATATCGCTTGAGCGCTGCGCAGAGCAGGCTGAGGAATTCGGCCACGGCTTTGACAGGGAAGTGAGCTATCTCACGGTACACAGTGTACTGCACCTTCTCGGCTATGACCATGTCGATGAGGGCGATATGAAAAAGCAGATGCGCGCAAGAGAAAAAGAAATTATGGGAGACATATGACTATGATAAGCAAAACTGCAATGATAACGATATGCGGCCGCCCGAACGTCGGAAAATCGACGCTTACAAACGCATTGGTCGGCGAAAAAATAGCGATAGTATCCAATAAGCCGCAGACGACGAGAAACCGTATCAGTGCTGTTGTGAACCGCGGTGATACGCAGTTTGTCATAATCGACACGCCGGGCTTCCACAAGCCGAGAACACGACTTGGCGACTATATGGTGAACGTCGTCAAGGAAAGTGTTGCCGATGTTGATGCGGTCATGCTTCTCGTCGAGCCTATTGCCAACATAGGCCGCCAGGAGGAAGAGCTGATAGCCCGCATAAAAGAGACGGGCGTTCCCGCGATACTCGTCATAAACAAGATCGACACCGTTGAAAAAACAGCGCTTCTTGAGGTCATGGCGACATATTCGGCAGCACATGATTTTGACGCGGTCATTCCCATGTCGGCCAAAAACGGCGAGGGTTTGGACGAGCTTCTTTCCGAACTCGTCAAGTACGCGCAGCCCGGACCTCAGCTTTTCCCGGACGATATGATATGCGACCAGCCGGAAAAGCAGATCTGCGCCGAGCTCGTGCGCGAAAAGCTGCTTCTGTGCCTTGATAAGGAGATACCGCACGGTACAGCGGTCGAGGTAACACGCTTTACAGAACGTGATAACGGTATTATAGACCTTGACGTTACCATCTACTGCGAAAAGGCAAGCCATAAAGGTATTATCATCGGCAAGCAGGGGGCGATGCTCAAGAAGATCGGAGAGCTTGCCCGAAATGATATAGAAGCATTCATGGGCACAAAGGTTTTCCTCCAAACATGGGTGAAAGTTAAGGAAAACTGGCGCGACAGCACGGCGCAGCTTAGGAACTTCGGCTTTACGGAATAATTACCACACATACTTGCCCGCTGTGAGCCCGATACTAAAGCTATCGGAGGCAGCGGAAAATGAGCAATGAAATTTTGTGGCAGGTTTTTGCCGATACGGGCGATCCGATGAGCTGGCTGATGTACAGGGCATCGGAAAAAAGAAATAGGAACGAAACATCGGCGGAGGCTGTCCCTTCGCCGGAGAGCTGAAAGATTACATATGTTCAAAACGACACGGGGCCTCATCCTGCGTGAGGTCCGATACAAGGAAGCCGACAGAATACTGACAGTCCTGACGGAGAATATGGGAAAAATTACCGTCAAGGCTCGCGGAGCGCTGCGCAAAAACAGCAAGACTGCGGCTTCAACGCAGTTTCTCGTGTTTTCCGAGCTGACTCTGCTCGAACGCAACGGATTCTGGTCCGTCAGCGAAGGAGCGACGATCGAAGAATTTAAGGGCCTGCGCGGCGATATAACGGCGCTGTCTCTGGCAAGCTATTTTGCCGAGTGCATCGAAGCTCTCTCTGATGAGGGAAACCCGGATCCGCTGCTTTTGCAGCTTATATTAAACTGCCTGTTTGCCTTGTCAAACGGAATGTATTCGCAGCCCCATATCAAGACCGCATTTGAGATGCGTCTCATGGCTCTTGCAGGCTATGAGCCGAACCTGACAGCCTGCTGCGTGTGCGGCTCGTCAGAGCCAGACTCTCCGCGCTTCAGCCCGCGCAACGGCGTCATCTGCTGCCGCGAGTGCAATAACGCGCAGGTGCAGGCAAATTATGAGCTGTGTCCTGCATCGTTACAGGCGCTTAGATATATAATATATGCTCCGGCGCGCAAGATGCTTGCTTTTACGCTTACGGACGATGCGCTCAAGCGCGCGTCGAAAGCGTCCGAGGCGTATCTCCTGACGCAGACCGAAAGAAAGTTTTCAACACTCGATTATTGGAGACAGATAAAATAATGGATTTCTACGAAAAATCACTTAACATACTGGAGCTTCCCATCGTGCTGGACATGCTCGCGGCCGAGGCAGTGACCGAGGGCGGCAAGGAGGCATGCCTCAAGCTGCGTCCGAGCGCGGACAGGCTTGAGGTCAAAAACCGCCTCGGCGAGACGAGCGCCGCAAAGGACATGATGGTCGTGCGCGGAAGCCCGTCGCTTTCCGGCATAAAGGATATCCGCCCGTCGCTGAATCGAGCAGATCTCGGCGGAAGCCTTAATACGATAGAGCTATTGAACATCGCCCGTGTTTTACAGTGCGCGCGCCTTGTAAAGGGTTATACATCCGATGATAAGCTCGGTAAGAGCTGCATCGACCACCTGTTTGCCGCGCTGCATGCAAACAGGTTCCTTGAAGATAAGATCACAGGTTCTATAGTCGGAGAAGACGAGATAGCCGACAGTGCATCAAGTGAACTTGCAAACATCCGCCGTAAGATCCGCGCGGCAAGCGCCCGTGTGCGCGATTGCCTGCAAAAAATAATTTCATCTCCGTCCTATGCAAAGGTCCTGCAGGAGCCCATCATAACCATGCGCTCGGATCGCTTTGTCGTTCCCGTAAAGGCCGAGTGCAAGGGCGCTATACCCGGCCTCGTTCACGATATCTCAGCCTCCGGAGCCACGCTTTTCATCGAGCCTATGGCCGCGGTAAAGGCAAATAACGAATTGCGTGAGCTTGCAGCCAAAGAAAAAACGGAGATAGAGCGTATTCTTGCCGAGCTTTCCGCAGACTGTGCTTCTCACGCCGAGGATATAGCCTCTGACTACTCGTATCTCATAACGCTTGACGGTATATTTGCCCGCGCCAAGCTCTCGTATAAGCTTAACGGCATAGAACCCGAGCTTCGGGATAAGGGCGTTGTGCTGCGCCGCGCGCGTCACCCGCTGCTTCCGAAGGATAAAGCCGTGCCAATAAGCCTTGAACTCGGTGAGGATTTTGATACACTCATCATTACCGGTCCCAATACCGGCGGTAAGACCGTCACGCTGAAAACAATAGGTCTTTTAAACGTTATGGCGCAGTGCGGCCTGCATATCCCGGCCGATGACGGCAGCGGAGTACCGGTCTACAGGCATGTGCTTGCCGATATCGGCGATGAGCAATCGATAGAGCAGAATCTTTCGACCTTCTCGGCACATATGACGAATATCGTGCATATTCTGAACGAGTGCGACTCAGATTCGCTTCTGCTCTTTGACGAGCTCGGAGCCGGCACAGACCCTACGGAGGGCGCGGCGCTTGCAATTGCTGTTATAGAGCATGCGCGCAAGCTGGGCGCGGATGTTGCGGCGACAACGCATTATGCCGAGCTCAAGGTATATGCCACGAACGAAAACGGTATACAGAACGCGTCCTGCGAGTTTGACGTTGAAACGCTCAGCCCTACTTACAGATTGCTTGTCGGAGTTCCCGGAAAGTCCAACGCCTTTGCAATATCCGAGCGCCTGGGGCTTGGTAAGGATATAATCGACGACGCGAAAGCGCGCATCGGTGTTCAGAACGCAAGCTTCGAGGCAACGATAGAAAAGCTTGAGCAGACGAGAGCTCTCCTTGAGCGCGACAGAGCCGAAACGGCAAAAAAGCTGCGTGAGGCGGAAGATAGCGCTAAGAAGGCAGCATTCCTGCGCGCGGAGCTGTCCGTTCGGCTTGAGAAAGCCGATGAGAAGGCACGACGCGAGGCTGAGCGCATAATTGCAGAGGCCCGCGAGACTGCCGAGAGTACCTTTGCCGAGCTTGACGAGATGCGCCGCAGGATAAACGAGGATGAGCAGGCACAGGAGGTAAACCGAGCCCGCAGCGAGCTCCGGCGAAAGCTCAACGAATCACAGGGCAAGCTTAAGGCCAAGGAACCGGAGACACCGAAAGAGGATAAAAAATCCGCTCGCGACGTTCGTCCCGGAGACACGGTCGAGATCAAATCCATGGGTGTAAAAGCCGAGGTCATCGACATTAATCCGGACGGAACGCTCAATCTGCGTGCCGGCATAATGAATGTAAAGCTCAAGCCGGAGGATGTCTACCTCATCGAAGGCCACGCGGCAAAGCAGGAAAAGCAAAGTGTAACTCTTGCGGGCGGCTCAGCGCCTCGAGCAGCCGTAAGTCCGGAGATCGACCTCCGCGGTATGGAGAGCATTGAGGCCGTAAGTGCCGCAGAGCAGTATATCGACAGCGCCGTAATGGGCAAGCTCAAAACCGTGACTATCATCCACGGCAAGGGAACCGGCGCTCTGCGCTCTGCCGTGCAGCAGATGCTCAAGCGCAACAAGGCCGTAAAGAGCTTCAGACTGGGGCGTTTCGGCGAGGGCGAAAGCGGCGTGACAATAGTCGAATTGAAATAAAAGCAATCGATAAATTTTATTAATAATGTGTAAATCTACGAAATAGACAAAAGCAGTTGACCTTTTTTAAATAATTTGCTAAAGTATGATTAATCTTTTGTGATCAAGAGGAGTGGCGAGAATGGTAACCAAAGAAGTAGTTATTAATAATCAGGTGGGACTCCACGCAAGACCTGCTACTTTCTTCATTCAGAAGGCTAATGAGTTCAAAAGCAGCATCTGGATCGAGAAAGAGGACAGACGCGTTAATGCCAAGAGCCTGCTCGGCGTTCTCTCTTTGGGCATCGTTAAGGGCACTGCTGTCAACCTCATTGCCGACGGTGCTGACGAGGCAACTGCTGTCGATACGCTTTCTGAGCTTATCGCATCCGACTTTACCGAGTGATATTTAAAACGAAGCTAAGGGCGTGTTAGTTAAACACGCCCTTATTCGCTATATACGGAGAAAATGTACAATGAAAAAAGAAAACAGAGCAATGCTTGAGATGCTCATGTGCGCGGCTCTCTGGAGCATCGCCGGAATATTCATAAAGCTCATACCCTGGAATTCCTTTGTCATATCCGCTTTGCGCAGCCTTTTTGCAGGGCTGACGGTGCTTGTATACATACGCATAAAAGGCTACAAAATAATCTTAAACCGCCAAACGCTTGTTCCGGGTCTGCTCCTTGGCCTTGTTTACATTGCCTTTGTTGCCGCAAACAAGCTCACTACCGCTGCAAATGCGATCGTTCTGCAGTTTACAGACCCCATATTCATCGTCATATTCTCGGCGCTATTCTTCGGACAGCGCTTTAAAAAGCGCGACTTCATAGCCGTTATATGCACCTTTATAGGTATCGGTATGTTCTTTCTCGACCAGCTGTCGGAGGGATATCTGCTCGGAAACTTCGTCGCCATCTTTGCCGGTGCGTGTCTCGGCGGAATGTTCATAGCCATGGGCAAGGCAGAAACGCAGGAGCGGTTTTCGGCAATGCTCGTAGGTCAGGCGGTGGCATTTTTGTTTGGCCTGCCGTTTATCATAACAACGAAGCCGGAGTTTTCCGCGCTGCCGGTGCTGTATATCATCATACTCGGCGTCTTGCAGCTCGGCATACCGTATATTCTTTATGGCAGGGCAGCGGAGCATTGCCCACCGCTGGCGTGCAGCCTTCTCGGTGCCGTAGAGCCGCTCTTAAACCCGGTGTGGGTGCTTATATTTGACGGCGAAAAGCCGGGACTATTCGCGCTTATAGGCGGCGTTATCGTTATCGTATCCGTAACGGTCTGGTGCATTGCCAGAAGTAAGGACAGCGAGGGAGCAGATGCGAGAGAAGCTTCTTGAAAAAGCAAATAAGCTGCCGCTGCTTCCGGGCGTGTACATCATGCTCGATGAAACGGGGCAGGTAATATATGTAGGCAAAGCAAAAAAGCTCAAGAACCGCGTTACGAGCTATTTTCGCGGTTCGCATCTGCCGAAAGTCGAAGCTATGGTGCAGAAGGTCGCAGACTTCAATGTCATAGTCGTTAATTCGGAATTTGAGTCGCTCATCCTCGAAAACTCACTTATAAAGCAGCATCAGCCGCATTATAATATTCTTTTAAAGGACGATAAGGGCTATCCTTTTATAAGACTCGATAAAAAGGCACCATACCCGCGGTTTACCATAGTCAGCAGCGCAAAAAAAGACGGCGCGGTATACTTCGGCCCCTTCGGAGGCAGAAGCGTTACGCGTGATATAATCGACGCTGCGTCCAAGGCCGTAGGTCTTGCGACATGCTCAAAGCGCTTCCCACGTGATATCGGCAAGGACAGGCCCTGCCTTAATTACCACATGGGTAATTGCCGCGGCTGGTGCAGGGGAGAGCTTTCGGCTGAAGAGTACCGGCTTGCAGTTGAGCAGGTATGCCTTATCCTCGGCGGAAAGACCACGGAGCTCACAGACGAGCTGACGGCGAAGATGCAGGAGGCCTCCGAGCACCTGCGATTTGAGGCCGCCGCAGAGCTGCGCGACAGAATACGCGCCATTCAAAGTGTATCAAATAAGCAGAAGGTCATAGCCACGGCCTTTTGTGATACCGATGCCATCGGCTTTGTACGCGGAGCGAAAAGCTGCTTTGTCGTTTTGCATTTTAACGACGGTTCGCTCACCGGCAAGGACTTTGAACTCGTACCCGAGCCGCTTGAGAGCGATGCGGAGGCGATATCGGCGTACATGCGTCAGTATTACGCTTCTCGCGGCCTGATGCCGAAAAACATCCTTCTTCGTGAAATGCCGGAGGATGCCGAGGCGCTCAGTCAGCTGTTTACGCAGACGGCGGGCCGCAGAGTGAGCATCGAAGTGCCTCAGCGCGGAGACAGGCTTCGCCTTGTAGAGCGCGCCGAGATGAATGCAGCTGAGGAGATACTGCGCGCCACCACCGTTCAGCAGCGCAGAACGAATACTCTCCTGTGGCTGCAGAAGTCGTTGGAACTGCCAGAGTATCCCGCGCGAATTGAGGCGTTTGACGTATCAAACCTCGGTGATACGGGCATCGTGGCTGCAATGACGGTGCATAAGGACGGCAAGCCGTACAAAAAAGATTACCGCAAGTTCAGAATCCGCGATCTTGATATACGTGATGACTACGCGAGCATGTCGCAGGCGGTCTATCGCCGTTTTGCGCACCTGAAAAACGGTGACGGCGGATTTTCCGAAAAGCCGCAGCTTCTGCTAATTGACGGCGGCATTACCCACGCCGCGGCAGCGGAGCGCTCACTCGATGAGCTCGGCATAAGCGTGCCCGTGTTCGGCATGGTAAAGGACGACCGGCACAGGACGCGTGCTCTGGTCACCAGCGCAGGGCACGAGATATGCATAAACGGCAATCCTGCCGCTTTCTCGCTGATCGGCAATATTCAGGAGGAAACGCACCGCTTTGCCATAGAGTATCAGCGTTCGCTGCGAAATGAAAGTTTCGGCTCGGAGCTCAATTCGATCCCCGGAGTGGGGAGCGTCAGAAAAAATGAGCTGCTGCGTCATTTCAAAACGCTCAAGGCCATAAAAACTGCGAGTAAGGATGAGCTGAGTGCTGTCGTTCCGAGAAATACGGCCAAAGCGATTTTTGACTACTATCATAAGAATGAGGATAAGACATGAGAATTATAAGCGGAATAAAGCGCGGCAAAAAGCTCAAAGAGCCTGATAACTACGATATACGTCCAACGACCGATATGGTAAAGGAATCGATGTTCAACATCATCCAGTTCGATATTGAGGGCAGAAAGGTCCTCGATCTCTTTGCCGGAACCGGTCAGCTCGGACTTGAGTGCCTCAGCCGCGGCGCAAGAGAAGTTACCTTTGTCGACCAAAGCAGGGAAGCGATAGCTATTGTAAAACAGAATATTAAAAGCTGCGGCTTTGAAGCGCGTGTCGTGCAGAGCGATTCTATAGCGTTTCTTGAGCGCGGTGCAAAGTTCGACCTTATACTCATTGATCCGCCCTATGCGACAAATCTTATAGATAAAGCGCTGCAAATCATCAATTCCGTTGACATCTTGACGGAAAGTGGTATAATTATGTGCGAAAGTGGGCGCGAAAAGCCCATGCCGGAGATGAATATGCCTTACTTTAAGTGTAAGGAGTACACTTACGGCAAAGTTAAGCTTACAACCTACAGCAGGGAGACAAATAAATGAGTCTTGCTATATGCCCCGGCAGCTTTGATCCGATAACGCTCGGCCATCTCGATATCATCGGGCGCGCATCGAAGATATTCGATAAGGTTATTGTATGTATCATGTTCAATGCGACAAAAATAAAGCCCATGTTTACGATAGACGAGCGCGTTGAGATGGTCAAAAAAGTCGTTGCCGGCTATCCGAATGTCGAGGTTGAGACCTATGATGGCCTGCTTGCAGAGTACGCAAAGCGCTTTGACGGCGCGGTGCTGGTAAAGGGGATAAGGGCTACGTCTGATTTCGAGTATGAATTTCAGATGAACCATATAAATAAAAAGATAAATCCCGGTCTGGATACTATGTTTCTTGCAGCAAATGAAAAATATACTTTTCTGAGCTCATCCGTTGTACGCGAAATGGCGTCTTACGGAGCCGATCTTACGGGCTTTGTGCCGCGCGAAATAATGGCTGAGATAGAAGAAAAGGCGAAGCTGTGGAGAAGATAGTGTGAAAATGACACCCGTCGATTTTCAATAACTTTGTGTGCGGCGTAACCGCATGGAGGATCAATATGAGCGAGAAAAATGTTGAGGTAATGGAACTTATCGAAACTCTTTATTCCGTGGTGACGGAAGCATGGGGCGTTCCTCTCGGGAACGACAAGTGCATCGTTGAGAGGGAAAATGTTCTGGAAATACTCAATGAGATAAAAACGCGCATCCCCGTAGAGCTGGCAGAGGCAAAGCGTCTTGTGTCGGCGCGCGATGAATTTATCGGAAATGCAAAGCGTGAGGCGGAGTCTATCCGCAAGAATGCCGAGGATAAGGCGCGAGCTATGCTTGAAGAGCAGGAGATCGTGCGCGTTGCGAAGCAGCACAGCGCGGAGCTCGTCAATAATGCCGAGTACAAATCCAAAGAGCTGCGCCGCGTGGCAAACGAGTATGTTGATGAGATCCTCCGCCGCACGGAAGAGACCGTCGGTTCTGCGCTAAAGTCTATAAACCAGTCGAGAGCAAGCTTCCGCAGCCTTGCAGGCTCGGCGGCTCCTGTGCAGCCCGTAACTCAGGATGACGACGAGGATACCGAGTGAGCTTATAATTAAATAAAAATAAAAAATCAGGAGTCCGTTCGGACTCCTGATTTTCTTTAGGGAAGGAATAAGGAAGGAGAATAATGAATTGGTTAATTTATTGGTAGGTTGGGTGGATCCGGAAGCCCGGCGCATCTGATACCGGACTTCCGGAAATATTGGGGAAGAGGATTATGATAAATAGCTTGGATGATTAGATGAGCTTCTTTTCCTTAAGACCAGCTATCTTGGCGTCGTCGTAGCCCAGAATACCCTTGAGGATATCGTTGGTATCCTGACCGAGCCTCGGAGCACCGCGCCATACCTGGCCGGGAGTGCCGGACAGCTTCGGAACGATGCCGAAAGCGGTGATGTCCTTGTCGAGGGTCTGGTCGCGGTATTCGATGAAGTCTCCGCGGCTCTGATAGTGAGGATTCTCGAGGCAGTCCTTTGCACCCATTACGCGGCTGCAGGGAACTTTGAACTTAGCCATTGCGTCCTCGATCTCCTGCGCGGTGTGAGCTGCGCACCACTCGATGACCTTTGCGTCAAGCTCACGGCCCTTTTCGGAGGCGACAGCCTCAATGCCGGAGGAGCAGTCCTTGTAGTTGAAGTAGTCAAGGTCGAAGCCGAAGGCCTGAATAGCTCTCTTATATACGCCGGGGCCGAAGGCACCGACTGCCACGTCGTAGCCGTCCTTGGACTTGAAAAGACCATAGGGCTGGAATGCTGCGGATTTGTTGCCGGAACGGGTGTTCTGACGGCCTGCCATGGTGTAGGAGGTATACAGATCACAGCAATAGCTTGCCTGAACCTCGAACTGAGCAACGTCGACTACCTGACCTTTGCCGGTCTTGAGGACGTTTATATATGCTGCCAGCACGCCGAATACGGCTGCGTATGCGGAGGTGAAGTCGTTGAGCCAGGGCTTGCCGACTACAGGTTCGCCGTCCTTTTCGCCGTTAAGACCCATCCAGCCGGAGAAGGCCTGACCGATCATGTCGTAGGAGGCTCTGTCACAGTACTCGGGCAGACCGCCGAATGCAGGATTGCCGTATCCGCTGATGTGAGCGATGATCAGACGGGGATTGACTTCGAGCAGATCCTCATCGCGGATGCCGAGCTTTTCGAGCCATACCATGTTCTCCATGAACACGTCTGCTTCCTTGATGAGGCCGTAGAACAGCTCTTTAACTTCGGGGTGCTTGAGATTGAGCTCAAGAGAGAGGGAGAGCTTGTTGCGTCCGTCCTGCGCCCATGAAGTGCTGACGACCTTGTCGTCTTCCTTGGCAAACGGAGCGAGAACACGGAGGGTGTCGCCAACGCCGGGGCGCTCGATGTGGATGACTTCTGCACCGAAGTCTGCCAGAAGAGTCGCTGCGTAAGGCATTGCTACGAGAGAGCCAGTGTCAATAATGCGCATTCCTGCGAAAGGACCGTATTTCGGAATAAGAGATTTACGTTCGGTCATTTTAATTAGCTCCTTTTCAGATAGATTAAAAGTTGTAATTACTTTCTTTTCTTTATCTCTTCGATTATTGCCGGAACGAGGCTGCGGTAGTCGGCTACGGCACCGTAGTGGGAAATATCGAAAATGGGAACGCCGGAGGTATGGTTAATGCTGATGATGCACTTGGAGTTCTGCATGCCGACCTGATACTGAACAGAACCAGATATAGCGATGTTTATGATGTGGTCGGGCTTGACGGTCGCGCCGGACTGACCGATCTGATCGTCGTGGGGCAGCCAGCCGTTATCCACAAGCGGCCTTGATGCCGCGACCTGACCGCCGAGAAGCTCAGCCAGTTCACCGAGCATCTTGAGATCGTCCTCGCTCTTTATGCCGCGTCCGCCGCATACGAGGAGATCGGACTTATCGATAGGCTCGCGGTCACAGACCTTCTGAGTAGTATCGAGGACCTCAAAGCAGTCCTCCACACAGACGTTTACGGTCTCGGTGATCACTTCACCCTGACGGCTTTCGTCCACCTCGAGGGGAACGAACATCTTAGGACGTACAGTCGCCATCTGCGGGCGGCACTCGAGGATAACGATGTGAGCAAGGATGCTGCCGCCATATGCGGGAGTGGTCTGATAGAATACATCGTCCTCGTCATAGCCGAGGTCTATCGCGTCTGCGGTAAGACCGGTCTTTAGGGAGACCATCACGCGCGGAGCGAAGTCACGGCCGAGGCTTGTTGCACCGTAGAGGATGATAGAGGGCTTGTACTTTTCGGCAAGCTGAGTCATAGCCTGCTGATAGGGACGTGCGCTGTAATTTGCAAGTGCTGCATCCTCTGCAACGATGACCTTGTCAGCGCCGTGTGCGATGAGAGTGGAGGCGAGCGCCTTAACATCGCTGCCAAAGAGGATAGCGTAAATGTCCTCGTCGTTATGAGCTTTCAGCTCCTGCGCTTTCGCGAGCAGCTCGAGAGAAACTGGATTGAGAACGCCGTTCTGCTGTTCGGCAAATATCCATATGCCTTTGTAATCTTCTTTTGCCATATCAGCACCTCCTCAGACAAGATGCTCGCTTGCGAGCATATCAACGAACTGCACTGCCATTTCCTCGGCAGAGCCCTCAAAATACTTAGTGTCGGTATTGCGCTTGGGCGGCTCGAATACCTCCTTGGTGGAAGAGGGAGAGCCGGGAATACCGGTACGGGTAGTGTCGGCCTCGAGCGCTGCCGCATCCCAAACGGTTCTGGGCTTCTTGAGAGCCTTCATGATGTTTATGGGCGTTGCATAGCGTGGTGTGTTTATCTCGCCGCATACAGTTACCAGTGCAGGCAGCTTTGCTCTTACGCGCTGAGTGCAGTCCTCAAGATTGCGGTCGCATACGACCCAGCCGTCCTGAACATCTATGCTCGTTGCAAGGGTGATCTGCGGAACGTTGAGGTAAGCCGCGGTAGCGGGGCCGGTCTGCGCAGTGTCGCCGTCGACCGCATGGCGGCCGAAAAGCAACAGGTCATAGTCGCCGATCTTCTCGGCAGCTTTTGCAAGGGTGTAAGCCGTTGCAAGGGTATCTGCGCCGCCGAATGCGCGGTCGGACAGGAGGTAGGCTTCGTCACAGCCGAGAGCAAGGGCCTTTTTGAGCATATCCTCAGCCAGCGGGGGACCCATGCTTATCGCGGCGATGGTAGCTCCGTACTTTTCCTTCAGCTGCACCGCAGCCTCTATTGCGTTTGCGTCGAGGGGGTTTATCATGCTCTGCACGCCCTCGCGCTTGAGGTTGCCGGTCTCCGGATCGAGCTTAACGTCGTCCGTATCGGGAACCTGCTTAACAAAAACTAATATTTTCATTTCTATCTCTCTCCGAATTAATTACTTTGCCAGAACAGCGCCGCTGATGACCATGCGCTGGATCTCGCTGGTGCCTTCGCCGATCTCGAGCAGCTTTGCGTCGCGGTAGAAGCGCTCGACGTGGAACTCGCGGCTGTAGCCGTTGCCGCCGAGTACCTGGATGCATTCGTCGCAGATCTCGCAGCACCACTTGGAGCTCATGAGCTTGAGCATAGCGGCCTCAACGGTGTGACGCTGGCCTTCGCTCTTCATCTGTGCGGTATCCCATACCATCAGATCCATTGCGCGGATCTTTGCTGCCATGTCGGCGAACTTGAATGCAACGCCCTGGTACTTTGCGATGGGCTTGCCGAAGGTGACGCGCTCGTTTGCGTAGTTCTTTGCGACCTCCATTGCGTGCTGTGCAAGGCCGGAAGCGATAGCGCCGATAGAGATGCGTGCGCCGTCAAGAGCCATCATTGCGATCTTGAAGCCTGCGCCTTCCTTGCCGACGAGTGCGTCTGCCGGAAGCTTGATGTTATCGAAGCTCAGCTCGCAGGTAGCGCTGCCGCACATGCCCATCTTGTGCTCGAACTTACCGACGGTCAGACCCTCGGCGTCCTTGGGGACGATGAAAACGCTGATGCCTTTTGCACCCGCTTCGGGATCGGTCTTGGCCATGATCAGATAGTAGTCTGCAACGCCGGAGTTGGTGATCCATGCCTTACCTCCGTTGAGAACGTAGCTGCCGTCGGGCTGCTTTGCTGCAACGGATTTGATCGCTGCCGCGTCGGAGCCTGCGTTGGACTCGGTCAGACCGAATGCGAAGATCTTGCCTTCAGCTGCGAGGGGGAGGTAGTGGTTCTTCTGCTCTTCGCTGCCGTGAACATAGATCATATCGGCTGCGAGCCAGTCGGCGTCGAGGAACAGAGCGACAGAAGCGCTGCCCTTTGCGATCTCGTTGATGACGATCTCGCTCATGACTGCATCGCCGCCGCCACCGCCGTACTGCTCGGGGAGGTGGATGCCCATCAGGCCTGCTTCGCACAGCTTCTTGTGAATATCCCAGTCAAAACCGTTTTCGTCCATCCACTTGTCGCGAGGCTCGACCTCGTTTTTTGTGAACTCTCTTACCATGTCGCGGATCATGATTTGCTCTTCTGTGAACTTGAACATTTTCTTCTGGCTCCTTATTAATAAAATTGAATGTGTTACATAACAGTTTGACTGGCGAGATATAATAGCTGAAAACTGTTATGTTTCTGTAACTGGTGAATGAAGTGACTTGGTTTAAAATCAACCCTCTTACTGTGAAAATAATAACATGACTGCAACAGAGTGTCAACACAAAATGCTGAATATTAATTGTTTTCGGCTTTCTGACATAATCGCGTCCAAAAACTAACAATTATGGCCAAATTTCATACAACAGTTATACCCACAAGTATGGTAGACAATTATATTGTGTTTTATTCTGTTATACTTTTAACTTGAAATTTGTGAACAAATATCGAAAAAACACTTGATAGGCACTATGCTTGTCGGTATAATTACTACACAGAAAAAGACGAAATGAGTTGAAAAATAGAATGTCAATTAAGAATGAGCTTATATTATCGTATATTAAAGAGCTTGATGCGGGTACGAAGATATCTGTTCGCCGCCTGTCTGAAATTTTGGACGTAAGTGTAGGAACTGTTTATAAGGCCATAAAAGCTGCCGAGGCGCAGGGACTTGTCGTTACGAAGCCCAAGTCCGGCACATTTAAGATAGACTCGAGTGTAGCCGGTGAACCTGAGCCGGTGAGCCTAAAACGGGCCGTGAAGCTTCTTGGGCTTACCATGATAATCGATCCCGCCGATGCCGACAGGCTGATAGAGCGCATTATAATATGCGACGGCGGAGAGATGCAGCTCCACCGGGCACTGTCCAAAGATCCGAAGGAGAATGTCAATGTCCTTTGCATGGTCGGCGACAGGCCGGATATGCAGGCGCTTATCGTTGAACTCGGCGCAAACCTCATGCTTACGGGCGGCGCGAGCGCTGCTCCGCTCACGCTTATCCATGCCGAACGTGCCGGACTTTCTGTCATAAGCGCTCTGCAGGACAGCAGAACGATAATGATGCTGCTTGAAAAGCTCAAGTCCACCGCCATTGAAAGCACGGACGAGGCTCAGGCGTGGATGAAGATGCCGCAGTATTTATATAGTAACGACGTTGTCGCCGACTGGCACAAGCTGTGCGAAGATATATCGCTTCAGACATATCCCGTCGTTGACGAAAATCTTCGGCTTTGCGGCGCACTGGACGTTCCGAGGGCGTTTGCGGCCAACCCCTCGCAGCGCATATCGGGCATTCTTCGCCCTGACGGACAGTGCATGCATTTTGACTGCGAAACGCCAATGACAAAAATTGCGGAAGAAATGCTTCTTTCGGGAAACAGCATTGCCGCTGTGACGGACGGCGACAAGGTCAGCGGCGTTTTGGATTCAAACGATGTACTGCGCTATTTCATGTTTTCGGGCCGCGACGGAGGAGTTCCGCTGTTCGAGTCATTCCTTGAAGCATCGGATGTATCCGATACGGACGAGGAGAAGTATTACAATATCCGCATCCCGAACAGAGGAGAGGCAGACCCGTCGGAGTTTACGTTGCCGGTCGTGCTGACTGCGGCCTTGCGCCATGCGAGCGAGCTTCTGGGTGCGGGCTGCGTTATAGAAAGCGGAACGTTTTTTGCGTCCAAGACGATAGGCGTTCACGAGAGCCTTATGCTCTCAAGTAAGCTTACACGCCGCGGCGAGCAGGGCTGCACGCTCGAAGAGGAGATATTCGACGACAGCTGCTCGTATACAAAGGCGATACTTATGTTTACGGCAAAGCAAGGAGATTAAGAGAAGATGTACAGATTCAGTGAAGATCAAAAGGCTTTAAAAGACAATGTCAGCCGCTTCGTGCGCGAAGAAGTCATGTCTGAGGCTCAGGAGCTTGACAGAAACGGAACTTTCCCGACGCAGCTCATAAAACGCTGCGGTGAGCTCGGGCTGGTCGGTCGGGAGCTTATGACGGACGGCAGCTACAGGGCATCGGAGATGTGCGTTATTTTTGAGGAGCTTGCTCGCGGCAGCGCATCGCTTGCACTTGCGCTCGTTCCGCACGTTCTCGCTTTTGATATAATGAGTAATGTCGTATCTGCGAAGTTCAAATCGGATGTTATAGAGCCTGGATTTGGCCTTAATAAACTCGTCGCCTATGCAATAAGCGAGGAAAGCGGCGGTTCTGATGTTCTCGGCATAAATACGACGGCCATTCGCCTCGGCGATGAGTGGGTCATAAACGGCTCGAAATCCTGGATAACCGCTTCCGGCAAAGCCGACGGATATCTTGTTGCGGCTCGAACGGCGCTTACCGGCCGCAGCCGCGATATAAGCCTTTTCTATGTCGATGCTCAAACTGAGGGACTGACTGCCGACACCGGCTCACCGATGATCGGTCTCAACAGCTGCCCGACGGGACGCGTAACGTTCACTAACTGCCGCATACCTGCCGAAAATATGATCGGGGAGGAAAACCAGGGATATGCGCTTTTAAAGCCTACGCTGCAGCTTGGACGTCTTGCGGTGTCATCTATCGCTGCCGGCATTGCCGGAAGGGCGCTTGAGCTTGCAAATGATTATTCGACGGCTACAGGAAAATATGGCCGCAATCTTTCGTCTTATCAGGGAATAGCGTTCATGCTGGCAGAGATGTATACAAAGCTGTCGGCGTCAAAATGTATGATTTACTGTGCGGCCGAACAGTACGACGCAAAGGAGCGTCAGGCGGCAACGGATGTCGCGGCAGCAAAGCTCATGAGTACGGAGCTTGCCTGCGAGATATGCAAAAGTGCGCGCCAGATCCATGGTGCAAACGGCCTGTCCGGCGATTTTGAGGTCGATCGCTGCTTCCGCGACGCGCAGATGCTCACCATTGCCGAAGGAACTTCGGAGATATGCAAGATAATTATTTCAAACGCGGTAATAAACTCGGCAAACAAATAAACAGCTAAAGCGGTGTCGTATACGACACCGCTTTAAAATTTATATGTTACCAAAATGTTCTTGAATTTTTGCCTGTCAGCCTCTATAATCAAAAGTGAAGTGGCGCAAAGTGGTGCAAAGTGCATCGAAAATGCGCAAAAAAACGGAGGTGAACGCGTTGACAGGCGAATATAAACACAGTATTGACAGCAAAGGCCGACTGTTTATTCCTGCAAAGCTTCGAGACGAGCTTGGCGACGTGTTCTACATCACGCTTTCAATGGATAACTGCCTTTCTGTGTACAGTGCCGATAGCTGGAAGGAATTTTCCGACAAGGTCAATGCCATGAGCTATGTAAAGCAGCGCAAAATGCGGCCGCTTTTTGCATATGCGGCAAAGTGTGAGCTTGATAATCAGGGGCGCACGCTTATCCCGGCGCATCTGCGCGAATACGCGAATCTCAGCAAGAACGTTGCCGTAATCGGCTGCAATAATCACGCCGAGATATGGAATGAGGAGAGCTGGAACAAGCTTTCCGAAAGCGAGATAACGCCTGAAAATATTGCGTCTGTAATGGACGAATTGGAGTTTTGATATGCCGAAAGAAGCAAAGCACATATCTGTGCTGCTAAATGAATGTATAGAGAATTTGAACATTAAACCTGACGGGATATATGTTGACGGAACGCTGGGCCTCGGCGGGCACTCCGAGCAGATCCTGAAGCGCCTTGATACCGGCAGGCTCATAGGTATCGACCGCGACGAAAGCGCTATCAGGCGGACCGGTGAGCGCCTTGATGGGTATGCGGATAAAATGACGCTCGTGCACGGCAACTTCTGTGATGTTTCGCAGATACTCGATGAGCTCGGTATCGACGCGGTGGACGGGATGCTGTTTGACCTCGGCGTATCGTCGCCGCAGCTTGATGAGGCCGAACGCGGATTTTCATACATGAACGATGCTCCGCTGGACATGCGCATGGATAATACGAGCGTACTTACGGCGTATACCGTCGTTAATGACTGGGACGAAACAGAGCTTACTCGCATCCTGCGCGATTTTGGCGAGGAGCGATATGCGCGCCGCATAGCCTCGCGCATTGTCGAGCGTCGAAGCGTAAAGCCGATTGAGACAACGCTTGAGCTTGTGGATACGATCCGTTCGGCCATGCCCGCCGCAGCTTTGCGTGAAAAGCAGCATCCTGCAAAGCGCAGCTTTCAGGCGATCAGAATTGCCGTTAACGACGAGCTCGGAGCGGTCGACAGAATGATGAAAACAGCGCCGGACAAATTGAAAATAGGCGGCAGACTGTGCGTCATAAGCTTCCACTCACTTGAGGACAGAATAGTAAAAACGGGCATAGCCGCAAGGGAAAACGGCTGTACCTGCCCGAGAGAGGCTCCTATATGTATCTGCGGTTTCAAGCAGACGCTCAGGAGTGTATACAGAAAACCGATACTGCCGAATGAGGATGAGCTGAACTTCAATCCGCGCGCGAGAAGCGCAAAGCTCCGCGTTGCCGAAAGGGTGTAGTATTCCTTGAAAAATCCCGGCTGCGAATATCAATACGGCTCTAAGCGCAAAAGAAAACGCGCCGATAAACCAGAGTCCAAGCTGCGGAGCATTATGCCGTCAGTGCTTATGACTCTTCTTGCGTTAATGAGCGCGGCACTGCTTGTGCTGTCGCTTTTCCTGCGCGCAGAACTCACGGAGATAAATGATAAAAACGTTGAGCTGAAAAGTGAGCTTGGCAGTTTGCGAGAGGAAAACCGACGACTGCGCATAGAATATGAGTTTTCGCAAGACCTTGATGCGCTTGAAAGGGATGCGAAGAGCAGGCTTGGAATGCAGAATGTGCTCCAGCGTCAGGAAGAAATGATATACACAGCTCCCGAGGATAAAGCAGTAATAATCGATAATGGATAAGCTGCATAATTTGCACGGTAAAAATATAGTATGTACTAATATATTTTTGCCGGGAAGGAGCAGCTATGCGCAAAACCGAAAGTAAAAAGACAGCCAGCAGCCCAAATCGGACAATGGCGCGCCGCACACTATTTCTCATGGCAGTGTGCGGCATACTTGCTTTTATGGTGCTGGCTGCGCGACTGTATATCCTGCAGGTGCGCGACCACGATAAATATGAGGAACTCGCCATAAGCCAGCAGCTCCGTGAAACGGGCAGTTCTGCCGAGCGCGGAACGATATACGACTGCAACATGAATATCCTCGCTATGAGCGCAAATGTAGACAATGTCTACCTAAGCCCTGCCGAAATCGCAATGTATAAAGAGGATAGGGAGCTCATTGCCGATAAGCTGTCCGAGATACTCGGTATTGACCGCGAGGAAATACTTAAAAAGACCGAGAATAATGGCTCGTGGTACGTTACCGTAGCGCGCAAGGTCGAAAAAGAGACGGCTGATAAGGTGCGCGAGTTCAAAAACGAGTATAAGCTCAAAGGCGTGCGCCTTGAAAGCGATACCAAACGATACTACCCCTATTCATCGCTTGCCTGCCATGTTATAGGTTTTGTCGGAACCGATAACTACGGACTTGATGGGGTGGAGGCGCAGTATGATTCTGCCCTGTGCGGAACATCGGGCAAGTACATGCGCCTTGCAAACGCGTATGGAACCGATCTCCTGTTTGATCAGTACGAGGGCTATACCGGCGCCGAAAACGGCCTTGACCTTGTGACTACCATAGACCTCACAATACAGCATTATGTTGAGAAATCGCTTTATCAGGCGGTGGAGGACTACGATATTCAAAACGGTGCCGGAGCAATTGCAATGGATGTTAAGACAGGCAAAATTCTTGCCATGGCATCCATCGGCGGATATGACCTCAATAATTTCCTTGACGTCAGCGACGAGGCGAAAAGCGCTATTGAGGAGGCTCCTACGCAGGAGGAAAAGGATCAGCTTCTTGCCGATGCGCAGCGTTTGCAGTGGCGCAATAAAACTCTGTCGGATACATACGAGCCAGGCTCGACATTTAAGATAATAACGCTGTCCATGGCGCTCGAAGAGGGCAAGGTGAGCTTGAATGACAGCTTTTTCTGCGGCGGCAGCGTCAGTGTTCCAGGACGAACTAACCCCGTGCGCTGCTGGAAAACAACAGGCCATGGCTCGCAGAGTCTCACTCAGGCTGTGCAGCATTCGTGCAATGCGGCCTTCGTCAACATCGGTATGCGCGTCGGTGCGCAGACATTTTATAAATACTGCGACGCGTTTGGATTCCTCGAATTGACCGGCGACAGTTCGCAGCAGCTCACCGCAAAGACCGGAATAGACCTCGGCGGAGAAAGCGGCAGCATATGGTGGAGCGAGGATACGTTCTACAGCGAGAAGAACAAATCTCAGCTTGCTGCGGCCTCGTTCGGCCAGACGTTCACGATAACGCCCCTGCAGCTGATAACCGCTGTCAGCGCCTGCGTAAACGGCGGAAACCTTATGCAGCCGTATGTCGTTGAAAGTTTACTGGACTCCGACGGCTCTGCGGTGTATAATCATAAGCCGACAGTTGTGCGCAGGGTCATAAGCGAGGAAACCAGCAAAACCGTGTGTTCGATACTCGAACGGGTCGTCGGAGACCCCAACGAAGGCACTGGCCGCAACGCAGCTGTCGCAGGATACCGCATCGGCGGCAAGACCGGTACATCCGAAAAGGTAAGCTATGAAGCGCAGACCGGTCAAAAGGACTATATTGTGTCCTTTATCGGCTTTGCTCCGGCGGATGATCCGCAGATCGCGCTTCTTGTTATGCTTGATTCCCCGGGCAGCGGCTCGGGAGTGTATGTCTCCGGCGGCCAGATGGCAGCGCCCACCGTGAGCAAAATGTTTGCCGATATTCTGCCGTATATGGGTATCGAACCCGTGTACGATGAAAATTCCGAAAAAGCTGATAAGGCAGTGCCTAAGCTTGATGGCATGAGCGTTGACGCGGCGAAAAAAACTCTCTCGGACGAAGGCTTTGATTGCCGTATAATAGGCTCGGGTATGTCGGTAACGGCTCAGCTCCCGTTGTCCGGAACGGTTATTGCCGAGGGCAGTACGGTCATAGTCTATGCCGATGCAAGTCCGTCTGCGGCGCTTGAGACGATGCCGGGCATAAGAGGCCTCAGCTATACGGAGGCTGTTAAAGAACTCAGCAAATACGGCGTTTTTGTTCACAGCAACACCATTGTGCGCGATGCGGGCGCTCAGAAGGTGCTGACGCAGAGCATAAAGGCCGGAGCGGATATAAAACACGGAACGGTCGTCGAGGTCACGCTCGTCTCGGATGACGAGAGCATTCTTGGACGATACTAAAAGATATGAGGATGATGCACATATGAAATTATCTGAGCTTTTAAAGAATATTGATATAACGACCATGGAAGCCTCATCAGAGTGCGAGATAAGCGGCGTAAGCTACGATTCGCGTACGGTAAAGCCGGGAAACATGTTCGTTGCGATCTCGGGCTTTGAGACGGACGGATACAAATACATCCCGTCAGCCGTGGAAAAGGGCTGCGCGGTCGTTATATGTGACAGAGTGCCGCAGGTAGATGTTCCGTATGTCATAGTCAAAGACTGCCGCAGGGCTCTCGCTCTTATCAGCCGCAATTTCTTCGGTGACCCTGCCGGAAAAATGCAGATCATAGGCATCACAGGTACGAACGGCAAAACAACGACGACTTATCTTTTAAAGCATCTGCTTGAAGAGACGATGGGAGCAAAGGTCGGACTTGTCGGAACAAACGGCAATATGATAGGCGATGAGTTTATCCACACCGAGCGTACAACGCCCGAAAGCTTTGAGCTTCAGCAGCTTTTTGCCGACATGAAAACTGCGGGCTGCACTCATGTCGTAATGGAAGTCTCGTCCCACTCGCTGGTGCTCAGCCGCGTTGCAGGGATAGATTTTGCTGTCGGAGCTTTTACGAATCTAACGCAGGATCATCTTGACTTTCACCACACAATGGAGGAATATGCAAAAGCTAAGGCGCTGCTGTTTAGAGCCTGCCATACCGGCTGCATCAATATTGATGATGCATGGGCAGACGCGATGATGAAAAACGCATCGTGCGATATATTGACGTATTCAGCAGAGGGCAAGGAAGCATCACTGACGGCACAGGATATAAAGCTTTCGGCAAAAGGCGTGTCGTTCACTGCCTGCTTCGGTGAGAGGACGGTTCCCGTGAGCCTTGCCATTCCCGGTCGCTTTTCGGTGTATAACGCACTCAATACCATTGCCATCGGCCTCGCGTTGGGTATAAGCCTTGATGACTGTGCCAAAGCCATGAAAACGGCGCACGGCGTCAAGGGACGTATGGAACTCGTCCCGACCGACGGCGACTATACTATCGTCATCGATTATGCTCACACTCCGGACGCGCTGGAAAATGCACTGAAAGCGCTGCGTGCTGACCATAACGGACGCCTTGTCGTACTCTTCGGCTGCGGCGGAGACCGTGACAGAACAAAGCGCCCGATAATGGGTGCGATAGCAGCGGATAATGCCGATTTTGTTATCGTGACGAGCGATAATCCTCGCACGGAGGCTCCGCAGGCGATAATAGATGAGATACTTGTCGGTCTTGAAGGCAAGGAAACGGAGCATGTCACCATATGTGATCGTGCCGAGGCAATTAAATGGGCGATTGACAACCATAGGGCAAATGATGTAATATTGCTTGCCGGCAAAGGCCACGAGGATTATCAGGTTGTCGGCCATGAAAAGCATCATATGGATGAACGCGAGATAGTCGCAGAACATATAGAGAAGAGGAACAGAAAATGACTCTTAAGCTGACACTTGCGCTGGTAATGGCGTTTATAACCGCAGTTATAGTGGGCAAGTTTTATGTGCCCTGGCTGAAAAAAATGAAAGCGGGGCAGGAGATAAAGGAAAACGGACCGACATGGCATATGTCCAAGTCCGGAACGCCTACGATGGGCGGTGTTATCTTCATAAGCGCATGCACCCTCGTATGTCTTACCGTCGGCTTCGATTCAATGCGCAGCGGAGATTTTACGCATATATTCGTCCTGCTGTTTGCGCTCGTTTTCGGTGCTATCGGCTTTCTTGACGACTGGGAAAAGCTGCGCAAAAAGCAGAATCTCGGTCTGAGCGCCAAGGCAAAGTTCCTGCTGCAGCTCGTTGCGGCGCTTGTTTTTGTGCTGCTGCTGCGCAAGCTGGGCTATATATCAACGCACCTCTATATCCCGTTTTGGAACACTGAGGTTTATATCCCCGAGGTGATCTATTTCATACTCGCCGCGTTCATAATCGTCGGCACGGTCAATGCCGTTAATATAACTGACGGTGTGGACGGTCTTGCCAGTGGAACGAGCATCCCCGTGTGCCTGTTCTTTGCGGCAGTCAGCTTCCTCTGGGGCGATAAGTACATGGCGCTCGGCATATTTGCCTCCGCGCTTCTCGGCGGACTTATGGGCTTTCTCGTTTATAACTTCAACCCCGCCAAGGTGTTTATGGGCGATACGGGCTCGCTGTTTCTCGGCGGTGCGATAGCGGCGCTTGCCTTTGCGTACGATATGCCGCTTATCCTCATAACCCTCGGCATAGTCTATATCATCGAAACTCTTTCGGACATCATTCAGGTGACCTATTTCAAGCTTACTCACGGTAAGCGCGTGTTCAAAATGGCACCTTTCCATCACCACCTCGAAATGGGCGGTTGGACGGGCAAGAAGTGGAAGGAAAAAGAGCTTTTTGCACTTTTTACTTCTGTATCCCTTGTTTTTGCAATAATTTCATTCATCGGAATATATAATCGTTTCCAGCTCTGATAACGGAGGATGCGCCTATGCAGTACGGCAGTGCCGAGCTCAGGATAAGGGAAACGAAAGATAAAACAAAGCGTGCGGGGGTGGATATATCGTTCCTCACGCTTGTTATGATACTTTTGACTATCGGAGTTACGATGGTGCTGTCGGCAAGCTTTGCTCGTGCGTATTTTGATCCGGGCGGTGTTACCGGCGGAAAACCGGCCTATTATTTTGTCAGACAGTTTATATTCGCGGCTCTCGGAGTTGCCGCGATGATAGTGTGCTCTCGGCTTCCAATCGGATTTTATAAGCGTTTTTCCGTGCCGCTTTTAATTGCGGCCGTAGTGCTGCTTGCACTTGTTCCCATTATAGGAACGGATGCAAACGGTGCAAAGCGCTGGATAGGACTCGGTGCGTTTACGGTTCAGCCGTCTGAGATAGCTAAGATAGGCATAATACTGTCGTTTGCGTCCATGATCTGCGCCCGGCGCGGAAGAATGAAAAGCTTTCGCTATGGCATATTACCGTTTGCCGCGATCCTTATCGCCATTGTAGGACTGCTTGTTATGGAGCCGCACTTTTCTGCGTCAATAATAATCGTCGCCATAGGCGGCGTTATGCTGTTTCTGGGCGGAGCACGCCTTGTTTGGTTCATAGCGGCCGCGGTCGCCGCAGGAGGCGGTATAGCGGTGCTGTTGACGCTGTTTCCTTATGCTTCAACGCGAATAACGACTTGGCGCGACCCGTTTGCATCCACGTCGGACGAGGGGTATCAGATCGTCCAGTCGCTGTATTCCATCGGTTCCGGAGGACTTACCGGCCTCGGTCTTGGACAGAGCAGGCAGAAATACTTGTATCTGCCCGAGGAGCATAATGATTTTATCTTCTCCGTCGTGTGTGAAGAACTCGGCTTTATAGGCGCACTTTTCATACTTACGCTTTTTGCGCTCTTAATAATACGCGGCTACTGGATAGCGCTGCACAGCGCGGATAGATACAGTTTTCTGGTTGCCGCGGGCATAACGACGCTGCTGGCCGTGCAGGTCATACTCAATGTTGCCGTCGTTACCAATCTTGTACCCTGCACGGGCATTTCGCTCCCGTTTTTCAGCTATGGCGGCACTGCACTGCTCATGCAGATGGCAGAGATGGGAATAGTGCTCAGCATATCCAGAGCCATACCGGCAGGGCGTGTGGGAGGATAGAAAATGAGAATAATATTTGCCTGCGGAGGCACGGCCGGACATATAAACCCGGCGCTTGCCGTAGCCGGACGAATAAAAGAGCTTATGCCTGACAGTGAGTTTCTGTTCATCGGCGCTGTGGGACAGATGGAGTCTGATCTCGTTCCGCGTGCAGGCTATAAGATCGAGACTGTGCGTGTAAAAGGCCTCAGCCGAAAAAAAACACTTGGCGGCCTTTTCCGCAATATACGCGCGGCGTGGTATCTTATACGGTCTACGATAAAAGCAAAAAAGATAATAAAACGCTTTAAACCGGATGTCGTTTTCGGAACGGGCGGCTATGTCTGCTATCCGGTGCTCAAAGCAGCCTCCCAGCTCGGCATACCAACAGCCGTTCATGAGAGCAATGCCTATCCGGGTCTCACAACGAAAATGCTCGCAGGAATAGTCGATACCATAATGCTCGGCTTTGAGGAGAGCCGAAAGTTTTATAAAAACCCCGAAAAGACTGTTGTTACCGGAACTCCAGTGCGCGGAGAGTTTGCCGGATACTCAAAACAGGCGGCGAAGGCTGAGCTCGGCATACCTCTTGATAAGCCGCTCGTTGTCTCCGTATGGGGCTCGTTGGGTGCCGAGAATATGAATGCGTCAATGTGCCGCTTTATTGAGCTTGCTGGTAAAAAGCCCGGCTTTACACTCATCCATTCGGCAGGCGTTGAGGGCTATGAGGAAATGGTCACACAGCTTCGTGAGACTGTTCCGGACTATGAGAAAAACGGTATGGACGTGCGCGAGTACATATACGATATGCCGCGTGTCATGGCTGCGGCGGACCTCGTCCTGTGCCGCGCCGGTGCGTCGACCATATCGGAGCTTACATATATGCACAAGCCGACGATATTCGTTCCCTCGCCGTATGTAACTAATAATCATCAGTTCAAAAACGCAAAGGTCGTCGAGGACGCAGGCGGCGCGCTGATATTTGAAGAGGGCTGGTTTGAGCCCGAGGAGCTGCTCAAAGCGGTAAAGGATATACTTTCCTCTGCCGACAGGCTAAGTCAAATGTCCGAGGCTATGGCAAAGCTTGCAAGACCCGAGGCAACCGATATGATATGCGAAAGAATATTTTCGCTTCTTGCGGAAAAGAGTAAATAACAAAAAATCACCCCGCAGCATAGAATGGCATGATCAAAGTTCTTTCTGCGAGGTTTTTTTATGGCAATATGGCATTGTAACGGAGGAAAACGCCTTGAGGGAGCGTGCTTTGTACAGGGAGCAAAGAATGCGGTACTGCCGATCCTGGCGGCTTCGATAGTATGCCCGATCGAAACCGATCTGCTGAATGTTCCGCAGCTGAGCGATGTTGAGGCATCTCTGAGAATACTGCGCCGCCTCGGCTGCACGGCTCAGCAGCAGGAAAATGACGTATACATAGATTCGCGCACTATCGGCTCAAATGTCATTCCGCAGAGCATGATGGAGAGTATGCGCTCATCGGTGCTGTTCATGGGTGCACTTCTGGCGCGCTGCGGCGAAGTACATCTCACACTGCCCGGCGGATGCAAGCTTGGTGCGCGGCCGATCGATATGCACATCGATGCTATGAAAGCTCTCGGTGCTGCCGTTGAGGAAAACGGCTGCGAGATAGTTTGCAAGGCGCCGAAACTTAAAGGAGCGAACATACGCCTTCCTTATCAGAGCGTAGGCGCGACGGAAAACGCGATGATAGCGGCTTGCGCCGCAGAAGGGGAGACGGTAATATCCGGCGCGGCAAGGGAACCCGAGATCGAGGACCTCCAGGAGTATCTGCGCAAGGCCGGAGCGTATATATCCGGCGCAGGAACCGGAACGATAAGAATATCTGGCTTTGAGCCCGAGAGCCATGTCGGTCACCGTATAATACCCGACAGGATAGTTTCGGCGACGTTTCTGTGTGCCGCAGCCGCCGCAGGGGGCGATATTGAATTGCGCGGCGTTGATTTGAGGCAATTTTCACGCCTGCAGCACTTCCTAAAGCAGTCCGGCTGTGATATAATATCGTCGCGACGCAGCGTGAGGCTTATATCCGACGGTAAGCTGAACTCCGTTGGACGCGTCTCGACAGGGCCGTATCCCGAATTTCCGACGGATATGCAGCCGCTTTTGATGGCTGCGCTTTTGAAGGCAAACGGCAGAACCGATTTTATCGAGAATGTTTTTGATTCGCGCTTTGGCCATGCAAATGAGCTTCGGCGCTTCGGTGCCGACATCTCCGTCGAGGGACGCAAAGCGTCGGTATGGGGAGTACGCAGCTTGAAGGGCGCTGTCGTGAGCGCGGGCGATCTGCGCGGCGGTGCAGCTATGATCATTGCGGCGCTCTCTGCCGAGGGCGAGAGCCTGATCGTTGACTCAGGCCACATTGCCCGCGGCTATGAACATCTTGACCATAAGCTCCGCTATCTCGGGGCAGATATATTTTTGGAGTTATAAATATGGCGAATACTAATGATTATTACCGCAAGCGCGAAGATCCGTATAAACCGAAATTTACGCGAAACGTGAATAGACCGCTGGCGTTTTTCCTTGTTATCGTTGCGCTTATATTCATAATGAGTGTGTTTTTCAAGGTTTCGCGCATCGAGGTCAAGGGAAACTCTATCTACACTGCTGACGAAGTGATAAAAGCTTCCGGCATTGAAAAGGGCGATAACCTGTTTTTCATTAACGGTATCGCTGCCGGAAGCCGCGTTGCTGTAAAGCTTCCGTATGTAGACTCCGTTCAGATAAACCGCGGCCTGCCGAATCTCGTTATTATCGAGGTGACGGAGAGCAAGGCTGTCGGGTGCGTGAAGGTGGGGGACGAGCTGTGGTCTGTAAGCAGCAGCGGCAAGTTTTTAAGCAGCATAACGCAGGACGACAGTTCGCATATCGCGATGATAAGCGGCATTAACGTTTCCGATGCTGCAACCGGCGAACATATCGAGGCAGCATCCGGTGAAGAGAATAAGCTTGCCTACTTAACGGATATACTGTATCAGATACAGGCGAGAGGACTTCTCGGCAAGGTCGCGGCCATCGACATGAGCGATGCAAATAATCCGACGTTTGAGTACGACAGCCGATTCCTTGTGAAGCTCGGCGCTATGGATAATACTGAATATAAGTTCGGAAAGATGCTTTCCGCCGTGTCGCAGTTATCTGCTGACGATGCCGGAACGCTGGATGTGTCCACGGGCGATAAGGTCGTTTTCAACCCGAATTAATACTTTGTTTACATAGCGGGGTAAAAATCTATTGACCTTGCGGCCAAAAAGTTATAAAATGTTACATATCGCGAAAAACGACTGTGGCGCATGCCGCATCTTCGAATAACAGTACTGGAGGAAACAAAATGGATTTCAAAGCCGAAGTAGGCCCTGAAAATGTTGTAACTATAAAGGTCGTTGGTATCGGCGGAGCCGGCAACAACGTCGTAAATAGAATGGTCAAGTCCGGAACTCAGGGTGTTGAGTTCATTGCAGTTAACACCGATAAGCAGGCGCTCGCAGTGTCCAGCGCAGATCAGAAGATCCAGATCGGCGAAAAGCTGACTCACGGTCAGGGCGCAGGCTCCGATCCCGAAGTCGGCAAGAAGAGCGCGGAGGAAAGCCGCAATAATATCGCCAAGGCCGTTGAGGATGCCGATATGGTGTTCATCACCGCCGGTATGGGCGGCGGCACCGGAACGGGCGCAGCGCCCACGGTTGCAGATATCGCGCGCGAGGCCGGAATACTCACGGTCGGCGTCGTAACGAAGCCCTTCAAGTTCGAGGGTAAGCGCCGCATGGATCAGGCAAACGAGGGCATTAAGGAGATGCTCGGCAAGGTCGACTCTCTGCTTATCATCCCCAACGATCGCCTGAAGTACGCGACCGATCAGAAGGTCACTCTCGCAAACGCGTTTGAGATCGCCGATGACGTTCTCCGTCAGGCCGTAACCAGCATTTCCGATCTTATAAAGAACACAGGCTTCATTAACCTCGACTTTGCCGATGTCACCTGCATCATGAAGAATGCAGGCTTTGCTCACATGGGCGTTGGCCGCGCGGCAGGCAAGGGCAAGGCGGAGGATGCCGCCCGCATGGCAGTCGCAAGCCCGCTTATGGAGACTTCGATAAACGGCGCGCACGGCGTGCTCATCAATATCACCGGCTCCGAGGATATGGGTCTTGAGGATGTCGAGGCAGCGGCAAACCTCGTTCAGGAGGCTGCACATCCCGACGCTAACATCATCTTCGGCGCAACGTTTGATGAGTCCATGCAGGACGAGATCCGCGTTACCGTCATAGCCACCGGCTTTGAGGAAGCGCCCACCGTCAAGCAGCCCGCCCAGCAGGCAGCAGCCCCCAAGAAGGCCGAGCCCGCATTTGAAAAGCAGCAGGGCATGTTCACCGCGGCAAGCGAAAAGGCAGCCGAGAAGAAGCCCGAGGAGGCCGCAAAGCCCGCCGGCGAGGAAGACCCCTTCGACAGCATCTTCAAGATTTTCAACGCAAATAATTAAAATTTGAAAAGTAATAAAAAAGGCTGAGGACATGCTCCTCAGCCTTTTTAGCGCACAAAAACGCAACTGTCAAAAATGTTGGAGAAAGCGATGAAGAAAGTAATGAGATGATGCTGATTGCAGCATAACAAGATATAGACTAAAACTCCGAGGAATTGCCTCGGAGTTTTTTCAGTTTATGTACTTGTCGATCGCGGTGTTGAGCTCTTCGATAAACGTATCGTCGCCGGTCTCGACTGCATCGGTGATGCAGTGTTCAAGGTGATCCTTGAGTATGACGCGCGCGGTACTGCTCAGCGCAGACCTCACGGCCGCAAGCTGAATGAGAACGTCCGTGCAGTCACGCTCGTCCTCGACCATGCGTTTGACCGACTCAAGATGGCCGATTGCGCGGGAAAGCCTGTTTATGACTGCCTTGCTTTGCGTGTGCGAATGTGAATGATTGTGGTGAGGATGCTCGTGCTCTTCGTGCTCCGTGATATCCTCGCAGGGCTTCACCTCGTGGCAGTGGAGTATTCCGTCGCCGTGGTCGTGGTAAAAGCCGTCGTCAGGTCTGTGCATTATTTCCCCCTCCGTAATTTATGCATTGCCTCTATAATACTTCAAATGCGCACTAAAAGCAACAAAAACAGCCGGACGGTTTCCCGTCCGGCTTAAATAGTATGGGCTTACAGCTTATCTACAGCGTCTTTGATAGCCTTGACAGCTATTTTGCTGCCGCGCTTTGCCATGCCTGCGATGAGGTGCGGAGCGATCTTCTCGACCCTGGGAGATACGAATTCATCGACCCAGACGAGCTTTATCGCATCGAACTTGCACTTTGTGGTGCATATGCCGCAGCCTACGCAGCGAAGCTCATCGAGCACGACCGCACCGCAGCCGAGGCAGCGCTCGGTCTCTTTTTTCATCTGCTCCTCGGTAAACGTTCCGCGCAGATCGTCCATGGTGCTCTTTGCCTTAGCGGCACCTGCGTCGGCGGTCTTCTGACGCGGAGCCGCGTCATATCCGCCGAGGGCAAGGGCTGCCTTGGTCTTGTCGAGCGCGGTAAACACGCGTCTGTCGCGGCCGAGATTCTGCGTCTGGCCGGGATGAACGTATCTGTGTATCGACACCGCGCCCTCTTTACCGGCCGCGATCGCGTGGATAACGAATGCAGGCCCCGTCACTACATCACCGCCCGCGAAAACGTCGGGCTCGCCGGTCTGGTACGACAGTTCATCGACCTTGACGCAGCCCTTCTTGTCGAGCTTCATCGCACCCTTGTCGATGCCGCCCCAGTCGATGACCTGACCGATTGCGCCGATGACATTGTCGACTTCTATAGTCTCAAATTCGCCCGTTGGAACAGGGGCACGCCGGCCGGAGGCGTCGGGCGCGCCAAGCTCCATTTTTTCGAGCTTGAGTGCCTTTACCTTGCCGTTCTCGCCGATGATCTCGACAGGGGAGGAGAGCAGCTTGAGCTTCATGCCTTCGTTAAGAGCGTCCTCTATCTCCTCCGGATCGGCCTTGAGCTCATCTCTGCCGCGGCGGTATACCAAAGTTACGTCCTTTGCACCGAGCCTTATCGCGCTTCTTGCAACATCGACGGAAACGTTGCCGCCGCCGATGACGGCTACCCGGTTGCCAAGCTTCATGGCATTTCCGGTCAGCGTCGAACGCAGGAAGTCTATGCCGCCGTAAACGCCGTTGAGTTCCTCACCGGGTATGCCTATGGGCGAACTCTTCTGAGCGCCGATCGCCATGTAAAATGCCTTGTAGCCCTGTACTCTCAGCTTATTGAGGCTTACGTCCTTACCGACCTCAACGCCGGTCTTGAATTCAACGCCCAGCTCCTTGAGCACTTCAATCTCGGATAGGACGACGTCCTTTTCAAGTCTGAACGTGGGTATACCCATCGTCATCATACCGCCGAGGGTATCCTCTTTTTCAAATACCGTCACGGGATAGCCCTTGACAGCAAGATAGTAAGCGCAGCTCAGTCCGGCAGGACCGGCGCCTATGACGGCGATCTTCTGCGGATACATTTTTCCGATCTGGTTTACCATCTTGGGCACGAATCTGTGCTCGGCCTTCATATCCTGCTCGGCTATGAACTTTTTGATATCGTCGATGGCGATGGGATCGTCAATATCGCCGCGGGTACATGCATCCTCGCAGAATTTCGGACATACGCGGCCGCAGATAGCGGGGAATGGGTTCTCTTTCTTTATAAGTTCAAGCGCTTCCTGATATCTGCCTTGAGCCGCGAGCTTTATGTAGCCCTGAACGGCAATATGCGCCGGACAATTGGTCTTACATGGTGCAGTGCCGGTCTCGACGACATTCTCTCGATTTTCGCGCCAGTTTTCGTTCCAATGCTCTTTGGTCCAGAGCTTATCGTCCGGCTTTTCGGCGTAGCTTATCTTCAAAGGCTCTGTCGAGCACAGCTTCTGACCGAGGCGTAGAGCGTTCATCTGGCAGTTTTCAACACACTGGCCGCAGGCAACGCACTTTTCCTTATCGACCTGTGCGCGGTAGTTGGACTTCATTATTGTAGAGGTGTTGAACAGTCGCCCGCCGCGCAGCGACAGGCAGGAGCACTCGCAGCAGTTGCATATGCCGCCGACCTCACCGGTACCGTCGGTATTCGACAGCTCGTGGATAAGGCCGTTTTCCTCGGCTCTTTGCAGTATCTCGTATGCTTCTTTTTTGCTTATCTCGCGCCCGTGACCGGTTTTGACGTGGAAATCGGCAGCCTTGTTGAGCATGATGCACATATCTTCTTCAAGGTGTCCGCAGCCTTCGCCCATGATCCTGCGTGTGCGGCGGCAGGAGCAGTCTGTAACGGCAATCTTCCATGCACCTTCTATATATTTGCTCAGATGGTCGGATGAAACCGCGTGGCGGTTGAGGTCGATCGACTGCTGCACGGGGATAACGCGCATAACACCCATGCCGCGCGGCAGGTTCGGGGTCATGAGCTTCATATTCTTGAGCGTGTATTCGTCAAAGCAGCGAGCTATCTCCGGATGCGCCTCGACCTGCTCCTTGTTGCCGACCATCATTTCCATTATGCCCGGCACCCAGCATGGCATCGTGTAGTACTCAATGCCGTCATCGGGGCTCGTGTACATAACGATGACGCCTTCGTTGCCGAGCTCCCACAGAAGTTTCTTCGTTAACTCGGGCGGCTTTCCGCATCTTTTGGATATCTCCTCGAGTGTTAAGCTGTGACGCACCTTACACGCAAGTGCAACATCCGCCTGCTCATCCGTTACCACCTCAGCCAGTATGCGGTACTCGGGATCGGAGGGGACGTTTGGAATACCGGTTCGCGCTTCAAGAGTGATCTTGTTTGCAAGCGCAAGTATTTTGGGTCTGAATGCCATAGTGTTGCTCCTTCCTTTACTTTAATGCACGTTTTGTATAAACACTTATGCGTTAAGGATATCACATTTTAAGAATTTGTCAATACAAGCACTCATGAGTGTGCTGGATTTATATAATTTGTACAGGCAATGGGCAAATATAATGTTCCGAGGTGATACTATGATTGGAATGTCGCTTGCCATGCTTCTTGGCGGCGTACTGCTTATGCTCAGACTCTCGCCGGGCGGCTCGTTTCCGAGTCCGCTCTCGGCAGAGGAGGAACGCAAATACCTGATGCTATGGCAGAATGGAGATATCATGGCGAGAAATGTGCTCGTAGAGCACAATCTTCGACTCGTCGCGCATATCATCAAAAAGTATTATACGCAGACAAATGATGTAGAAGACCTGATATCCATCGGCACTATCGGTCTTATCAAGGGAATAAACACATATAAGCCGGATAAAGGTATACGCCTTGCGACTTATGCTTCCCGTTGTATAGAAAATGCTATACTCACATAGCGGAATCGGCGCAAAAAAGCCCACCGCAGTTATTCCCGACTGCGGTGGGTGTTCTATTTAAATGTATAGTTTGTTTCTTTTGCTGCTTGCCACAGCGTCTATAAGCTCAAATTTCTGCTGTATGGGGCAGGATAGTTTATCTATTGTCTTAGCGGCTTGCGCGGCATGAAATTCAGCGAGTTTTTTTCTCAGCCTTGACATATCGCGCTCTGTCTCGGGCAATATCACAGTGATTTCCGTGTCCGTTCCTCCTCTCTGCGGCTGTTTTAACCTATGCAGGAGGGCGGATTTATTATTCTGCCCGTTAAAATTAAAAAATTTTTTAAACCAGGCTTAAATTAAAATTAAATAATCAACAAAAATTTGTACAATGATTGTACAAAATGTGCTAAATAGTAATGACAAGGCATAACTCAAGGTTATCTGAAACTGTAAGTTTGTTTATAACTTGTCAAACTGGCGGTTCTACAGTTTGCTGAATACATGAGATAAGTGCCCGCACTTTTTCGGACATATGTATGTTTTTCCGGTATACGATGCACAGTCCCCACTGGAATGGCGAGCTGAACGGGCGTGTAACAAGGGCGTTTTTATCATAATATCTCACGCAGGGAGCAGGGAGGACGCATACTTCATTGCTCAGATGACTCATTTTGAGCAGAAAATCGCATGTAGGGCTTGTGACGTCGATCATCGGCGTAAGACTTTTGGACTGGAAGTTTCGGACAAGCTCCTGATATACCGCAAAGTTGACGGGAAAAGTATTCACGGGATACTGTGCGAGATCTTCAAGTTCAATGCTGCTGCACTGTGCAAGCGGATGATCCGGATTCATAGCACAAACTACCTGATCCTGCATGATTATTATCTCGCTCAGACCGTCGGAAAGTACGGGGTGCATACTTATCGCAACATCCAAAAGCCCGTCCAGCACCATATTTTCAAGCTTTCTGGCACCGTATTCGTGCACTTCAACGGCCACATTCGGAAAATGCCTGCGAAAACGCATTATTATTTCGGGAAAATCAAAGGCCGCTATCACCGGCGGAACACCGAGCGTAACTCTGCCGCGCTTCATGGATTTCAGATCCCGAAGCTGGCCGTCCATCTCATCGAAGACCGCTGAGATCTTTGCACCGTGCTCGACGAGGAGCGTGCCGGCCTCAGTCGGTGACATGATGTTTCCCTCACGGTAGAACAGCGGCATTCCAAGTTCAAGTTCAACTTTTTTAAGCATCTTACTCAAAGCCGGCTGCGTAATGAACAGGTTAGCAGCGGCTTTTGTCATATTGCGCGTGCGGGCAATTTCGATTATATAGCGAATTTCCCGTATATCCATGTGCTGTGATCCCTCCTTTTGCACAATGCCAAAAAAATAACACCACTAAACATTATAAGATACGTTTGTATAAAAATCAAATTCAAAATCATTCCCGATTGAGAAAGTGTCAATAACTTTTGTTCATAGACAATATTTTAACAAATAACCGTCGGTTTAGCTTTAATGAGAACTGGGAATTGGACAAAACGGGTTTGCGTCTGTATGCTGAATTTAAAGATTGATAATTAACAAACATTCGTGGCGCTTTATAAAAGTGATAAAGCAGCAGGGAGTGATGCCGAAGAAAATATGCGTGTTCCGGTGCGGAACACTTGTTTATTGAAGTTAAGTCGTGCGTCATATGGATCCGATGACTGTGCGGCCGTTGGTATTTACATATCATATTAACTTAAACTCACAGCTTGCAATACCCTGTCTTGCCGCAGTGCCCAAACAGCGGCCTCCGGAAGCCGAACCGGGTACTTTGGTGAGACACCCCAGCTAATACTGAGAAACTTTTTAGAGAAATACAAACTGGAGGAAAGATTATGATTTGGCTACTTATTTCTGTAGTCCTGCTTATTGTGCTGATATTCTTCCGCATCGACATACTGCTCGTTGCACCTATCGTATCCGTGTTCCTCTGCCTGGTAAGCGGACTCGATATCGTTGACACTCTGGCGGAAGGCTTCATGCCCGCATTTGCTACATTTGCCAAGAACAACTTCCTGATATTCATGACCAGTGCGATGTTCGCCCGTGCCATGCAGGATACCGGCATGGCAGCGTCCATAGCCCGCGGCATTTCCAACAAGCTCGGCCCCAAATTTGCAATACCCTGCGTATTCTTCGTCAGCGCACTTCTGACTTACGGCGGTGTATCCCTGTTCGTCGTCGTTTTCGTCGTATACCCCATAGCACTTCAGCTCTTCAAGGAAGCAAACATCACTCGCATCATCATCCCCGGTGCGATCGCTGCCGGTGCATTTACCTGGGCTGCGTTCTGTCTCCCCGGATCTCCTCAGGCCGGCCCCATCGTTGCAACTCAGAACCTCGGTACCGACCTCATGGTTCTCCCTTGGCTCGGCGTTGTCTGTGCGATCTTTATGTGTGTTATGCAGTTTGTCTACATGCACTTCCTGCATAAGAGCGCTACCAAGAAGGGCCTTGGCTTTGAGCCCGACGAAAAGACCGAGCAGCTCATTGCACGCCTTGAGGCAATGAAGCTCCCCAACTTCTTCGTATCCCTCGTTCCGATGCTCGTTGTTATTCTGACTCTGAACGCTCTCAAGCTTCAGGTTTACTACAGCATGGTACTCGGTATCGTTGCAGCTCTCGCTCTTGCATGGAAGAACGTTCCCAATAAGCTCACCATGCTCAACGGCGGTGCACAGAGCGCCATCTTCGCTCTCATCAACACCTGTGCGGCAAACGGCTTCGGCGGCGTTGCCAAGCTGACTCCGGGCTTTGCGCAGCTCGTAACCGTGTTCACCGACCCCACCCTCATGTCCCCGCTGGTAGGTCTCGGTGTTGCAACCACCCTTATTGCAGGTGCCTGCGGTTCCGGTACCGGCGGTATAACCGTCGCACTGTCCACCATGGCTCCCGTTTACCTCGATATGGGCGTCAATGCAGGTATGATGCACCGTGTTGCATCCCTGGCCTGCTGCGGTCTTGACTCGCTGCCTCACAACGGCGCTGTCGTCACGCTGCTCAATACCTGCGGTGTTGACCACAAGGACGGCTACCTGCCCATCGGCATAATGACGGTTCTGATGCCGCTGATAACGCTAGTCTTCATGATTGTGCTATTGAGTATAGGCTTTGTAGCTTAGCCCATACTCGATCTGATAAAAAGCTATTTGCAACATAATTAAAAACAATAAGTAAATACTTAGCCGAAACACTCGGCTAAATAAACTAAAACCATTTATAACAGAAAAGGAGAACAACAATGCTTATTAAATTCAACGAAGAACAGACTATGATCCGCGACATGGTAAGAGAGTTCACCAAGAACGAAGTTGAGCCCCGCGACTACTACATGGACCAGAATGACGCTTTCGACCGTGAGCTGTATGCAAAGTTCAATGAGCTCGGCCTCGGCGGCGTCCTCGTTCCCGAAGAGTACGGCGGAATGGGTTCCGACTATGTAACCAGCACCATTATCGTACACGAGCTGGCAAAGGGCAGCGCAAGCTTTGCTCTGGCAGTCGAGATCAGCCACGTTGCAGCAGAGATGATCACCAACTGGGGTACCGAGGAGCAGAAGAAAGCATACCTGCCCAGAGTTGCAAACGGCGATCTGTTCGCATTCGGCCTGACCGAAGCAAGCGCAGGCTCCGACGCAGCAGGCATCCGCTCCGTTGCAGTCAAGAATGAAGACGGCACCTGGACTCTTAACGGCGGCAAGTCCTGGATCACCAACTCCGGCGAAGCTGACGTTTATCTTATCCTTGCAAAGACCAATCCCGAAATCGGAGCAAAGGGCATTTCCGCATTCATCATCCCCAAGGAGACTCCGGGTCTCGTAATCGCAAAGCACGAGAAGAAGATGGGTATGCGCGGCTCAAGCACCTGTGCTCTGTCCTTCGATAATATCCAGCTTCCTGCAGACGCTCTGCTCGGACCCGAGGGCATCGGCTTCAAGATCGCAATGTCCGTTCTCGACGGTGGCCGTATCAGCTGTGCTGCAATCGCAACCGCACTGTCCCAGCATGCTATCGACATCGCGAAGAAGTATGCAAACGAGCGCGTGACCTTCGGCAAGCCCATCGCAAAGCACCAGGGTGTTATGTTCAAGTTCGGCGATATGTCCGCAATCACCGCTGCAATGGAACTGATGACCTACGAAGCAGCATTCCAGAAGGCATCCGGCCAGCGCTCCACCCTTATTGCAGCTCAGGCAAAGCTCTTCGCAGCTATCAACTGCACCCAGATCTGCCTTGAGTGCCTGCAGGTCCTCGGCGGCAACGGCTACAGCCAGGACTTCCACGTCGAGCGTCTGGTCCGCGACGCAAAGCTGCTTGAGATCGGTGAAGGCACCAACGAAGTCCTGCGCATGGTCATCGGCGGCACCGTGCTTGCAAGCAACTAAGTAAAATCAGCTTTTCTAAACTACAACTTTGAGGATATAAGCATAATGAAAATACTCGTATTCGTCAAACAGGTTCCAGATACGACAGATGTCAAGCTGGATCCCAAAACCGGCAACCTTAACAGAGAAGGCGTAGTGAGCATAATCAATCCTCTGGACGCCAACGGCGTTGAGGCGGCTCTCCAGCTCAAAGAGAAGTACGGCGCAACGGTCGTTGCTGTCTCCATGGGTCCTCCCCAGGCCGAAGACGTGCTCAAGAAGGCACTGGCAATGGGCTGCGACGAAGCTGTCCTGCTCAGCGACAGAGCATTCGGCGGAGCCGACACACTGGCCACCGGCTATGTCCTTGCTAAAGCTGCCGAGAAGATAGGCGACTATGACCTGTTGATCTTTGGACGTCACGCTTCCGACGGTGAGACCGCTCAGACCGGCCCCGTAACGGCTGCATTCCTTGGTGTTCCGCAGATCACTCTGGCCAACTCTCTTGATGTTCAGGACGGTTGGGCAGTCTGCACCCGCGATACCGAGGACAGCACTGAGACCGTTCGTGCAAAGCTTCCCGCTCTGGTTACCGTGTGTGCCGAGATCAACGCTCCGAGATATGCCAGCGGCGCCGGCATAATCAAGGCTCTGAGAAAGCCTCGCGTTACCTGGAATCATGAGGATCTGGGTGCCGACCCTGCAAAGTGCGGCATTCCGGGCTCGCCCTCTGTTACCAAGCGGCTCTTTGAGCCCAAGCGCGAAAAGATCGACACGGTCATCTTCTCCGGAGAAAAGGCAGAGATCGCTAAGCAGTTCGTGGATATGCTGGAAGCCCAGCATTTGATCTGAAAGGAGGAACATCCATGACTAAAAACGAAGCAAACGGAATCTGGGTGTTCGCCGAACAGAATAACGGTGTGCTGGATAAAACACCCCTCGAGCTTATCAGCAAAGCCATAGAGCTCAAGCAGACCACCGGCGAGGAAGTTACCGCGGTTTTGGTAGGCAAGGACGTTGCCGCACTTGCGGATACCCTTATAGCCTACGGTGCCGATAAGGTAATCGTTGCCGAGCATGAAAACCTGAAAAGCTACAGCGGCAGACCTTATCAGAAGGTCGTCGCAGAGCTGGCTGCGAAATATAAACCCTCCATATTCATATTCCCGGCTACTGCACAGGGCAGAGATCTTGCACCTCGCGTGATGTGTACTCTCGGCACCGGCCTTACAGCCGACGCGGTTGATCTGGGCTTTGACGATGAAGGCGCATTCGTTCAGACAACGCCGGCATTCGGCGGCAGCCTGCTTGCGCACATCGCGATCCCCGAGCTGCGTCCTCAGATGGTTACGGTCCGCGCACATGTTTTTGATGCGCTCGAGCCCGACACCTCCCGTAAGGGCGAAGTAATTGTGGAAACCGTGGAAGTCGAGGCCGATAATGATTACGAAGTCCTGAGTGTACAGGAGAAGGTCAAGACCGGCGTTGCTATACACGAGGCTGAAGTGCTGGTCGCCGGCGGCCGCGGCATAAAGAAGGAAGAGGATATTGCACAGCTCCGTGAGCTGGCAGACCTCATCGGCGGCGAGATCGCCTGCTCCAGACCTCTGGTAGACGACGGCTGGCTGGATCACTCTCTGCAGATCGGCCAGAGCGGCACTACCGTAAAGCCTAAGTTTATCCTGAACGTCGGTATTTCCGGCTCTACTCAGTACATAGTCGGCATGGAGAAGGCCCAGACCATCGCAACCATCAACACCTACGGCGGCGCTGAACTTTTCGACGTTTCCCAGTACGGTATTGTTGGTGACTACGCAGGCATCATTCCTGCTATCATTGAAGAGATAAAGGCCAGAAAAGAATCCTGAAAGAGGTGAGTCATTTGTTTAAGAAAGTCAATATAGACGAGGCAGTTGCTCTTATACAGGACGGCTCGACTGTCGGTATATCCGGCTTCATGGGCTCTGCGTGCCCCGAATATGTCCTCAAGCACATGGAAGAGAGCTTCCTTAGCGGCGGACATCCCTGCAACCTCACTCTTACCCATTCGCCCGGCATCGGCGACGGCAAGGATAGAGGCATGAACCACGTGGCTCATAAGGGCATGCTCAAGAGCGTTATTGCCAGCCATTATAATCTTGCTCCGCAGCTTCAGAGCATGGTAGATGCAGGTGAGGTCGAAGCATATCTGCTTCCCCAGGGCACTATCTGCCAGTTGTTCCGCGAGATCGGCGCAGGCCGCCCCGGCGTTATCACCAAGACCGGCCTTGGCACTTTTGTTGATCCGCGCCTCGAAGGCGGCAAGTGCAATGCACTGGCCACTAGAGACCTCGTCGAAGTCGTCGAGCTCGGCGGTGAAGAGTATCTGTGGTACAAATCCTTCCCCATCAATGTAGCTATTATCCGCGGTACGTCCATTGACGAGCACGGAAATATCTCCGTTGAGAAGGAAACCACTATTGTTGATCAGCAGGCTCTTGCTGTTGCGGCAAAGCACTGCGGCGGTATTGTTATCGCACAGGTTGAGCGCGTTGTAACGAGCGGCTCTATAAATCCCCGTGACGTAGTAGTCCCCGGTATCCTCGTTGACTATGCCGTTGTTGCTCCTGCCGAGTGTCACTATCAGAACTTCGGCAATCAGCCTTATGATGCAGCGCTTGCTCACGAGTTCCGTATTCCTGTTGACAGCCTGCCCATTCTCCCGATGTCTGACAGAAAGGTCATCGCGCGCAGAGCAGCAATGGAGCTGCCCAGAAACGCAGTCATTAACCTTGGTATCGGTATGCCGGAGGGCGTATCGAGCGTAGCGGTCGAAGAAGGCTTTGCAGACCAGCTTACTATGACGGTCGAGGCTGGCCAGATCGGCGGCGTTCCGGCAGCCGGTGCGGCTTTCGGCGGCGCATATAACCCCGAGTTTGTAAATGACATGATCCGGCACTTTGACTTCTACGATGGCGGCGGACTGGATGTCTGCTTCCTCGGTGCAGCCGAAGTTGACAGCATGGGCAACTGCAACGTCAGCAAGTTTACGAGGACTGTCGGTCCCGGCGGATTCATCAACATTGCGTCCAATACACCTAAGTGTGTATTCTGCGGAACTCTCACCGCTGGCGGTCTCAAGACTGAGATCAAAGACGGAAAGCTTTCCATCCTTCAGGAAGGCAGAAACAAAAAGTACATGAAGCAGGTCAAGCAGGTAACCTTCAGCGGTTCAAATGCCGTTAAGTCCGGCCAGACCGTTCTGTTCGTAACAGAGCGTGCCGTATTTGAACTCGATAATGACGGCATCATTCTGACCGAGATCGCACCCGGCATAGACCTTCAGACTCAGGTCCTTGATATGATCGACTTTGACGTCAGAGTATCTCCGAACCTCAAGCTCATGGATGCCCGCATATTTGCAGAAGGCCCCATGGGACTGGAACTCAAGTAAAATCTTAAACTTAAAATAATTATTAGGAGGATTTAATAATGTCTAACGAATGCAAAAAGTTCACCGGCGCAGAGCTCAAGATCGGTATGACCGCAGAGCGCACCAAGACCATAACCAAGAAGGACATCGAGTACTTCGGTATAGTCTCAACCGACACCAACCCCATGCATTTTGATGAGGATTATGCATCCAAGACCCAGTTCGGCCGCTGCATCGCACACGGTGTTATCTCCCTGAGCCTTTGCGGTTCCGTCCTCGGCATGGAGCTGCCCGGCCTCGGCACCATTCACATGGGTCAGGAAGTCACCTTTAAAAAGCCCGTATACCCCGGCGATACCATCACCGCACACTGCGAGATCGTTGATATCCAGTACAAAGAGAAGAAGGACTTCTACATTGTTAAGGTGAAGCAGTGGGTCACCAACCAGAACGGCGACATCGTCACCGAAGGCGTTGCAACCTGCATGCCTCCCAAGGCCTGATCTATTAACTAACGAACGCGCGCTGAGAGCTCTTCTTTCGGTCATTGGGCTTTAAGCTGTGTTCTCCGTCCCCCGGAATTTACGTTCCGGGGGACATTTTTTATGCAGCCTAAGTAGAAAAACGTAATCTCCATCCTATGCATTTATTATAATGTATTATAGTAAATGCAATCTGGGGTGGCTCAATGAAAACAGCAGCAGGAAAGCAATACGTCATCTATTCCCGTAAATCCAAATTTACAGGGAAGGGCGAAAGCATAGAGAACCAGATTGAGCTGTGCCGCCAGTATATTGCTATGCATTTTGGCGAGGATGCGGCAGAAGACGCGTTGGTGTATGAGGACGAGGGCTTTTCCGGAGGCAATTTGGAGCGCCCACAGTTCAAGAAAATGATGAAGGACTCACAGAAGATAGCATTTGCTGCCATCGTTGTTTACCGTCTCGACCGGATCAGCCGCAACATCGGTGACTTTGCAAAGCTCATCGAGGATTTGGGCGACCGGCACATTGACTTCATCTCCATTCGCGAACAGTTCGATACGTCTTCACCAATAGGTCGCGCGATGATGTATATCGCGTCGGTGTTCTCTCAACTGGAGCGGGAGACCATTGCCGAGCGCATCCGGGACAACATGCACGAGCTGTCCAAGACCGGGCGCTGGCTGGGTGGCACGACGCCCACCGGCTACGCTTCGGAAAGCCTGTCCAGCGTGACGGTGGATGGTAAGGTGAAGAAAGCCTGCAAGCTCAAGCCCATCCCGGAGGAAATTCAGCTGGTCAAGACGATTTTCTCCGTGTTCATGGAGACCGGTTCCCTCAGCAAGACCGACCAGTACCTGTTGGAGCACTGCTGCGTCACGAAGCGCGGCAAGCAGTTCACGCGCTTTGCCATCCGGGGCATTCTGACCAACCCAGTCTACATGATTGCCGACGAGACGGCGTATCAGTATCTCAAAGAAAATCATGTTGACCTGTTTGCCGAGCGCACGGAATTCGACGGTGAACACGGCATCATGGCGTATAACCGCACCCTCCAGCGTCCCAGCAAGGCAAACCAGATTCGCCCAATGGAGGAATGGATAGTGGCGGTCGGCAAGCATACCGGCATCATCGCAGGCAGTGACTGGGTGCGGGTGCAGTCCATGCTGGATGTGAACAAATCCAAGAACTATCGCAGACCGCGCAGCAATGTGGCGCTGCTGTCCGGCATTCTGCGGTGCGGCAAGTGCGGCGATTATATGCGTCCGAAGCTGACCAACCGCCGCACGGCGGACGGAGAACCGATATATACATATGTATGCTCCACCAAGGAGCGTAGCCACGCCGGTGATTGTAATATGAAAAATTGCAGAGGTAATGAGCTGGACGCAAAACTGACTGGAGCCCTCTGTGAACTTCAGGAAGACGATGCGGTTTTTGCAAAATTGCTTGTGCAGTCAAAAAAGCTTATAATAAAAAACAAAGAAAACGGTGATATGCAGCTTGCTGCCATGCATGCAGAATGCGAAGAAATACGGAAACAAATAAAGGGGCTGACGGCGGCGCTGGCAATAGCTGATGAGGTATCCGGAAAGTACCTTATAGAGCAAATCGGAGAACGGCACGGAGAAATTGAAAGGCGACAAGCAAAGATTTTTGAGTTTGAAGCCTTAAATGAGCAGCGCCGCCTATCTGACGAAGATTTTGCATTAAACAGGAACTCGATTGCATCATTTTCAAGCGTATTCTGTTCTGTGACGTTAGAGGAAAAACGCACTCTGCTGCGCTCGATCATATCAAATGTGGTATGGGACGGAGAGAATTCGTGCGTCCGTTTTTACGCAGACGAGAGTCCGCTGTGTGAGGATAGTGAATGAAATACTTATGTATTTTCGCAGTCAGAAGAAGACCATGGGCGATGTGAGCCTTTCGGATGTTCTCGACACGGACGGGGAGGGGAACAGCCTGTCTCTTATGGATGTTCTGGCCCAGGATGACGAGATGAGCGAACGGATAGGTGAGCTTGAACTCTGCGGAAGGTTAAGGAGCCTTGTCGACAGTGTTTTAAATGAGCGCGAAGCGAATATAATCCGCCTTCGCTACGGACTTGACGGCAAAGAGCCTATGACACAGCGCGAGACTGCGAAAGTGTGCAAGATAAGCCGCTCGTATGTCAGTCGTCTTGAGAAAAAAGCGCTTGAAAGACTAAAGGCGGAACTCGGCGGAGACGACACAGGATTATAATGCTCTTGTGCAAGTCGTGCGTTTGTGGTAAAATGACATGAAAAAATCCGAGGAGGTGAGCCTAAATGCGTATAAAGAAAACGGTGTGGACATTTTTCATGCTGATAATGGCGGCAACACTGGTGCTCATAGTAAACTCACGCGTTCAGCTCACTTCCGAAATAGTTGTCGGAGGATCGGACTCGGTTTTTGTGAAAACCGATAATCTTGCCGATCCCATGGAGGAGTATACATCGTCAAGCAAGGTCTCACTTGAAAAATATGCGGACCTTGAGTTCCCGACAATAACTATAACCGATTGGCAGTATATACTTATTAATAAGGACACACCGATAAAGTCCTATGCGCCTACACTCAGGCAGTTTACTACAGACGGGCCGTATGTGGATAAGCGCATTATCGACAATCTTTCGGCTCTCGTTTCTGCCGCAAAGGAAGCCGGATTTGAGCCGCATATCAGCGTCGGATACATATCATATGCCGATCAGCAGCAGCTTTTTAATGAAAAAGCCTCGGAACTGAGCAAAAACGGCGCATATACCTATGAGGAAGCGCAGAGTATCGCGGCCGAGATAGTTGCAAGGGCCGGCACGAGCGACCATCAGACAGGTCTTGCCGTCGATATATTTGACAAAGAGTATGACGTGCTCGATTACAGCAAGATGGACTCCAAATTCTTTGATTGGCTCGATGAAAACTGTGCACAGTTCGGCTTTATAAAACGATATCCAAGCAATAAAAAAAGCGTTACCGGCTGGGATGAGCCATGGCACTACAGATATGTTGGCAAGGAAGCGGCGGAGTTTATTATGAAAAATGGTATGTGCCTCGAAGAATTTGCAGCACATTACAAATGAATAAGCAAAAAATGCTTGCAATCTGGATATTTAGATGTTATTATAATAAAGTAAGTTAGTAAGCATTCAAGAGTGGGTCACAGCCCACTCTTTTTGTTGAGCATTTTACGGATGATATGATCAGGAGCTTTGTATGAGTAAGATCAGTGATAAAGTTGAAGCGCTTGCGCGGTCTGTTGTAGAGGAAGAAGGCTGCGAGCTTTGGAGCGTTGAGTATGTTAAAGAAGCAGGAACGTGGTATCTGCGAATTTATATCGACAAGGAAGGCGGTGTCGGAATTGCCGACTGTGAGGCTATAAGCCGCAGGCTCGACCCGATACTTGATGAGGCGGATCCCATACCCGACAGCTATGTTTTTGAAGTCGGTTCAGCCGGAGCGGAGCGGGAACTCAAGCGCCCGTCGGACTTTGAGCGCTTTATCGGCGCTGAGATCGAGGCAAAGCTCTATCAGCCGTATGAAGGCAGAAAAACTCTTGTCGGAACGCTCGAAAGCTACAGTGATGGGGATATAAAGGTCTCCGGCATTGAACTTAAAAAGGAACAAATCGCGCAGGTCAAGCTGCATGTAACCATATAATTAAAGAAGAGGTAGAATTAAATGAATGCTGAATTTTTCTCTGCTATCGAAGATCTCGAAAAAGAAAAGGGCATCCCCAGAGAATACATGTACGATAAGATAAAGCAGGCCATGCTGGCCGCTTTCCGCCGCGACAATCCCGAGTGTGCTGATAATGTTGATATTCTTCTTGACGAGGACAGAAAGCGCATCGAAATGTATGTAAATAAGGTCGCGGTCGAGCAGGTAGAAGATCCAGCCCTGGAAATTGACCTTGAAGCGGCAAAGAAGGTAACAAAGCGCGCGAAGCTCGGCGATACGATAAAGATACCGGTTGAAACGAAAAAATTCGGCCGCATTGCCGCTCAGGCTGCAAAGCAGGTAATAATTCAGGGCATCCGTGAGGCAGAGCGCGGTATCGTTTATGAGGAGTTCACCTCTAAAGAGCATGAAATACTCACAGGCGTTGTATCCCGTATCGAGCCGAGGACCGGCAGTGTTTCGATACGCATAAGCTCCAACAGCGAGTATACCGAAGCAATGCTTTCTCCCAATGAAAGAATAAAGACCGAGCCTCTTAAAGAAGGGGATCGTATAAAGGTCTACGTCGTTGAGGTCAGAAATTCGACCAAGGGTCCGCAGGTGCTTATAAGCCGCACTCATCCCGGCCTCGTAAAGCGTCTGTTTGAGCTGGAAGTTCCCGAAATATTCGACGGAACCGTTGAAATTAAGTCTATTGCCCGTGAAGCAGGAAGCCGCACGAAAATGGCAGTCTGGTCCACCGACCCCGATGTCGATCCTATAGGCTCCTGCGTCGGCCCCAAGGGCGGCCGAGTTGCCAGCATCGTCGATGAGCTCGGCGGTGAGAAGATCGACATTATAAAATACAGCGAGATCCCCGAAGAGTATATTGCAGCCGCGCTCGCTCCGAGCGAAGTTGTCAGTGTCACCATGCTTGAAGATGGCAAGAGCTGCCGCGTCATAGTTCCTGACGGTCAGCTATCCCTTGCGATCGGCAAAGAGGGCCAGAACGCACGTCTGGCTGCAAGACTTACGGGATTCAAGATAGATATAAAGCCCGAGTCGGAGGTATAAACGAAAGGAGGCAGCCGCAGTGCAGAAGAAAATACCCATGAGGCAGTGTTTAGGCTGCCGAGAAATGAAGCCAAAGCGTGATCTTATCCGTGCGGTGAGATCGCCGGACGGGGAAGTGAGTCTTGATTTTAAGGGCAAAATGCCGGGAAGAGGCGCGTATCTTTGCCCGAACATCGAGTGCCTAAAAAAAGCGATGAAGTCCAAAGCGCTGGAAAGAGCTTTTTCCGTTCAGATACCTGAAGAGATATATGAAGCGCTGCAAAAGCAGATGGAGGCGAGTCAATGAGAGAGAAAGCCTTGAATTTGCTCGGACTTATGCGAAAAGCCAATGCACTGCGCCTCGGCGAGGAGGACACAGGTTCGGCGGTTAGAGAGCATGAGGCAAAACTGGTGCTTCTCGCGTCGGATGCATCGCAAAATGCGCAAAAGCGCGCTGCCGGATATATGTACGGCAGCAAAGCGCCGCTCATAACCGTTCCGTTTACAAAGGAAGAGATATCCGGACATGTCGGAAAAAGCGGCTGTTCTATGGCGGCAGTGTGCGATATCGGTTTTGCCGATGCGTTCATGAAGCTGCTGTGCGATATCTCACCGATGGAATACGGCGATGCGGCTCAAACGATTCAAAGACGTGCGCTGGAAGGCAAAATGCGCAAAAACGACAGTACCAGGCAGAAAAACAAGAGGACAGGTAAAAGGAGGACCAATGCATGAGCATGATTAATAAATATAGAGTACACGAGGTAGCAAAGGATTTCAACACCACATCCAAGGTGATAACTCAGATATTAACAGACTATGCTACGACTCCTAAAAACCATATGCAGGTTCTTGAGAATAACGAGCTTGACGTGATATTCGAGTATCTTACTCAGCATAATCAGGCCGAGAGCCTTGCGGCAATATTTGCATCCGCTCCCAAGGCGGGTGAAGCAAAGCCTGCCGAGAAAAAGCAGGATAAGGCGGCATCGCAGCAGCCTGCCGATAAGGCAGCCGCCGCTCAGCCCGCGCCGGTAAAGAAGGAAAAAGAGAATAAGCCGCATGTTCCGCGTCAGGTGGCGGAAAAGCGCGTTGTCGATACCCGCGGCAGTGCGGCGGTGAACATAGCCAAGTACGACGAAAAGTTTGACAACATGGCCGGTGATAAGAGCCGCAACCGTGACCGCGACCGTAAGGGCGGCAAGGAAAAGATCGTCAACAAGGCAAAGCAGCGCCAGCAGGGGCAGGCCGCATCTGCAAAGCGCCGTCAGGAAGAGCGCGACAAGATGCAGAAGCTTCAGCTTGAGATAGCGAAGAAGCAGCAGCTCAAGGTCATGATCCCCGACGAGATCAACGTCGGAGAATTGGCATCGCGAATGAAAAAGTCGGCGGGAGAAGTCATCAAGCGCCTTATTAAGCTTGGTGTTTTTGCATCCGTATCCGATGTCGTCGACTATGATACCGCAGCTCTCGTAGCTATGGAGTTCGGCTGCAAGGTTGAAAAAGAAGTTGTTGTAACCGTGGAAGAAAAACTCATAGACGACCACGAAGACAGCGAAGAAGAACTCGTCGGCCGTGCGCCTGTCGTAGTTGTTATGGGTCACGTTGACCACGGCAAGACCTCGCTTCTTGACTATATCCGTCATGCAAACGTTGCATCCGGCGAGGCAGGCGGCATAACCCAGCATATCGGCGCATATACTGTTGAGATTAACGGCAGTCCCATAACATTCCTTGACACTCCGGGTCATGAGGCATTTACATCGATGCGAGCTCGCGGTGCAATGGTAACCGATATTGCCATTCTCGTTGTCGCCGCCGATGACGGTATCATGCCGCAGACCATTGAGAGCATTAACCACGCGAAAGCGGCGGGAATACCCCTCGTTGTAGCCATCAACAAGATGGATACCGTCGGCGCAAATCCCGAGCGTATAAAGCAGCAGCTGACAGAGTACGATATAGTTCCCGAGGAGTGGGGCGGCGAGACTATCGTGTGCCCGATCTCCGCCAAGACCGGCGAGGGCATAGATAATCTGCTTGAAAACCTCGTAATTCTTGCTGAGGTTCAGGAACTCAAGGCAAATCCGAACCGTGCCGCAAAGGGCGCGGTTATAGAGGCACGTCTCGACAAGGGCCGTGGCCCGATCATGACCGTTCTCGTTCAGAACGGTACGCTCAAGCTCGGAGATATCATAATTGCAGGTACGGCTGTCGGCCGTGTCCGTACCATGATAAACGACAAGGGCATGCGCATCACCGAAGCCGGTCCGTCCGTTCCCGTTGAGATCTCCGGTATGTCCGAAGTCCCCAGTGCGGGCGACACATTCAATGCTGTTGCTGACGAACGCATGGCTCGTGAGCTCGTTGAAGAGCGCAAGACCCAGCAGAAGAACGCAGCATTTGGCAGCAGTAAGAAGGTGAGCCTCGAGGATCTGTTCAGCCAGATCCAGGCCGGCGAAATGAAAACGCTCAATATCATCGTCAAGGCCGATGTTCAGGGAACTGCCGAAGCTGTCAAGGCCTCACTTGAGAAGATCACAAATGATGAGGTACGTGTGAAAGTTATCCACAGCGGTGTCGGCGCGATAAACGAGTCGGACGTTATGCTTGCTGCGACCTCTGGCGCTATAATCGTCGGCTTCAATGTCCGCCCCGATAACGCGGCTCGCGACAGCGCGGCTCGTGCGAACGTAGATATGCGTATGTATCGCGTAATTTATGACTGCATCAACGAGATCGAAGCCGCTATGAAGGGCATGCTCGCACCGAAGTTTGAGGAAGTCGTTATCGGTCATGCCGAGGTGCGCGAGACTTACAAGGTCTCCAAGGTCGGTACTGTTACCGGCTGCTATGTCCTCGACGGTAAGATCCAGCGCGGCTGCTCTGTGCGTGTTCTGCGTGACAATATAGTTATCCATGAGGGCGAGCTTGCATCCCTGCGCCGTTTCAAAGACGATGTCAAGGAAGTTGCCAGCGGCTATGAATGCGGCATGCAGGTCGAAAAGTTCAACGATATAAAGGTTGGCGACATTATCGAATGCTTCGTTATGGAGCAGATAAAAGTCTGATAAATCATTGCGGGCGGTCTTTCAGGCCGCCCAACGCATAGATACAGGAGGAGAAAAATGCCTTCAAATAAATTGGCAAGAACCAATGATGATATTCAGCTTGTCATGAGCAAGCTTCTGCGCGAAATAAAAGATCCGCGTGTAAATCAAGGTATGATAAGCGTAACACGAGTTGAAACCACCGGCGATATGCGCTATTGCAAGATTTGGCTTTCGGTCATGGGTCTTCAAAACGAAAAGGAATTTAAAAAGGGACTTAAGTCCGCATCCGGCTGGCTCAGGCGTGAGCTTGGAAATTCGCTCAAGCTGCGCAACACGCCCGAGCCCGTGTTTGAGCTTGATCACAGCATCGAATACGGCGCACATATAAATGAGATAATCAGCAGCCTTGATATAAAACATGATGAGGATGAGGAATGAATATCAAAGAATGTGCCGCATGGCTGAATGCCAGCGATAATGTCCTGCTTTTAACACATCTGCGGCCAGATGGTGATACTCTCGGCGGAGCGGCCGCGCTGTGCTCGGCGCTGCGCAGAATAGGCAAAAAAGCCGCGCTTTATAATAATCCGGATATAACGCCGAAGTATATGAAGTATATTAATGATTACATTGCCGTCAGCTTTGAATATAATTGCGCCGTTGCGGTCGACGTTGCCGAGGCGCATATGCTGCCAACCGGCTTTACCGGCGAAGTCGATCTTTGCATAGACCATCACCCGTCAAACTCGCATTACGCGAAAGAACTGCTGCTTGATGGAAGCAAGGCTTCCTGCGGTGAGATCGTGCTGGAGGTCATAAAGGAAATGTGCGGCAGTGTAACTGCCGAGGAGGCAAGCCTTCTGTACATGGCCGTGTCGACCGACTGCGGCTGCTTTCGCTATGCAAACGTAACGAGTGAGACTTTTGCTGCGGCAAGCGAGCTGCTTTCTTTCGGGGCAGAGGTACAGAAGCTTAACTTTGACCTGTTTCGTCAGGTGTCCCGTGCGCGCATGACGCTGGAGGGAAGCATACTTTCAGGGCTTAAATATTTCTTCGACGGCAAAGTCGTTGCTGCGACGGTGACACGAAAAATGATGTGTGATGCCGGAGCAACAGAGAACGACTGCGACGATATTGCAGGTATCCCGGGCAAGGTCGAGGGCTGCGTTGTCAGCCTCGTTATCCGCGAGATGGATGATGATAAATGCAAGGTATCGGTCAGATCGCACGAAATTTTTGATAGCAGCGCTCTTTGTGCCCGCTTCGGCGGCGGCGGCCATAAGATGGCATCCGGATGTACGATCATGGCATCTCCCGAGGAGGCGCTCAGCATGCTTGTATCCGCTATAGGCGAGGTGCTTTGATGAATGGCATCATCCTTGTCGATAAACCCCAGGATTGGACGAGCCACGATGTTGTTGCCAAGCTGCGCGGCGTGCTGCACGAGCGGCGCATAGGCCACTCGGGAACGCTCGACCCGCTCGCAACAGGACTGCTCGTAGTGTTCGTAGGAAGAGCCACGCGCGCGGTCGAATTTGCCGAGGCCGACTGCAAGGAGTATCTTGCCGGATTGAGACTTGGCATTAGTACCGACACGCAGGATATAACAGGTAATATCGTTGCCGAAAGTGATGCGATACCTGATGATGAAGCGGTACATGAAGCAATCTCACACTTTGTTGGTGATATTGAACAGATACCGCCCATGTATTCAGCAATCAAGGTCGGCGGCAAGAAGCTGTACGAGCTTGCTCGAAGAGGGGAGAGCATTGAGCGCTCTCCAAGAAAAATTACTGTTTCGTCAATCGATGTCGTCGGAAAAGACTGCGGCGATTATATTTTGAACATTACCTGTTCAAAAGGTACATATGTGCGCACGCTTTGCAATGATATAGGCGAGCGTCTCGGTTGCGGGGGCTGCATGAGCAGTCTGAGGCGAACCCGCGCCGGTGTGTTTTCCGTTGATGATGCACACAGTATCGAGGATATCAATACTGCTGCGAGCGAGGGAAGGTTATCTGATATTATACTGCCGGTGGACACGCTCTTTGCGTCTTTTTCGAAGATAACTGTGGACGATAGCACGACAAATCGTCTGAAAACCGGAAATATAATTAAAACCTCCGTCAAGGACGGAGATTACAGTGTTTATTCTTCAACAGGCGAATTTCTGCTGCTTGGCAGAGCCGAGAGAGGGAGACTGAAAACGATAAAGAGCTTTTTTGAGGTAAGCCAATGACAAACCAGAAAGTAATGGCGCTCGGCTTTTTTGACGGTATACACGTCGGCCATGCGGCGCTCATAAATATGATAAAACAGCGTGCGAAGGAGACCGGTGCTGAGCCTGCGGTGCTCACGTTCGATGTGCATCCGGACAATCTTGTTTTCCACAAGACTGTTCCGCTCATAAACAGTGCAGAGGATAGGGAGCACATACTGAAGCGCTACTTCGGTATTGATGATGTTGTCGTTATCCACTTCAGCCAGCGTGTTATGCATATGGACTGGAAGGAATTCATCGATGAACTTATAGACGAGATGAATCTGCGCTGGATCGTCGTCGGACATGATTTCTGCTTTGGATATAAGGGCCTCGGCACGGCTGCAAAGCTCAAGGATTACTGCGAAGAGCATGGTATCGGCTGTGATATCATCCCCGCTGTGTGCCGTGATGGAGTGATCGTGAGTTCTACACTTATTCGTCAACTTATAGAGAGCGGCGATATGGAAATGGCAAATGCTTACCTCGGTCATCCGCATACGCTTACCGATGTTGTACGCAGCGGCTACCATCTCGGAACGCAAATGGGTACGCCGACTATCAACATGGGGTTCCCACAGGGCGTTATTGTCCCGCGATACGGTGTTTATGCGGCTAAGGCGTACATTGACGGGCAAGAGTATATGTCGGTCACAAATGTCGGTATCCGTCCGACCGTAAGTGACTCTGGCAATGTCAATGTCGAGAGCTTCCTTCTTGATTTCCAGGGAAATCTATACGGTCATCAGGCACGCATTGACTTCTACAAGTTCCTGCGCCCCGAGCGTAAGTTCGACGATGTTGAAGCTCTTGCAGCCCAGATAAAGCATGATGCCCAGACCACGCGCGATTATTTCGAGAACCTCAAATAAATAGGTGCAAAAAAATCCTGATTTCAGGGTGCATAGCAGCTTTGAACGAGCTATTTTTTCAAAGCCAAAACAGCAAAATCTCCGGCAATACTTTGCGTATTACCGGAGATTTTTTGTGCAGTGTTAGCGGAAAAGAACCGTTAAAAACCGGCTTCTCTTTGACATATCCCGCCCAAACTGCAGCGTTTAAGCTTTTACATATCAGTTAAATGCAATGCCCTCGGTGCTGTCAAGCGGAGCGATGCTGATCCAGGTCTTTCCGATACTCAGGTTGAGAGGAGTGCCGTCCTTAAGTGTGTAGTGGAAGTTGTCGGCACGGTCAGCGCGAGACCAGTTGATCTCAACATACTTGCCTTCGGTGAAGAAATAGCCGGAGCCGGAGCCGGTGAGCTCCATGGCCTGGCGGCCGTAGCTGTCGATAGTCTTGGTGGGGATGTTGAGGACGATGACGTTTGCAAGGTCTATTGAGCTGTTGTTGCCGCCGTCTATGTACTCATTACCGCTGATGAATGCGTTGTAGCACTTCTTATCGGCATTATACTGGAAGTTAGTCTTGTAGTAGCCGTAGGGGACGGTGAAATCGGTCGCAGAGCTTGTGCACTGAGAAACAGCGTCGGGTGAGAACTTGAGACCGTATGTAGTATCGTAACCGTCGGCATGATTCATATCGTAATTATTCTTTGCAAAGGCTGCAAGCTTGCTGCCGTCGGCAAACAGAGTGTGCTCAACATTTTTGCCCTGACTCAAGCGGGTCTGGTCACGATAATAGCTCGATGCTTCACCGGCACGAGAACCGCGAACACCGTCCATATTATCAATGCCGAGAGACTTTATGTCAGAATAAGCCTGCTCGCTGCCGCCTGCGTGTATGTAAATTGCGTCATAAGCCTGTGCCATGCTGATGTAATAAGGTCTTGCACTGCGCAGTGAGCCGACGGTAATACCGTCAACATCGTTGAATACTGCCATCATACGGGTGATGCCGCCTTCTGCGAGCGCTTCGTATATGATCGAAGCCTGCGACAGACCGACAGCCGGGCGTGCGTCAGGATGGTTGTTTATCATAACACAGTACGGGCGAAGATCACTCTTGTCCTCACTGACAGATTCACCCGTTAGTGGATTGATAGGACCGCTTACAACTTCGTTCTGATTCAGACCGTCGCCGTTAACATCTGGTGCGCTTGGATCCTTTTCATCCTTGCTGCAGCCGGTAAACAGGCACAGTACCATAAGCATCGAAAGAACGAGCGCCAATATTCTCTTCAAATTGAAACACCTCACATTTTGTAGATTTGCTTTGAAATATGGCATGTTTATTATACTATTTGTAGGCCGTATTGTCAAACCGTCGGAAATGTGTTAGTATTGCGTGCAGGAGATGATTATAATGTACGAACAAATAAGATGTGAAACCGAAAACGCAGTAAAAGAGCTTCTTGAGAAGGCAAATCTCAAAAAGGGCTCGCTCGTAGTCGTCGGCTGCTCGTCCAGTGAGATACTCGGCGAGCGTATAGGTAAGGGCTCGTCCCCGGAGACGGGTATTGCCGTTGCCGAAACGATACTTAAGGTGCTCGGCGATAGCGGTATTTATCTTGCCGCGCAGTGCTGCGAGCATCTTAACAGGGCGCTCGTCGTTGAGCGCGAAGCTGCGGAAAAATATATGCTCGATGAGGTATGCGTAAGGCCAATGCCCAAGGCCGGAGGCTCGTTTGGAACTGCAGTTTATGACCGTATGAACGATCCGGTTATGGTCGAGCACGTTAAAGCTCATGCAGGCATGGACATAGGCTGCACGCTTATAGGTATGCACTTGAAAGAAGTTGCCGTTCCGCTGCGTCTCTCGGTAAAGCATATCGGTGATGCACTTGTTACAGCGGCTTACACAAGGCCGAAGCTTATAGGCGGCGTGAGAGCGCACTATCCCGAATAAAATTTATCAAGGCATTGGATCGAACCAATGCCTTGTATTTTTTACTCTGCTTTTATGCCTATTCCGCCGCCGCGCATACTCTCGGCAAGGCGCTGTAAATGCTCGTGAGATATCTCTGTAAGCGGAAGCCTGAGTTTTCCGCAGTCAAAGCCTATCATGCGCATAGCCGCTTTGACGGGGATCGGGTTAGTTTCTATGAATAGGTCTGAAAACAGGCGCGAGTACTTAAAATAAAGCTGCTGAGCCTGAAGAAAGTTACCGTCAAGGCAGAGCTCGCACAGCTTTGCAACCGCTGCCGGAACAACATTTGATGCTACGGATATGACGCCCAGCGCTCCGAGAGCCATCATCGGGACGGTATTGTCGTCATTGCCGCTCCATACGAAAAGATCGTTTCCGCACTCGGCACGAGTTGCGGCAAAAAGGCTGAAATCACCCGAAGCTTCTTTTACGCCGTTAATGTTTGGGTGCTTTGACAACTCTATGTAGGTCTCGAGCTTTATACCGACGCTTGTGCGCGAAGGAACATTGTAAACGATCATAGGTATGTCGACTCTGTCGGCCACATATGTAAAATGCTTTATCAGGCCGCTTTGCGTTGCCTTGTTGTAGTAGGGCGTCACCATAAGTACACCGTCAGCGTCGCACCTGAGCGCGCATCTGGCAAAACCGAGTGCCTTAGCCGTGTCGTTGCTGCCTATCCCAGCGATTATTTTCATGCGCCCATCGTTGTGGCGACATGTGAATTCGATGAGTTCTTCGTGCTCATAGCGGCTCATTGTTGCGTTTTCGCCAGTTGTTCCGCATACTACAATTGCTGCTGTTCCGTTATCATACTGATAGTCTATTAGCTCGGCCATCTTATCATAATCTATACCGTTATCGTTAAACGGAGTGACTATCGCGGTGCACGAACCCTTGAATATCGGAGTTTTAAACATAGCGTACCTCCAATCATAATACTTATAAACGTTATGTTTTGAAACAGCGATATATGACTTGTTGAATTATTGAGAGTTTTGTATTATAATTAAAACTAAATGCAATTATACATTATATTAACGGAGCATATTCTCAATGAATAAATCTGATTTTGATTTTTACTTGCCGGAGCGTTTAATAGCGCAGACACCGCTTGAAAAACGCGATTCCTCACGGCTTCTGCATCTAAACAAGACCAGCGGCGAAATTGAACACGGTCATTTTCATGATATAACGAAGTATCTCAAAAAAGGTGACTGCCTTGTTATGAACGATTCACGCGTTTTACCGGCAAGGCTGATCGGTTCGCGCCTGAGCGGCGGTCTTGTCGAGCTCGTGCTGCTGCGCGATCTTGGTGACGGATGCTGGGAGTGCCTGAGCCGTCCCGGAAGAAAGACAAAGCCCGGCACGGAGCTTACTTTTGGTGACGGTGAGCTTACGGCAACCGTCATGAGCGTTGCCGATGGTGGAAACAGAATAGTAAAATTCCATTTTGAAGGTGTTTTCCTGGAAAAACTCGAAAAGCTCGGAAAAATGCCGTTGCCGCCTTATATTAAAGAAGAACTTCAGGATTCCGAACGATATCAGACGGTCTATTCGCGCGAGCTCGGCAGCGCTGCGGCGCCGACTGCCGGTCTGCATTTTACAAAGGAGCTTCTAAAAGAGATCGAGGACATGGGTGTGAAAACATGCTTTGTCACGCTGCACGTCGGTCTCGGAACTTTCAGACCCGTAAAGGCCGAAAAAATTGAAGAGCACGAAATGCACTCGGAGTTTTGCGTGGTGCCCAGAGAAACTGCAGATATCATAAACGAGACTAAGAAAAACGGCGGCAGAGTGATCGCTGTCGGAACGACTTCGTGCCGAACGCTCGAAAGCTTTGCTCAAGAAGACGGAACTATAAAAGAGAGCTCCGGCTGGACAAACATATTCATCTACCCGGGCTATAAGTTTAAATGCATTGACGCGCTGATAACGAATTTTCATCTGCCGGAGAGCACACTTATAATGCTCGTTTCGGCGCTTGCCGGGCGCGAGAATGTACTTCATGCATATTCCGTTGCCGTAGAACAGGAATACAGATTTTTCTCGTTCGGCGATGCTATGTTCATTGAATAGGGGGAAGGGGAGCATGTACAAACTTATTAAACAAGAGGGCTGCGCCCGCCGCGGCGAGCTCCAGACTCCTCATGGAACCGTTCAGACACCGGTATTCATGAATGTAGGTACTGCGGCCGCGATAAAAGGCGCTCTATCTGCTGCCGATCTTAAAACAATCGGATGTCAGGTCGAGCTGTCAAACACATATCATCTGCATCTTCGCCCGGGCGATGAGCTTGTAAGAGACATGGGCGGACTGCATAAATTCATGACTTGGGATGGTCCTATACTCACAGACAGCGGCGGATTTCAGATATTCTCGCTGGCCAGCCTGCGCAAGATAAGCGAGGAGGGTGTGAAGTTTAACTCACATATTGACGGTCGGCACATATTTATGGGACCTGAAGAGAGTATGCGTATTCAGGCAAACCTCGGTTCGGACATTGCGATGGCGTTTGACGAGTGTATAAAGATCCCGTCGCCGAGGGAGTACGTCGAAAAATCCTGCGAGCGAACTTACCGTTGGCTTACACGGTGCAAAGCTGCGCTTAGCGAATATAACAGCCGCGAGGATGCGGTGAATCCCGGGCAAATGCTGTTTGGCATCAATCAGGGTGCGGTATTTACCGATATACGCATAGAGCATATGAAGAAGATCGCAGAGCTCGATCTTCCCGGCTACGCGATCGGCGGTCTTGCCGTGGGTGAGACGCATCAGGAAATGTATGATACGATCCAGGCGGTCGAAGAGTATATGCCGAATGACAAACCGAGATATCTTATGGGAGTCGGTACCCCCGGCAATATAATCGAAAGCGTTGCGCGCGGCGTCGATTTTTTCGACTGCGTAATGCCGGCGCGAAACGGCAGGCACGGCCATCTGTTCACTTGGAACGGAATCATAAATATCAAAAATGAAAAGTACATGCGTGATGAGCTGCCGATAGATCCGGAATGCGACTGTCCGGTCTGCAAACGGTACAGTAAGGCGTATGTGCGGCATTTGTTTAAGGCAAACGAAATGCTTGCCATGCGTTTTGCGGTCATGCACAACTTGTATTTTTACAATAAGCTCATGGAAAGAATACGAGAGAGCCTTGAGACCGGCAATTTTGAACAGTTTAGAGGAAAATATTCAAAATTGTTGGATACGAGGATATAAAACACTTGAAATACAGTGCACTACTATGTATAATTAACTAAATGCGTAAAGCGAAAAATTTTTTAATATAAGGAGCACACTATGTTTTTAGCAGCAGCAACCAGCGGAGCTGGCGGTTCCGGTTCCATGATCATTATCCTTCTCCTGTTCTTCGTCCTGATGTGGTTCTTCATGATCCGCCCTGAGAAGAAAAAGCAGAAGAAGATCGAAGCAATGCGCAGCGCACTGAGTGTCGGCGATGAGATAGTCACTATCGGCGGCATCATGGGAACTGTTGTCCATGTTACCGAGGATGATATCACCATCGAGACCGGTGAGGACAAGGTTCGTGTTCAGTTCAAGAAATGGGCTGTAAGCAGCAACGTCAGAGCTGAAGCCGCAGAAGCAAAGGAGAAAGAGAAAAAGTAATTAAGCGTAAAGCTTAATGCTGCATAGCATAAAAATACCTTCGGACAAATATGATGTACAAACATCATGTGCCGGAGGTATTTTTATGTCTGCAAGCAAAAGCAAAGGAAAGGGCAGGGTAGTGACTGGAACGGTGCTGGCCATAGCGTTGACGGCGGTTATGTGCGGCGGTTATGCGCTGTTAGTCAAAAACGGAAAATGCACGCAGGAGTATTCCGATATTATTATAAGCATTGCCATAGCTCTTAGTGTGCTGATCGCATCAATAGTGTCCAATATAGGGCAGGGAAGAGGAGGCAAATACGGCCTGATCACCGGCTTCATATACGCTTCCGTTATGGTCGCAGTGCCGCTTCTTGCGTACCCAACTGAGGTGGATTGGCTGAAAATCGCAAGGATTATTGCTATAGCATCCGTGAGCGGGTTGATAGGCGGGAGTATCAATTTAGGCAAAAGTAACAAAAGCTTTCATAAAAGACGCAAAAAGCAAGCTTGATATAACTGAGCGTATACGGGCGATTAAGTTGACATAACATTTTGTGATAACCTATATATAGTGAAAATTGTGCCATGCGCGGTCTAAATATTGTGATTTTTACTCGCGGTAATAAGTGCTGGGCGTACAAAAGGTATTTTGGTTTACATAACAATGTTTACATAATATATCGACATAATTAACAAAATTAATATTATTTTAAGAAAACGCTTGATTACATTGAAAAATTGTATTATATTGTGTACACAGAAATTATGTAAATCCATGAGTTATTTTCCGCAGATTTCGTAAATGCGAGGGAAACTGATGGATAGTATTAATTTACGCAGAAAAGTTGGCATTTCGCAAAGCTTCACGCCGAGCTTGATGATAATAACAGCTGCTTTTGTCCTTGGAGCTGTCTTCACGATACTGTTTCGCGAAGCTATTATGGATGATATTATGTCTATCCTACAAAGCGCCGGACTGATAGGCTGGATCTGTCTTGCGACATTGATTTTTGCAGACACGGCGTGTATTGTTATGCCTGCCGCGAGGGTGCTTAGCACGCTGTTTGCGGCTGCATTTGGCGCTATGACGCTGGCCATGTCATATTTACACGCAAGTTTAAAGCTGTTTTCAAGCGAATTTTTTGTGTTCGCCGCTGTGATTTTTCTGTTTTCTGTGGCGATTACGTATGTTTCTGACCGCATTTTCGCGTTATCGCCGAAATTGCGGACATTTATTCGTTCCGACCATAAGCTCAGATATGAGATCAATGTATTTAATGCAGTGTCTGTTGCGCTTATGCTGGCTGCGATAATTTCTGCAGCCGTGTTTATTTTGTGATTTTTGAGAAAGGGGGTTGCCGGATGCTTAATTCTGAGTGCCTCGAAGTATTCAATAAGTATCTCGTTGAGGTGAAAAAGAGCTCCCAAAATACCCTCAGCTCCTATATGCGTGATGTACGCCAGTTTGGCGACTTTATGGAAACGCATACGTCGGAGAATATCGCGACTGCAACAGAGAATGAGCTGAGCGAATACATAGACTGGCTCAAGGGTAACGGTAAGTCTGTCGCTACTGTGTCGAGAGCTATAGCCTCGCTCAAGTGTATGTATGGCGTCCTGTGCGACGGCGGCTATGTCAACGAAAACCCGACGGGCAAGCTTGCGCCGGAAAAGAGCCAGCACAAGCTTCCGCAGATACTCACAAGCAAAGAAGTTGATCTCCTGCTTGAGCAGCCATCGTGCACTGATGCAAAAGGTTATCGCGACAGGGCTATGCTTGAGCTTTTGTATGCAACAGGTATCAGAGTCAGTGAGCTTATCGCGCTTAATATCAGTGACATCAATACGTCGGCAGGTGTTGTAAGGTGTGCGCCTAATACAGACAAAGAACGTCTCATACCTCTGTATTCAACCGCAGTCAAGGCTCTTAACGAGTATATCGAGTTTGTTCGTCCACAGATGATAGCGCTGCCAACGGAGCAGGCGTTGTTTGTAAATGTCAGCGGCGAGCGTATGTCCCGACAGGGCTTTTGGAAGATCATAAAATCATATCAGCAGAAAGCACACATTGAAAAAACGATAACGCCGCATACGCTTCGTCATTCGTTTGCCGCTCATCTGCTTGAAAACGGTGCAGACCTGCATTCAATACAGGAGATGCTCGGCCATTCAGATATATCGTCAACGCAGATATATTCTCAGCTCGTGAAGAAACAGCTCAAGGATGTGTATAATAAGGCCCACCCGAGAGCCCATAATGGATAACAAAAAAACTGCTGTGTCATTTGGCACAGCAGTTTTTGAGCTTATATTCAGCTTTTGTATTTAATCTTGTTTTCTATCGCATAGCGCTCCGCAGCACTGCCTTGTTTGCAGCAGATAACAACATTAGGCGATTCTATAAAGGCGTCGGGCTCTATAGTTTCTACAGAGTCCGGAATAGTTATCTTACGAAGACTCTTGCATGTTCTGAAGGCGTATGTGCATATCTTTTTGCAGCCGTAAGGCAGCGTGATGCTTTCAAGCGCTGTGCATCTGTTGAACGCTGAACGAGATATTGTGTCAACGGATTTTTTGAACTCTACGTTCTTGAGTTTTGCACAGTTATAGAACGCCAGATACCCGATCTCACTCAGTTCGGCTTCGATAGTGATGCTTTCAAGCTTTCGGCTGTTTTTGAATGCGTTGTCGGCTATCCTGCGGACGGGATGGTTTTCTATTGAATACGGGATTATAAGATCGTGCACCGCATGACTTCCGCTATAGAGCTTAACTTCGCCGTGAGCAATAGAATAGTTGAAATCAAGTGTGGCGCTTCTTTCAGCGTAGTTTTTAAACGCTTCGGAGATTATACGTTTACGGTACTTCCCGTAAAGCGGGCCGTTATTATACTGGTGAATGTCAATACCCGCGCCTCCGACATTGTATTCTATAAGCACAGGCTCGCCGTCGGTGTCGATAGCGATGTCCCATGATGCGACACCAAACATCGGAACGTGCATATGGCAGCGCTTGACGGCTTCCAGAGCCTTGTCGAAATTCGGTACAAAACCTTCTCTGAAAACAAAACCGTTGGGGTGCACATCGTATCTCTCGCCCTTTTGAGTATAGCCGCAGTCGTTCAGATGACCGTCGGGTCTTACTCCGCAGCCAACGCCTCCGCTGCTGAAATTATCAACTCGGCTGCCGCTGTTTCCGATCCTGACGACAGCGGAGAGAGGGATCGACTCACCGTCAAGGATTATGCAGATGATGCGTATCGTATTTACTGAAGACGCATTCATCTTTGCCATCTCAGGATGCTGCTGCATGACGAGTTGAACGGCAACGTCGGGATCAACATCGAGCGCATCGGAGATGTCGTCCTTTGTGCTGCCTTTTCCGAGAAAACGCACGCCTTTTCCGCCGCTGCTTGCGCGGCTGATCTTGACGACAACACCCGGATCAAGATTTTCGTACAGTTTATCTACGGCCTGAGTTTTGCTTATCGGATTGAAGCTTACGTCAAGATACTGGCCGTGTATCTTCCTTACGAGTGTGACAGGATGCTTAACGCAGGGGAGCAGTACATCCATATAGTTTTTGTCAAGGAAAGCACGCAGATAGTCATAATCTATCCTGCTCCACTCGACATTGTAGTAATGTATATCGCTGCCGACATATTCGGGGCTGTATATTCCTGTTTTGTCGCTGTAAACCTGAACCCAAAGCGGATCGACAAGACCGGTATCCCATATATCGCCCCATATGTTTTTAAGCTCATCAAGCTGCGCCGCAGTCAGTTCATTGGTCTGCCCGGTCATCTCTCTGAACCATTTTTTAAGCGCGTCGGATTTGATGCTGCGTCTTTCGCCGGACTTAATAGCCGAGACAGCACGCTCAAGATCATCGCGGCGATTTTTCCACAGGGTGTTAAACATATAGTTAAAAATCTTATCCTTGACGGAATTTTTCATAAAACCCTCCGAATATAAGTGTAAATTAAATTATAATTCCCAGGTCTCTGTATGACAAGGTGTGTTAAGGAAATTTTACAAAGTCCTTATGTGGCAAAAGTACACCCATCAGGTGCACTTTTTGTTGTATAATAAGGGGCATTGTGATAAAATCATTAATCAGGATGTGATAAATATGCGTATCTTGGGCATCGACCCTGGGCTTGCTACAGTGGGCTTTTCTGTTGTGGATACGGATAAGACCAGAATTAAGCTTGTGACCTGCGGCGTTATAAGCACGCCGGCGCACACCTCGCTGTCGAGCAGGCTTGACAGAATATTTTGCGATATGAACGAGCTTATAAGCACGTTTTCTCCGGATGTAATGTCGATTGAGGAACTTTTTTTCAATACAAATATTACAACAGGCATATCCGTTGCCCACGCTCGCGGTGTTATACTGCTTGCTGCTTACCGCGCAGGCGTTCGAGTTTATGAATATACTCCGCTTCAGGTGAAACAAGCCGTTGTGGGTTATGGAAGAGCCGAAAAGAATCAGGTCATAGAGATGGTCAAACGCATACTCAACCTGCCGTCGGCACCCAAGCCTGATGACGCTGCCGACGCAGTGGCTCTGGCTATATGCCATGCCCGCAGCAGCACCTCACTACTCAGCCGAAAGGAAGATGAAGGACTGTGTTCTACCATTTAAACGGCATAGTTTCGGATATTGATTTAAACCTTGCAGTTATTGACTGCAACGGAGTTGGATATGCTGTCAATACGACGGCAAACACACTGTCGCGCTTAAAGCTTAATGAAAAAACAAAGCTCTATATCTCCGAGAGTATAAAGGAAGACAGCTTTGACCTTTACGGTTTTGCAACTCTCAGCGAAAAACGCTGTTTTGAAATGCTCCTGAGTGTTTCGGGCATCGGGCCTAAGGCTGCACAGGCTATACTGAGCGCCACAACGCCGGAGGGACTTGCTGTTGCAATAATGAACGGCGATGATAAGGCTATAACTGCGGCTCAGGGCGTCGGGAAAAAAATAGCGCAGCGAGTTATACTTGAACTCAAGGACAAGGTTTCCAAGGAAATGGGAGGATTGTCCGCTTTTGAGATGCCTGCCGTTATGACGCAGACTGCTGCCGGAAGCAAGAGCAAAAGCGATGCTATCGCGGCGCTCATGGTTCTCGGCTACGGTACGGCGGAGATAAACGCCGCAATCAATGGGATGGATATAAGCGGAATGGAAACCGAGCAGATAGTCAAGGCGGCACTTAAAAACCTTATGTAGAGGAAATAATAAATGAGCATCAACTTTTCAGAAGGCCTTGAGGAAGTTCCCGTAGTCACGAGCTCTTCGGTATTGCCGGAGGATGCGGGTGAGGGGAGTCTCAGACCGAGAACGATAAAAGAATATATAGGGCAGGAGAAGGCTAAGGATAACCTCAGCGTTTTCATTGACGCTGCGCGCCTTCGCAACGAGCCGCTCGACCACGTCCTGCTGCACGGCCCTCCTGGACTCGGCAAGACTACGCTGGCGGCCGTCATAGCAAACGAGATGGGCGTAAACATGCGCATAACCTCGGGCCCTGCGATAGAAAAGCCGGGCGACCTCGTCGCAATGCTTACGAATCTTAATGAGGGCGATATACTGTTTGTTGACGAGATCCACAGACTAAACCGCGCCTATGAGGAGATACTCTATCCCGCGATGGAGGACTATGCGATCGATATAATCTTGGGCAAAGGGCCGTCTGCAAATTCGCTGCATCTCGAACTTCCTAAGTTCACGCTCATTGGAGCAACGACGCGCTCGGGTCAGCTTACGGCGCCGTTACGCGACAGATTCGGAGTTACGCTCAGGCTTGAGCTGTATACGGTCGATGAGCTCAGGCGTATAGTAGAGCGTTCTGCCGATATTCTCGGCATTGAGATCGAGCGCGACGGTGCGATAGAGATAGCCTCACGCTCTCGCGGAACGCCGCGAATCGCAAATAGGATGCTGCGCCGTGTGCGAGACTTTGCACAGGTCAGAGCAGATGGGGTTATAACAAAGGATGTTGCCGATATGGCATTGTCCCGCCTTGAAGTCGATAAAAGCGGCCTCGACGCTCTTGACAGGAGAATGCTGCGCAGCATAATAGAGTTTTATAACGGCGGTCCGGTCGGCCTTGAGACGCTGGCTGCGACTATAAATGAGGACTCTGTTACGCTTGAAGATGTGTATGAGCCGTATCTTCTTCAGCAGGGTTTCCTAACGCGCACTCCGCGCGGCCGCTGTGTGACAAGGAAAACTTATGAACATCTTGGTATCCAACAGCTCGGGCAGCAGGAAATCGATATATGAATTCTGATTTTTTATGAAATTTCAGCTTTTTTTCGCTGCGATTATATTGACTTTCAACAAATTTGCTATATAATAAAATAGTATTGTTGGAAGTAATAGTGGTTTTATATGATCGAATACGATAGCTTAGAAGATAATGCCTTGCAAAAGCTTGCCGCAGAAGGCGACAGCAATGCGGAGGAAGAGCTTGTTTCCCGGTATATGCGCCTTGTGCGCATCTGTGCGCGCCCTTTGTTCCTTGCGGGAGGGGAGAGCGAAGACCTTATTCAGGAGGGAATGTTCGGCCTGCTCTCGGCCGTGAGGCGATACGATCCGGAGCATAACGCTTCATTCAAGACTTTCGCAGAATGGTGTATAAGGAACAGGCTTCGCTCGGCAGTAAAATCAGCTTCCAGCTTAAAACATGATCCACTTAACAATCGCGTACCTTTAGAGTTGATACTCTCGGATGAATCCCAGACCCAGGCAGTTGCATGCGCTGATTTTTTTCAGAAATCTCCTGAAGAGCAGGTTCTGGCAAGAGAGAACAGAAAGTACACAGAACAGTTATATTTATCCTTGGTCAACATGCTTTCAAAATATGAAAAGCTCGTTTTGACTTATTATCTTGACGGATTGAGCTATAAAGAAATAGCCAGATTGACAGGTAAGGGCGACAAAGCTGTTGACAATGCGATACAGAGGATAAAGCGCAAAACGGCGCAAATGCTTAAATCAGGCGATATCAGCAGCAGCTGACGCATATAAAAGCCGACAGGCGAGATTTTCAAAGAGAGGATTTACAATGTACGAAGACAAGACCTTAATTTGCAAAGAATGTGGTCAGGAGTTCGTGTTCTCCGCAGGCGAGCAGGAATTCTATGCAGAGCGCGGCTTCCAGAATGAGCCCCAGCGCTGCAAGGCATGCCGTGACGCTCGCAAGAACGCAGCACGCGGTCCCCGTGAGTTCTTCACCGCAGTTTGCGCAGCTTGCGGCGGCGAGGCAAAGGTTCCTTTTGAGCCCAAGTCCGACCGTCCCGTATACTGCAGCGAATGCTTTGCAAAGATGAAGGAACAGGCCTGAGGTGTAAAATCGCAGGTATAGAGTGGGACGTCCTCTCGACGTCCCGTTCTTTATTTTGTTAAATCTTTATGATTGGAGATACGAACAATGGAAATGCTTAAGATTATGGACATCAACAGAGAAACCATTATTTCGGAGATACTGTCCAATTTCCCTGAAGCGATGCCTAAGTTCCAGGAACTCGGAATGCACTGCCTCGGCTGCGCTCTGGCAACTGCCGAGAGTCTCGAACAGGCTTGCGCCGCACACGGTGTTGATCCTGATGAGTTCATTGTTGAGCTCAAGGCATATCTGTTGGCTCTGTAAGAAGAGCAGAACGAAAAGCCGGCACAGCCGGCTTTTCGCCGTATATGGAGAAGAATTATGAGCAGCAGACTCGAATTTATAGCATCCTTAGCTTCCGCAGGTCACGGGATTGCCGATATTGGAACTGATCACGCAATACTGCCGATAATGCTCCGCCGCCGCGGCTACGACGGCTATATAGCAGCGAGTGATGTAAAAGAGGGACCACTCAAAAAGGCACGGTGCGGCCTCGAGGCGGCCGGGATAGACGATGTAGAGCTTATACTTTGCAACGGACTTGAGGGGATAGACAGCGGCAGAGTAGACACCGTGATAGTTGCCGGTATGGGTGGAGACACTATAACCGGCATACTCGACCGCGGACTTTACGATATGCCGGAGTGGGCCGAGCGCAGAGATTATAAGCTTGTTCTGCATCCTGTAACAAAGCCGGAAATACTAAGATACTGGCTCGTTAACAATGGCTTTTGCATAACAAATGATATATACATTGAAGATAATGAAGTCTTGTGCCAAATTATATGTGCAGAGCCAGGTGAGAGTGGAAAATATAAGGACGCAGAGCTTTACGTCGGGAAATACGAGCTTGTAAAGAACTCTCCTTACTTTGAAGCGGTCATTAATAAGCACATAAAGCGCTTCAAATCGGCTGTCAAAGGGCTTGAAAATGCTGCTGCCCCCTCATTGAGCGCATGGAAAAAAATCATTGAGAATATGATAAATGAGCTCTGGCAAATGAAAGGAGCAGACAATGGCTAAGGTCGTAGATGTTTTTGAATACTTAAATGAGCTTGCACCGGTATCGCTGAAAATGGACTTTGACAATGTTGGACTGCTGGTCGGCGATGCGTCGGAAAACGTCGCAAAGTGTCTCATCGCACTCGATATAACAGATGAGGTTATTACCGAAGCTGTACAGCTTGGGGCTCAGCTCATAGTGTCGCACCACCCTATAATTTTTGGGTCCGTAAAGAGTGTAACTGCTGATGACCTTGTCGGAAGAAAGATAATAGCTCTTGTACGCAGCAATATATCGGCAATATGTATGCACACGAATCTTGACATTGCCGAGGACGGTGTGAATGACGCTCTTATGGCGGCACTGTCGGTCAAGCCGCAGCGTTGGCTTGAAGCCTGCGGAAGTGACAGCAGCGGTAATATCGTCGGATGCGGTAGAATAGGCGAGCTTGACGAACCTATGGAGTTTGTTGACTTTATGAGGATCTGCAAAAGTGCGCTGAATGCAAAAGGGCTGAGATATCATTATGCCGGCAAGCCGGTAAAAAAACTTGCCGTGATGGGCGGTGCAGGAGGCTCGAGCCTTATGGAAGCGGTCAATGCCGGGTGCGACACTTATGTTACGAGCGATATTAAATACAACGCTTTCCTTGACGCAAAGGAGCTCGGCATAAATTTGATTGATGCCGACCACTTCTGCACCGAAAATGTTATAGTCCCTGTGCTTGCAGATAAACTCAGTGCAAAGTTTCCCGATGTTGAGGTTTTTATCTCATCGGTCCATAAGCAGACGACCCAATTTTTCTGACAAGTAATATTTGTCCTCCGCAGCTCATAAACTCGTACAAACGAGAAAGCTGCGGAGGTTTTTTATATGACAAATTCCGATATTTACAAAGATATAGCTGCAAGGTGCGGCGGAGCAGTCATGATTGGAGTAGTTGGCCCGGTCAGAACCGGAAAGTCGACGTTTATAAAGCGCTTTATGGATACGCTGGTCATTCCCAATATTGAGGATGAGTATGCAAGGGAACGTGCCCGAGATGAGCTGCCGCAGAGTGGCTCCGGCAGAACGATCATGACAGCAGAGCCGAAATTCGTTCCGGAAGAGGCTGTGCAGATCCGTCTTGGCGATGAAGCAACATGCATGGTGCGTATGGTCGACTGTGTAGGATACATGGTATCCGGAGCAACAGGCCGTTTTGAGGACGGCAGTGAGAGACTTGTCACAACTCCGTGGTTTGATCACGAGGTTACGATGACCGAAGCTGCCGAATCAGGCACGCATAAGGTGATTTGCGACCACTCCACTATCGGTCTTGTAATAACGACAGACGGAAGTATATGCGATATAGAACGTGAGGCGTACGTCGAGCCCGAAAGGCGCGTAATTACAGAACTCAAAAGTATTGGCAAACCGTTTGTTATACTACTAAACAGCGCTCAGCCTGATTCTGAATACGCCATAGAGCTTGGAAGTCAGCTTAGCACGGAATACGAATCTCCGTGCATAAGAGTAAACTGTCAGACACTCAGCGAGAACGATATATGCGAGATAATGCGCAAAGTGCTCGGTCAGTTTCCGATGTGTGAACTTGCTGTGCGGCTCCCAGAGTGGTTCAGCGCCGTCGACTGCGAAAGTGAAATGAAAAGCGAGCTTTATAAGTGCCTTATAAGTGCGTCAAACAAACTTAGCTGCGTGAGCGATATAAGCGGCATGCTGACGCAGATATCTGCACTTGACATGGTCGATGCCGCATATATCGAAAGCAGCAATATGAGCTGTGGAACCGTAAATATAGCAATAGATATGCCGCGCGCGCTTTATTATAAGCTGATAAGCACTGAGTCGGGGATAGAGATAGCTGACGACGGCAGCCTTGTAAATGCCCTGCGGGAACTTGGAAAGGTAAAGTGTGAGTACGATAAGATAAAAGACGCACTTGAGGCCGTCAGTCAAACGGGCTACGGAGTTGTCATGCCTCAGCCTGATGATATTCAAATAGAAGAACCGCAGCTTGTAAAACAGGGAGGAAAATATTCCGTTAAACTCAAGGCTCACGCGCCGGCCATACATCTGTTCAGAACCGGTGTGGAGGCTGAAGTAACACCGTCGATTGGCGGCGACGGTGCGTCCGAGGAGATAATAAGCTTTCTTTTGCAGGGGTATGAGGGCGATATGAGTCGGTTATGGGAGTCAAATATATTCGGACAGCCGCTCTATGAGATAGCTCAGAATGCAATATCAGAGCGCCTTACCAACCTTCCGCCGAATGCAAGGGCGAAGCTTCAGGAGACGCTGCAAAGAATAATAAATGAGGGCAGGGGAACTTTGATCTGTATCCTGCTGTGAATGCAAAGCGAAGTGTGTAAACTGCACACTTCGCTTTTTGGTGTCCGGTGAATTATACTATCAAGTGCAACAGTAAAAAAAGAAAAGAAGTTCATACGAATCTCTGGTAGAATGTAATTACC
>CAKUAS010000005.1 GCA_934636655.1 uncultured Oscillospiraceae bacterium
TACTAATAGCCCGAGGGCTTGACCTACAGTTATGCAGGCAGCCTTGCCTTTCCTCCTCTGTTCAGTTTTGAGGGTGTTATGCCTCAATAGTTGGTGTTTTTAACGGTGAGGGTCCACCCGTTCCCATTCCGAACACGGAAGTTAAGCTCACCAGTGCCGACAATACTTGTCTGGAGACGGACCGGGAAGATAGGTCAATGCCAACACAGAAGACCGCTGCATTCGCAGCGGTCTTTTTGCATGTGTGATTGACGACGCGGCAATGGATGGGTATACTTACAGCATGAGTAACAAAATGAAAATCACGCTTCCTATGAGGAAAGAGTATAGGATACTTGCTTGCATATGTATTGGCGGGCTTCTTGTGCTTATGTCGGATTTTTTCCGTATGTCATTAAGCGCGCCGACTATGATTATTACCTATTGTTTCTGTGCGTTTGTGTTTTATCTTGCGTTCAGAAGAATATCTGTGTCTTCATTGGAAATCCGTGTTTCGCTTTGTGGATTGCCGGTCAGAGTTATTAAACGCGAGAGGCTTGCCTGCATCGAAATGGTCAAATGGCATGGTGAGATCTGTCTGCTGTTTGAGTTCGGCAAATGTGAGAAGTTCGATAAAAGCGGATTTGCTTCGCTGGATGACTATTGCGCATTGAATTGCTTTCGAGTCATTGATTACACCGTGCCGAAAGACAGTGAAGATTATGTGCTTTCGGTTTTGAGCTCGATGTACGATATCCATGAAGCAGATATATAGAGTTTGAGTATGCGAGGTTGAGCTATGAGCAATAAAGAACATAGGCACTGTTTGGTATGCAAAAAATTCACACTATATCCTTGAATTTATCCCCGATGAGCCAACGGACGGCGATTAGGTGCGTAAAATTAAATCCGCAGGAGCGAATCGAATGATAAGCTCCTGCGTTTATTTGATCGTTGCCGTTGCTGTGTGTCTGAAAATGCCCAGCCAGGAGTAGGTCACAGTAAGCTCGTAGGTCGGTTGCGTGACGGCAATGTCGCCGGGGGTCATGATGAAAATGTCAAGCGGGAGTGAGCCTGCGCGATACGGTATCGCATCCTCTGCCGGAGCCATTTTCCCGAATTGCTTCTGCAGCTCCGGAATTGCGCAGTACCTGACGCCGGGCTGGATGCCGCGGTCTTCATGTCCGCAGATAAGTATTTTGGAGCTCTTCGCGGTGCTGCCGCCGTCCGTATTCCGCAGCTCGATACCGTTTATCGTAAACGGGATGTCTGCGTCCGGCCGGACTGGCACGGAAAATAGGAAATAATGTTCTTCGTCGGGATATTCGTCGTACGCCGATACTCTCACTCTAGTCGGATACTCTGTCAGGACCTCAAGCTCAAGCGTTATAAGGCTCAGAGCAATGCAGGCCGCTGCGAGTAAAACGACCAAGATAATGAGCGCCGTCCTGATGATCTTTTTTGACAAGTTGTCCTCCTTTCATTTTATAAAGCACAGTCAGTGACACTTTACTGATATACCCAGTTCAAGCATAGCTATATTTGGCATTGATGTCAATTACAAGATGAGTTAATTAATTATCAATTGCTGTTAATATACTTTAGATACCATCAAACGGAGGTAAGATATGAATTACAAGGTGATCGACTACGAAAGCTGGCCGCGGCGCGAGAAGTACGAGTTTTTCTGCTCGGCAGATCAGCCGTTTTACAACCTCGGCTACAGGCTCGACGTCACGAATGCCTACAGCTTTGCGAAGAAAAACGGCGTGTCGTTCTACATGGTGCTGACTTACCTCGTGACAAAGGCGCTCAACTCCGTCGAGGCCTTCCGCTACGCAATGATCGACGGGCAGGTTGTGCTGTTTGACGAGCTGATGCCGAGCTTCACCGATCTCAAGCCCGGCAGCAAGAGCTTCCACATTGTCACCATGCCTGCCGGAGACGACATTCTTACATTTTGCCGCGAGGCAAAGCGCCGCAGCGCCGAGCAGGACTGCTTCATCGACTTGAGCGTTGAGGGGCAAAACCTTATTTACATCTCCTGCGTGCCATGGCTCGATCTCACCGCTATGTCGCATGAGCGCAAATTTGACCCAAACGACGCGATCCCGCGCGTGGCCTGGGGTAAGTTCGTCGACGACGGCCACGGCCGCAAGGAGCTCGGTATGACGCTTGAGCTCAACCATCGCTTCATCGACGGCTACTACATCGGCCAGTTCAACGCGGCCCTCTGTTCTTTTTTAGAGGCGCTTTTTTAGAGGCGAATTAGGGCTGTACCTATACGGTGATTGCGGTTGCCCGGTGTCGCAGCATTGGCATAAACCGTGGCGTTTCGCCTCCCGCGCGTGCGGCGGAAATTTTGTGCGGCGCCATGTAGGGAACTGGCTTGCCCGTTCCGCTTGCCACGGGTATGGTCGGAACCGATTCCAACTCATAGGGGCGGGCATTGCTCGCCCGCATAGTGGGAACTAAAACTAAATACAAATGTAAAAAAGAGAGTGCAGACCAAAAATCTGCACTCTTTTTTGTTGACACCTCATCCGTCGGCTTACGCCGACACCTTCCCCTCAAGGTGAAGGCATTTTGGAGGCGCACGGACATTGTACTTATACGTATCTTGCGGTAGCCCGGTATCGAGGGCGCGGTGGAAACCAAAAAAACGGGCGAGCAATGCTCGCCCCTACGAATAGATTTGAGTTCCGACAATACCATAACGGGCGGAACAGGCGAGCTCGGTTTTTTAGAGGCGCTTTGAGGCTGCACCGATACGGTGGTTGCGGTATCCCGGTATCGAAACATTGGAATAAACCATAGCGTTTCGCACTCCGCTAATCCAGCAAAAGTCCCCACGCACTCATGGGAAGCGGCAGCTTCACGGTTTTGCCGGTACTTTCGATACCGGGCTACCGCAATCACCGTATAGGTACGGCGTTAATTCGCCTCTAAAAAAGTGCCTCTAAAAAACTACATTTCTTCGACGGCGAAGACGTTGGGGAGGGCAGTGATGGCAGGGACGAGCTCGGTGCCGCCGATCTTCGGCGTGGTCTGCACGGAAAGAAGCGCATAGTAGCGGTGCTCTTCGTCCTCGCCCTGTGTGCGGCTGACCTCGAGATTCGAGACCTTGAGCGAGCGCTCGCTCATCATTTCCAGCACGTTTTGGATCGTGTCAGGTTTGGTGTACTCGATGTACAGTGTGCAGAGTCTGCCGCTTTTTGCGAACTTGAACTCGAACTTTATGAGCACGATCTCGGCAAACAGGATGACCACGGTCGCGAAGAGAGCGCACTCGACGAAGCCCGCGCCGCAGGCAAGACCCACGATAGCCGAGGCCCACAGTCCGGCGGCGGTGGTCAGGCCCTTGACCTGACGGCGGCCTGTTACGATGATCGTACCTGCGCCGATGAAACCGATGCCGGCGATGACCTGCGCGCCGAGCCTGCCGATATCTGTGAACAGGCCGAGGCCGAGCAGAAGGTATTGGCTGGTCAGCGTTGTGATCGCGGCGCCGAGACAGATGAGTATATGCGTGCGGAATCCGGCCGGGCGGCGCTTTATCTCGCGCTCAGCGCCGATGACTCCGCCGCAGATAAACGCCAGCAGCAGGCGCAGGGCCATGGCCAGCGTCGTCGGCTCGCGGATAAAATCAAAGCATGAAAGCATGGCTGCACCCCCTTACTGACTTTCTTCGATCGACACCATGCCGCCGAGCGCTGCGAGTTTTGCCAGCAGCTGTGTGTGATTCAGATTTTTCGGCAGATACACGCTCAGGTGTACGCCGAGCTGCGCGCGGTGATCCTCCGGCTGCTTGCTCAGGTCGATGTCGAACACCGTCACGCCCTGTTCTCGCAGCGTACCCAAAACAAGGCCGAGATTTTCCAGCCCGTCGAGTTCCGCGAGAATGTTCATATATCTCGAGCGCAGGATCAGGCGGTTTTCCAACGCCGGGAACGCGTACATGCACACGAGTATCAGCGCGACCGACACGAGCACGCACTCGTAGTATCCTGCGCCGATCGCAAGGCCGAGGCAGGCCGAGGCCCACAGCCCGGCGGCGGTGGTCAGACCCTTGACGCGCTTGCGGCCCGTCAAAATGATCGAGCCCGCGCCGAGGAAGCCAACGCCGTTTATGACCTGCGCGCCGAAACGCGACACGTCGTGCGTTGCGCCGACTGCCTGCGCAGCAGCTCGCCACTGCGTAGCGAGCATCAGGTCGAGGTACTGGCTGAGCATGACCGTCATCGTTGAGCCGATGGCTACGAGCATATATGTTCTGAAGCCCGCCGGCGAACTGCGCCGCTCGCGCTCAAGGCCCAGAAGCCCGCCGACGAGCACCGCCAGCAGTATCCGTATTACCATTGATAAAAAATTTAAATCTCTCATTTTTTTAGAGGCGAATTAACGCCGTACCTATACGTTTATTGCGGTAGCCCGGTATCGAAGGTGCCGACAAAACCGGAAAACTGCCGCTTCCCATGAGTGCGGGGAAAAATTTGCGCCTGCCCAGTGTCGAAGATGCCGCGGAGACCGCGGCGAGCGGATAGCCCAACGTGTTTGCCTGCGGCAAACGGATCAGATCACACCTCATCCGTCGCGCAAGCGCGACACCTTCCCCTCGGAGGGGAAGGCTTTTTTGAGGCGCATTGACGCACCTACGGATACGATTATTGCCGGTTCCCGGTGTCGAAACACCGGTGGAAACCGCACTGTTTCGCAACCCACGAAATTGTGCTGATTTGGTGCAAAACCATCCGCTGCACCCTTGCCTTCCCCTTGAGGGGAAGGTGTCGGCGGAGCCGACGGATGAGGTGAAATTCAAATCCGTGCGCGTTGCGCACACATATAGCTATCAGCTATCTTCTATTTTTACGCACGAGCAGCAGGATGAACACAAGCAGCAGAAACACAGTGATCGCGCAGACGATTACGGTCGCAAGCTTCTGCTCATGGCTGAGCTCCTGCGGGGTGGTCTGCTGCGGTTCGGGCTCGTCAAACTGTGCGCTGCCGGTCGCGACGAGTGCGGCAGTGCCGTAAAGCGTACCGTCCTCGGGATCGAAAAAGCTCACCGTGCCGAGCTGAGTTCCCTCGGCCGGGACTGCATCCAGAGTATCCGAATCGAGCGTAACGGTCGTCTTGAGCTTTGCCGCATCCAAATTTTTTGCTGCCAGAGCTTTTATCTCCTGCGCGCAGGCAAGCGTCAGCTCGCCGCTTTTTCCGTCGACCGAGAGCGGCTGTACCGCGGCGGCGTAGCCTCTTTCGACGATGCTGCGGTAGGAGTAGTTTTCAAAGCACCAGTCGAGCAGCGTCACAGTGTCGGCAAAACTGTCAAACTCCTTGTTTTCCGTGTCGCCGTCCGCGCCGAGAACGACGGCGATGACGGTCACGTTTTCCCGCTGCACGGCGGACACGAGGCAGTAGCCGGCCTTTTCGGTGTAGCCGGTCTTTATGCCGACCGCGCCCGTGTAAAAATACTTATCCGAGTAGGGCGAATCGCGCGTTATGAGCGCGTTCGAGCTCTTGAGATTGCGCGGTCCGGAATCGTTCGTAGCACTCGTCGTGTATTCGCGGGTGCTTACGAGCTGCGCGAACAGCTCATGGCGCATGCCCTCGCATGCGATGAGAAACAGATCGTGCGCCGTTGTGTAGTGGCCATCCTGCGGCATACCGTGGGTGTTGGCAAAGTGCGTGCCGCTGCACCCGAGCTCGGCTGCGCGGGCGTTCATGCGTTCGACAAACGCGCTTATCGAGCCTGCGACATGCTCTGCGATGATATTGCACGCCTCGTTTGCCGAGGCAAGCGCCGCGCAGTAAAGAAGATCCTTCAGACTCATCGTCTCGCCCCGGTCGATGTATGCGGTCGAGCTGTCATTGCCGAGTCCGGTCTTGCACTCGCCCGACGCGGTGACCATATCATCAAGCGATGAAGTGCCCTGTTCGATAGCTTCGACCGCCAGCAGCAGCGTCATGATCTTCGTCAGGCTTGCAGGAGAGCGGCGCGAGTAGGCGTCGACGTTGTAAAGTATCCTGCCGCTGCCCATGTCGCCGATGAGGGCGCACTGCGCGCTTCGCAGCTTCGGTGCGGGAACATCCTCGGCGAGGGCGTACGGGCCCGCTGCGCCCAGCGCGATGCTTAGGCACAGAATTATGGCCGTTATGCGCAGTTTTTTCATTTCTCTCTATCCCTATCTCTCTATGCTCTTTATATATGCTTTACATTATAGATATATTTTACTGCCGACGCAAGCGGTAAATGCTATCGTTTGTCAAAAATGCTCTCACAGCCCGGCAAGAAAGCCGGTGATGTGCCGCTTTGCCTGCCTTATATGCTCCGGGCGGAGGAAAATGTGCCCCGCGCCGTGGATGACCTCCATGCGCACGTCCGCGCCTGACTCGCGGTAAGCGGAAAGTGCGCGGCGCGAATAGTCTATATCGACCAGCCGGTCGCTGTCGCCGTGGAGCAGCAGCACCTTACCCCTGTACGCGCTTATTTTCTCGAATGCGTCGAGCCCGATCACATCCGTGACGTAGCGTCTGCCGAGCCGCATAACTGAGCAGTTCAGCCGCTCCGGGATATTCTCGGGATCAAAGCTCGCCTTTATCATGTGTCCTTTTCGTGCGTCGTCGGGTATCGACAGCGCCGGGTATTGCAGAATAAGCGCGCTTATATCGCCTTGCAGCTCGGCGGCAGCCAGCGCGGAAACAAGGCCGCCCTGACTGCTGCCCATCAAAACAATGCATCTTTCGTCGGTGTACGGCAGCGACTTGGCGTAGGCGATGACCGACTTCAGATCCTCGACCTCTGTCAGAACGGACATATCGGTCGTCCTGCCGCCGGAGGCGGAGACTATCCCTCCGCCGCAGAAATCATAGCAGAACGACGTGTAGCCAAGCCTCGCCGCGGCCTTAGCATATGTCAGCGAAAACAGCCTGTTTGCCATGAACTCGTGGCTTACGATGAATATCGGCCTGCGCACGGCCTTATCAGGGATAAATTGTGTGCCTCGAATCGTGAGCACTCCTCTGCGGCAGGTGAACGGTCTTGTCTGCATCTTGCAATTTCCTCCTCAAAAAGCGGTATATCTTCCGAGCTCGGCTCTGACCTTTTCGATATCGCAGCAGGTGAGAACGGGGATGAGCCGATTTATCTCCTTGATGTCCTTATCCCACCATTTAAGGCGCAGAAGCAGCTCGATCATCTCATCGTCAAAACGCCGCCGCAGCAGCCTTGCCGGATTACCGGCAACGACGGAATAGGGTTCGACGTCGCTTCCGACCACGCTGTTTGCGCCGATTATCGCGCCGTCGCCGATATGAACGCCGGGGAGTATCACGGCGTTTTGGCCGATCCAAACATCGTTTCCGACGACGGTGTCGCCCTTGAGCGGCAGCTCGCCGAGCCCGGGTGCAAATTTTTCCCAGCCGCCGCCCATGATGTTGAACGGATATGTGCTCACGCTGCCCATGCGGTGGTTTGCGCCGTTCATGATGAATTCAACGCCCTTTGCTATCGCGCAGAATTTGCCGATGATGAGCTTGTCACCCAAAAACTCATAGTGGTGCGTGACGTGCGACTCGAAGTTTTCAGCGCCGTCGTTATCGTCATAATAAGTATAGTCGCCGACGATAATGTTGGGCCGCGTGATGACGTTTTTGATGTAAACGAGCTGCTTAATATTCTCGTTTGGGTATATTTTTCCGGGGTCGGGTCCTGTCATGCCGTGTTCCTCCTTAGCGTGAGCGAGCCACCTGCATCGCACTCACGGGTAGCGGCAGTTTTCCGGTTCTGTCAGCATTTTCGATACCGGGACACCGCAATATATGTATTCGTAGGTGCGTCAATGCGCCACTAAAAAACAAGGCGCATCTGGTGCCACACAACGCCGCCGTGGTTGGATTTATCCGAAACGCCCTCGTCGGCAAAGCCGAACGAGGCGTAGTAGCCGACAAGCTTATCCTTGCACGTCAGCACAAGGCCGCGCCTGCCCTGCGTCCGCGCGTCGGCTATGGCGCGGCGTATGAGTTCGCCCGCGCAGCCGCGGCTGCGGTACTCGGGAACGGTGTTCACCCCGAAGATCATCTGCCACGCGCCGCACTCGTTGTGCAGGGATGCGTTTTCGTACATTTCGTCCGTGAGATCGGGCTCGTCGGTGACAAAGCCGTCGACAAAGGAGACGAGCTTCCCTTCGTCGAACATGAGCCAGAAGTGCCCGCCGTAATATTTTATCCTCTCGGCAAATTCCGCTCTCGTCGCGGCCTCGGCCGCCGGGAAGCAGCGTGCCTCCACCTCGGCGATCGCGTCAAGATCGGCCGCTGTCGCATTTCTGATATCCATTTGCTCAGCCTCTTTCCGTGCGTTTTTCTCAATCTCAATTATATAGCAAGTTTGCAAATTTGCAAAGCTGTGTTCAACGCCACATTTTTTGTGAAGATAAATCTTCACAAAAAATCTCGCTGCGCTCGTCAAAAAGTCCGTACCGGACATTTTTGATGGCTATAATTAAACTTGAGGAGGGCCTTTTCTCGCTGTGGCTCGGTCACGGCGCGGCTCTGACATGCCACCGGCATGTCATTCACTCCCGCGCCGCCGCTTCGCTACCCCTCAAACTCCCCCGCTGCGCGGTTATCTTTACGCAGCAGCATAGTTTTTTTGACAGGCTCAACACAGCTTTGCAAATTTGCAAAGCTGTGTTATAATACTATTTTGAACCTGTATATTACTAAGGAGGTAATAACCTTGACTAAAATAGACATTTTCTCCGGCTTTCTCGGAGCAGGCAAGACCACGCTCATCCGCAAGCTTATCGCGGAGGGCTATAAAAACGAAAAGCTCGTCCTCATCGAGAACGAGTTCGGCGAGATCGCCGTTGACGGCGGCTTCCTGCGCGACGCGGGCGTCGAGATCACCGAGATGAATTCCGGCTGCATCTGCTGCACCCTCGTCGGCGACTTCACCGCCGCCCTGCAGAAGGTCATCGAGCAGTATCACCCCGACCGCATCCTCATCGAGCCCTCGGGCGTGGGCAAGCTCTCCGACGTTGCCAAGGCCGTCGCAAGCGTGCCCGGCTGCGAGATCGGCGCGAAGGTCACCGTCGTCGACGCGGGCCGCTGCCGCATGTATATCCGCAACTTCGGCGAATTTTTCAACGATCAGGTGCACAATGCCGACGTTATCGTCCTCAGCCGCACCGACTCCGCCTCCGACGGCAAGGTCGTCACCGCGACCGCGATGCTCAGCCAGCTCAATCCCAACGCGACTGTCATCACCACGCCCTGGGACGAGCTCGACGGCAAGCAGATAGTCGATGTTATGGAGCGCATCGACTCCCTGTCGACCACCATGCAGGAGATGGAGCATCACGACCACTCCGAGCATCACCACGATCATGATCACGATCATGAGCACCATCATGACCATGACCATGACCACGAACATCATCATGATCACGATCACGGAGACAGCTGCTCCTGCGGCTGCGGCCATGATCACGGCCATCACCACGCCGACGAGGTGTTCACCTCCTGGGGCGTTGAGACCCCGAAGAAGTTCACCGAGGAGGAGGTCAAAAAGGCTCTTAACGAGTTCGACGAGGATGCAAGCTATGGCACGATCCTGCGTGCCAAGGGCTTTGTCGACGCTTCCGACGGCAAGTGGATCTACTTCGACTATGTTCCCGGTGAGGCGGACATCCGCCGCGGCGAGCCGGCAGTCACCGGCCGCGTGTGCGTCATCGGCTCGAAGATAAATGAGCAGGCTATCAAGGAGTTGTTCGGCATTGAGTAATGTGAAAGAAGTTCCCGTTTTTCTGTTCACAGGCTTTCTCGAGAGCGGAAAAACGAAGTTTATCCAGGAAACGCTTGAAGATAAGCGCTTCAACAGCGGCGAGCGCACCCTGCTCGTCGTCTGCGAGGAGGGCGAGGAGGAGTACGCTCCCGATAAGTTCTCCGCGCCGAATGTGTTCATGGTGACGGTCGAGGAGCCCGAAGAGCTCACGCGCGACGCTTTCCGCAAGTGGCTCGACCAGTATAAGTGCGAACGCTGCGTCATCGAATACAACGGCATGTGGATGCTTGACGATCTGTATCAGGCGCTGCCCGAGATGTGGATGGTCTATCAGGAGTTTTTCTTCGCCGACGCGCGCAGCATACTAAGCTACAACGCCAATATGCGAAACCTCGTATACGATAAGCTCAAGAGCGCGGAGCTGACTGTCTTTAACCGTTATAACGACTCCATCGATAAAATGGAGCTGCACAAGCTCGTCCGCGCAGCCTCGCGCCGCAGCGACATCGCCTATGAGTACGCCGACGGCACGGTCAAGTACGACGAGATCGAAGATCCCCTGCCGTTTGACCTCGACGCGCCCGTTGTCGAGATCGGCGACGACGACTATGCCGTCTGGTATCGCGACATGTCCGAAGAGCCTAAAAAGTACGAAAACAAGGTCGTTAAGTTCAAATGCCGCTATTTGAAGCGCAAAAAAGTTCCTGCGGGAAACTTCATCGTCGGCCGCCACGTCATGACCTGCTGCGCCGAGGATATCCAGTTTGCCGGTCTCATCTGCCAGTGGGAGAATTCCGACAGCATCGTCGGTGACTCCTGGCATGTGCTCACCGCGCGCATCAATTTCAAGTTCAGCCGCGCCTACGGCAAGAAGGGTCCCGTGCTCACTTTCATCGAGGACGCACCATGCGAGGTCCCCGAGCAGGCCGTCGCCACCTTTTATTAACGCATTGGGGCTCCTACGGATACGTTTATTGCGGTGGCCCGGTATCGAGACATTGGCATAAACCGTGGTGTTTCGCGTAGCGTGAGTGCGGTGCAGATTTTGCGGCAGCCCGGTATCGAGACATGGCATAAACCGTGGCGTTTCGCGTAACGTGAGTGCGGTACAAATTTTGCGGTTGCCCGGTATCGAGACATTGGCAGAAACCGTGGCGTTTCGCGTAGCGTGAGTGCGGTGCAGATTTTGCGGCAGCCCGGCGTCGAAACAATGGTGAAAATCATGGCGTTTCGCACTGCTGAATTGTGCCGATTTGGTGCAAAATCCGCCTCTTGTCGAAACTAAAAGCTAATACAAACGTTAAAAGAGAGCGCAGATTTTTGATCTGCGCTCTCTTTTTAATAGCGAACGGACATAGTACGGATACGTTTATTGCGGTGGCCCGGTATCGAGACATTGGCATAAACCGTGAAATTTCGCTCCCCGTGTGTGCGGTGCGAATTTTGCGACAGCCCGGTATCAAGACAATGGTGGAAACCGTTACGTTTCGCTTCCCGTATGTGCGCCAAAAGTTTTGCGGTTTTCTCCATGGTTTCCGGTCGGGCCGACGCAAAAAATGTATTGACGTAATTTTAATGCGCCTCTGAAAAACCGGGCTTGCCCGGACTAATGTTAACTCGTAGGGGCGACCATTGGTCGCCCGCTTGCCATAGTTTCTTCCGCGCTCTCCGGTCGGGACACCGCAAGAAATGTATCGGTACAATGTAAAAGCGCCACTAAAAAACACCTCATCCGTCGCGCGGCAGCTCCGTCGGTGCGGCGCAATATTACGGTTTCGGCGGCAGATTAGGCGCTTTGCCGCCGCGGATATACGTCTTTGCGTCATCAAAGTGCAGCAAGACCGGCTCTTCAGCGTTCATATACAGCTCCTCGCATTCGCGCTGCGCATTTATAAGGATCTCCATCGCCTCCTCAGTCGCATTCATCATCTTCAAATACATCGCCCTGTAATCGGCCATTTCCAACACCCCTTGAACACGTTTTAGATATATTTTTCATCCATATCAAACATGTTAGCACAATTTCATCCTAAAATTCCTAAATAGACACATTATGGGGTGAATTTATGGCTATAAAAAGTCTATCTATAAGAATTGATGAAGAAACATTGGATAAACTTCACGTTGTTGCCGACTACGAGGGGCGCTCGGCAAACAGTCAGATACTTATTCTAATTCGCGACTGCATCGAAGCTTACGAGGCTAAGCACGGAAGCATTTTTTTGGAGGCGCATTAATGCAACTGCAACAAGCGGGCGACCAATGGTCGCCCCTACGAGTTGACATTAGTCCGGGCAAGCCCGGTTTTTCAGAGGCGCATTAAAATTACGTCAATACATTTTTTGCGTCAGTCCGACCGGAAACCGTGGAGAAAACCGCAAAATTTTTGGCGCACATACGGGAAGCGAAACGTAACGGTTTCCACCATTGTCTTGATACCGGGCTGTCGCAAAATTCGCACCGCACACACGGGGAGCGAAATTTCACGGTTTATGCCAATGTCTCGATACCGGGCCACCGCAATAAACGTATCCGTACTATGTCCGTTCGCTATTAAAAAGAGAGCGCAGATCAAAAATCTGCGCTCTCTTTTAACGTTTGTATTAGCTTTTAGTTTCGACAAGAGGCGGATTTTGCACCAAATCGGCACAATTCCGCAGTGCGAAACGCCATGATTACCACCATTGTTTCGACGCCGCGCTGCCGTAAAATCCGCACCGCACTCACGTTACGCGAAACGCCACGGTTTATGCCAATGTCTCGATACCGGGCCACCGCAATATGCGTATAAGTACAGCCCTAATGCGCCTCCAAAAAATTATGGAAGAGCGTATTTTTCGGAATAGCGGCGATACTGGTCGGAAAACTCGGGGACTTCTTCGCGCTCGTGCTGGGTCTCATGGGCGTTGAGTGTGTGCTTTTTCTTGTCAAGCACGCACAGCGCGACGTTGGAGCAGTGGTCGGATGCGCGCTCGAGATTGGTGAGAAGATCGGACCACACGAAGCCCGCTTCGATGCTGCACTCGCCCTTTTTCATGCGCAGGATGTGCCGCGTGCGCAGCTCGTTTTTGAGATCATCCACGACCTGTTCGAGCGGCTCGACGGCCTTGGCCGCCTGCGCGTCGTCATCCGCGAAGGCCTTCACCGCAAGGTCCAGCACCTCGCCGACAGCGGCCGCCATGACCGACAGCTCGTACTTTGCGCTGCGCGAAAACTCAAGGCTTTTTTCGTGCATCTCCTCGGCCGATTCGACGACGTTCACCGCATGATCGCCGATCCGCTCGAAGTCGCCGATGAGCTTGAGAAGCTCCGTGACCTCTTCGCTGTTTTCGTCGCTGAGCGGCTCTGCGCCGAGTTTGAGAAGGTAGGTGCCGAGCATGTCCTCGTACTTATCCGTTTCGTCCTCGCTCTCGCGCACCTCCTGCGCGGTTTTGGGGTTGAATTCCATGACGCAGTCGATGGCCTTTTTCATAGCGCCGGCGGCGTAGTATGCCATGTCCTCGGTCACGACGCTGCACTGCTCAAGCGCGAGAGGCGGCGTAGCGAGCAGGCGCTCGTCGAGAGTGACCTCGACCTCCTTCTTTTTGCCGTCAGGTACGAGACGGATAGCGAGCTTTTCTAGCAGACCCGAGGCCGGGAGCAGGATCGCCGTGCAGGCAATGTTGAAGGCCGAGTGCGCTATCGCGATGCCGTACATCGTCGCGCTCTCGCCGAGTATAGCCGGAGCTGCGACGGCGCGCACGATGCAGAATACCGTGAGCCACACGATCGTGCCGATGACGTTAAATGACAGATGGACGACAGCTGCGCGCTTTGCGCTGCGGCTCGTTCCGACGGAGGATATGAGTGCCGTGACGCAGGTGCCGATGTTCTGGCCCATGATGATGGGTATGGCCGCGCCGTAGCTTACCTGTCCGGACAGCGCCAGCGCCTGGAGTATGCCGACCGAGGCCGAGCTCGACTGGATTATCGCCGTCAGCGCAGCGCCCGCGAGCACGCCGAGCAGCGGATTGGTGAACGCGATAAACATCTGCCGGAATGCCGGGACCTCGCGCAGACCGGATACCGCGCCGGACATCGTGTCCATTCCGAACATGAGCGTTGCAAAGCCCAGCAGGATCATGCCGGTGTCGTTTTTGCGGCTGTCCTTGCTGAACATGTACATTATTATGCCGATTAGTGCCAGCACCGGCGTGAATGACGTGGGCTTTAAGAGCTGCACCCAAATCGCGTCGCCGCTGATGCCGCCGAGGCTGAGTAACCACGCGGTCACGGTCGTGCCGATATTCGCGCCCATGATAACGCCGATGGCCTGCTTCAGGGTCATAAGCCCCGAGTTTACAAAGCCGACGACCATGACGGTCGTGGCCGATGAGCTCTGAATAATGGCGGTGACGACAAGGCCGGTGAGGAAGCCCGTCATTGTTTTGCCTGTCATTTTGCTCAGCGTCGTGCGCAGCTTACTGCCTGCGCGCCGCTCGAGCGCCTGACCCATTATGTTCATGCCGAACAGGAACAGACACAGGCCGCCTATCATCTCCAGCGCGTCGAATATATCCATCAAATGTCCCTCTCTTTACAATTTACAATTCATTTTACAAACCCCATTTTATCCGCGCTTTATAAAATCAATAATCATCTCATTGTAAAATCCACGTAAATTCAGTTTAGAGGCGCATTGAGGCAGTACCTATACGCATATTGCGGCTGCCCGGTGTCGAAGCTTCCGACAAGACTGTGAAACTGCCGCCTCCCAATAGTGCGCGTACATTTTGTGTCAGCCCGACCGGAGAAGACGGAGAAAACAATAAAAAACGGGCGGGCAATGCCCGCACCTACATGGTGCGGCGCAATACCGTAGTGCGATGCAAAAACGGTTTTCTACGCAGTCTCGAACCGGGCACCGGCAATATGCGTATCCGCAGCAGCGTCCGTTCGCCTCTAAAAATACACAAAACAGACGACGCGGAGAAAAAACATTTTGTAAAAAACGATAAAACATGAAAAAAGCGCTTGACAAATACGCGATATGGCGCTACTATGCCCACGTCAACAAAACGACGCAAAATTTCGAGGAAAGGCAGAAAGCATCCATGAAGAAGCTGAGCAGCGCAATGATGATGATGTACATGTGCATGTGCCGCATGTGCATGCTTCGTCGCGCTCACTTCGGTCGGAAACTTTCTGAAACCTGTTTGACGGCTTAAGCCGAAAGCCTCTGAGGATAACAAACAGCGGAAGGTCGATGACCTCCCGCTGTTTTTTTGTTATCCGAGTTATTTCGATTTGAAAGGAGATGTGCCGTATGAAACGGTCGGTAAAGCGAATGTGTCCCCGGGACACAGAGGATATGATTTTAAACAGACGATACAGCGGCCCATTAAACAAAAACTTTTAAGGAGAAAACAAAAATGAAAAGCTTTACTAAAATAATCGCACTCGCACTCGCAATCGTTCTCGCATTCAGCCTCGCAGCCTGCTCGACTAAGGGCGGCGACGATTCCGCCAAAGACGGCGACAAGGTCATCAAGATAGCAGTTCCCAACGACACCACCAACGAAGCCCGCGCACTGCTCCTGCTCCAGGAGGCCGGCATCATCAAGCTCAAGGACGGCGCAGGCATAACCGCGACCAAGAACGACATCGTCGAGAATCCGTACAATGTCGAGATCGTTGAAGCCGAAGCCGCAGCCATCCCCCAGCTCCTGCCCGACGTTGACTACGCGGTCATCAACAGCAACTACGCAATAAACGCAGGCCTCAACCCCGTTAAGGACTCCCTGTTCAAGGAAGGCTCCTCCTCCGCATACTCCAACATCCTCGCAGTCAAGGAAGGCAACGAAAACACCGACGCAGTCAAGGCGCTCAAGGCAGCTCTCGAGAGCAAGCAGGTAGCAGACTTCATCGCAGAGAAGTATGAAGGTTCCGTTGTTTCCGTAGTCGATAACCCCACCGACGGCTTTGACAGCTCCGTTGATTACGCATCCCTCGCAGGCACCACCATCTCCGTCGCGGCATCCGTAACTCCTCACGCAGAGATCCTTGAGATCGCAAAGCAGATCCTCGCCGAGAAGGACATCACCCTCGACATCCAGACCTACAGCGACTACGTCATCCCCAACAACGTCGTTGAAGACGGCACTGTTCTGGCAAACTACTTCCAGCACACCCCCTACCTCGACGACTTCAACGCTCAGCAGGGCACCCACATCGTCTCCGTGGCAGCCATCCACGTCGAGCCCATGGGCCTGTACGGCGGCACCCAGACCACTCTGGACGCAGTCTCCGGCAAGTAATATATTAAATAGTATATAAAGCACGAACGGCTGACAGGAGCTTAGCTCCTGTCAGCTCAGTGTGCAAAAAGTCGCAGACTTTTTTAATACGCAGAAAGAGAGGGCGGGAAGCAAGTGATAGAACTTAAAAACGTAAGCAAGACCTTTGACTCCGGAACGGGAGAGGTGGACGCGCTCAAAAACGTCTCCCTTACCATTCAGGACGGAGATATATACGGAATAATCGGCATGTCCGGCGCCGGAAAGAGTACGCTCGTGCGATGCATAAACCTGCTCGAGAAGCCCTCGAGCGGTGAGATAATCGTAAACGGCGAGCGGCTCGACACCATGAGCCCCGCGCAGCTTCGCGCGGCAAGACGCAACATAACGATGATCTTCCAGCACTTCAACCTGCTCATGCAGCGCACATGCCTGAAGAATATATGCTTCCCGATGGAGCTTGCCGGCGTCAAGAAATCCGATGCGGAAAAGCGCGCACGCGAGCTTCTGGAGCTCGTCGGCCTGCCGGATAAGGCAAACGCCTATCCCGCGCAGCTTTCGGGCGGCCAGCAGCAGCGCATAGCCATTGCCCGCGCACTGGCAACAGACCCTCAGGTGCTGCTCTGCGATGAGGCTACAAGCGCCCTCGACCCGAAAACGACCCGCCAGATCCTTGAGCTCATCAAGGACATAAACGCAAAGCTCGGCATAACGGTCGTTATCATAACCCATCAGATGAGCGTCGTTAAGGAGGTCTGCAACCATGTTGCCATCCTTGATGACGGCGAGGTCGCCGAGGAGGGGCTCGTGGCGGCGGTGTTTGCTGCGCCCAAATCCCCGGCCGGACGCAGGCTCGTGTTCCCCGGCGGGGTGGACGAAATGGTCTCCGACCCCAAGACCGAGCGCCGCGTCAGACTGATCTTCCGCGACAGTCAGACGACCGCGATACCTCTCGTCGCGCGTCTGGCATCGGAGGAGAGCATTTTCTGCAATGTCATTTCCGCGTCCACGCAGAAGCTGTCCGCGGAGGTCTACGGCAGTCTGCTCATAGGCATCCCCAGCGCGCAGTATGACCGTGCGCTGAAGTTCATTTCATCCGTTGCAAACGTTACGGCAGAGGAGGTAGACGGCAATGTACAGTGATCTTTTCTCCGAGGCCTCCGTTCAGGGGCTTCTCGATATCCTGCCCACGTTCCCGACCGCCCTGTGGGAGACGTTTTACGTAACAGTCCTGAGCACCGCTCTTTCTCTTGTCATCGGGCTTCCGCTCGGCGTGCTGCTCGTTGCCGGTGAAAAGGACGGCGTCCGGCCGCTGCCGGCATGGCTCATGCACCTGCTGAACGTTATCATAAACCTTCTGCGCTCGATCCCCTTCCTTATTCTCATGATCATGGTCCTTCCGCTCTCCCGGGCGCTCATAGGCACGGCCGTCGGCACAACGGCGACCATCGTTCCGCTCGTCGCGGCGGCGTTCCCCTTCGTCGCGCGCCTTGTCGAGAGCAGTCTGCGCGAGCTTGACGGCAACATCATCGAGGCCGCGCAGAGCATGGGCGCGTCGCCCTTCCAGATCATCTGCAAGGTCATGATCCCCGAGAGCGTACCCTCGCTTATACAGAACGTCACCATCGCGCTGACCACCATCCTCAGCTACTCGGCAATGAGCGGCATCATCGGCGGCGGCGGCCTCGGCAAGATCGCCATCGACTACGGCTACTATCGCTATAAGTACCTCATCATGGTCGTCGCGGTCATCATCCTCATCCTGCTCGTTCAGGTCTTCCAGAGCCTCGGCACCTATCTTGCCAAGAAGTGCGACAAGAGACTTAAATAAATATTAATGTATGTAAAAGCGCAATGCCCGGCATTGCGCTTTTTGCTGCATTCATATATAATGTAAAGACAAACACCGGAAAGGGCTGATGATAAAATGAAAAAGAGACTGACCGCGCTGCTTTTGTCGATGCTCATGATACTGTCGCTTGCCGCGTGCTCCGACGGGAAGGATAACGGCGATGACGGCGGCACAAAGCAGGGCTCCGACGCTGATGAGATCAATATCGTTCCGACGGCTGCAAGCTCTGTCGAGACCGAGCGGTACGATAACGGCGATTTCAGCCTTGATATCCCCAAGGGCTGGACGGTCACGTCCGGCGGAGCGTATATGCTGCACAGCATCCGCGTCTACGACCCGGAAAACCCGATAAATCAGATGTTTGTCATGCTCAAGGCCGACTGCCTGCTGCACAGTCAGGCCGGTAAGGACGCGTGGCAGTATAATTATCAGATGGGAAACAGCCAGGCGATTTTATTTGCTTCAGCTCCCGTGCTCTCATCGCCGTCGACCGAGGGCTTTTTTAAAATATTCCCGCAGTATGCGGTGTTTGCCTCGTCGGTAGAATCGAGCTATTCGGGATATTCGTTCCCGAGCTTTGAAAGCTTTACGGTGACCGACCGCTTTGCGTCAACGAGCAGTCTTGCCGCCTCCGCCATAGGGGACGAGCTTCTGCGCGCAACGTTTACCGACGGAGACAAAACCGGCGAGGGCATGTTCTCCGCCTCGGTCGTCGATTTCGGACAGGTACAGATCCCGTCCGGCGGCGTGTCGGGCTATCAGCTCCAGACTGCCGACGGCGGCTATTACATGGCATACAACATCGTCGCCGTGACGGCCGAGAAGGATACGTTTATCGACTGGGAGCCGGTGCTGACAAAATGTATGGCCACACTTGAATACTCCGACAGCTTTGTCAGCAGCGCAAAGCAGGCGAGCAACGAGACCGTCGCGCTTGCCATGCAGATAAGCCGCAATTTCAACGAGACGATGAACGGCATCATGGCCGCGTGGGAAAGCCGCAGCGCAAGTCAGGATATCATGAGCCAGAAGCAGAGCGATGCCATCCTCGGCTACGAGCGCATATACAACACCGAGACCGGCGAGACCTATAAGGCCGATCTCGGCTGGAGCGACAATCACGACAGCGAGCTTTACAAGCCCGTCGAGGATGACAGCCTGTATCTCAAGGCGACCAGCGGCTTTATAGTCGATTAGCGCTATCGATATTAAACGAACAGCTTACTTTTGGGCTGTTCGTTTTTTAGGCAAATGGGCTCAAATGCTTGATTTTAAGACCGATAGCTGATATTGTCTATGTTAAATAAAGTTTCTTTAGTGTAACTTTATATTGAGTAAAAGTCGATGCAAAGGTGGTAACATGAAGAATACGTTCAAAATATTCTTTTCCGACATCGGAAGTCTCGTCAAGCACTTCTTTGCAGTCGCCGTTGTGATCGCCATTACGATCATCCCGGCGCTGTATGCATGGGTCAACATCTATGCAAACTCCGATCCCTACGGAAACACGGGCAATATCAGCGTTGCCGTCGCGTCCGACGATCAGGGCTATGAAGGGCAGAACATGGGCGAGAGCATACTCGATGGCCTTAAGGACAACAAGTCGATAAACTGGGTGTTTACCGACAGCACCGAGAAGGCGCGCAAGGGAGTCGACAGCGGCAAATACTATGCCGCGATACTCATCGGTGAAAATTTCAGCCGCAATATGTACGACCTGAAATCCGCCCTCACCGACGATGAGAGCACCATTACATACTATGTAAATGCGAAGACAAACGCCATTGCCACCAAGATAACCGACACGGCGGCGGAGACGGTCAAGTCCAATATCCAGGTCGAGTATCTGAAGGTGCTGTTCCAGACCGTTTTCACAACCGGCCAGGAGCTCGGGGACGATATCGACGAGGAGCAGGCGGTAAACGCCGTCATCTCGCAGCTGACGGACCTCAGCAAAAGTCTCAGGCAGTACAGCGCGTCGATAGGAAAGTTTGTTGACGACAGCTCGTCTATCTCCTACGTCCTCTCCGGCATCGGAAGCTCCTCGGCAAACGCTTCGGCGGCGCTTTCCGGCAGTCAGGCGACTCTCAACTCCGCACAGGCGTCTATAACAAATGCACAGACAGCGATAGATCAGCTCGCCGACGGCATAGACGGTAAGCTCGCCGAGCTTGAAGCAGATCTTGATGAACTTACGGCAGCTCTTAACAAGATCGCCTCGAGCGAGGTCATAAACGGCAGCATCGAGCTGCACAATCAGATGGTCGACGCCGCCAAGGCAGCGGCGGCCAAGCTCCAGACGCATCTTGAAACTCTGCGCGCGCTGCTTCCCGAAAACAGCGCCATGAGCGGCACGGCCTATGTGGCCAATACCCTCGATGCGCTCATAGAGCGCACAAAGCAGATGCAGAACCAGCTTGAGCTTCTGCGCGACGACTCGAGCTTCGCGGAGGATGCGGCGAACATAACCGGCGCCTGCGCGGACACCGTTTCGCTCATGCGCTCGATGATAACGAACGAGCTCAAGACCGGCATCGACATGATGCTCTCGAACCTTTCGAGCACCCTGAACATGATGGGCCCGCTCATAAACAGTTTAGGCATAACGCTTGACGATATCGCGCCCGTAGTATCCTCCGCGGGCGATACGCTCAAATACGTCTCCTCGTCCATGACGCGGCTTCAGGCGCTCATGGAGCGTGTCGCAAATTCCTGCGATGAACTGCTTGTGAAGATAAACGAGGGTACGGCCGACGAGCGGCTTCAAACTCTCATAACCGTTTTGAACGGCAACGCCGAAAAATACGCGGAGTTCCTCTCCGAACCCGTCAAGGTCACGGAGGAGACCATTTATCCCACCGCAAGCTACGGCGACGCGATGACTCCGTTCTACTCCGTCCTGGCCATTTGGGTCGGCGGCGTTATCCTCGTTGCCATCCTCAAGGTCGAGGCAGACCCGAGAGGACTGCGCCATGTCACCGAGGGGCAGAAGTACTGGGGCAAGTTCCTGCTGTTTTTCCTCCTCGGTCAGGCTCAGGCAGCGATAATCGTTCTGGGCGATATATATCTGCTTAACTGCCAGGTCGAAAACCCGTGGCTGTTCTGGGCGGCCGCGGCGGTGACGAGCTTTGTTTTCAACGCGATAATCTATTCGCTGGCGCTGGCCTTCGGCGATATCGGCAAGGCCATCGTCGTCGTTATCATGGTCGTGCAGATAGCGGGCTCCTCGGGCTCTTACCCGATCGAGATCCTGCCCGATATATTCAGCAAGATATATCTGTTCTTCCCCTTCCCGTATGCGATAAACGCGATGCGCGAGGCTATCTTCGGCATGTATCACTGGGATTACCTCATCTATCTGGGCGAGCTTCTCATCTTCGGTGCTGCCGCCATTGCCATCGGCCTTGTCGTGCGCAAGCCCTTTATAAAAATGAACCGTTTCGTCGAGGACGAGATGGAGAAATCGGGGGTGCTGTGATATGGCGAAGAAGCTCAACGTACGCGTCCGCGAAAACAGCACCGATGTGCTCTACGGCAAGCTGCTGATGTACGCAGAGCAGGTGCATCAGAACAATAAGCGCCGCATAAAAAACGGCCTTATAAGTCTTATAGTCATACCCTTTATCCTTGTCGGCATATTGCTTCTGACCGACAGCTCAAGGATAGTGTTCCTTATCATATGGATAGCCTGCATGTTCGTTGTCGCGGCGTTCCTGCTGTATATCGCGTATTCCGACTGGATGCTGCAATCGACGATAAACGAGCTGTCGCGCGATGAGCTCGGCGAGCTTGACAGCCTTATCACCGTCAAGCCCCCGCGCCGCGGCCTCAAGCTCCTTCAGAAGCTTGAAGAGGAGGTGACGAAGTGAAGAATATCCTCTATATTTTCAGAAACGATATGCGCAGGATATCCGCCAGCGTCGTCGCCATCGTCATAATCCTCGGCCTCGCCGCCGTGCCCTGCCTGTACGCGTGGTTCAACATTTTTTCAAACTGGGATCCCTACGGCCCGGACGCGACCTCACGCATAAAGGTCGCCGTCGCCTCCGATGACGCGGGCGCAAGCGTGCTGGGACTTAAAATTAACATCGGCGATCAGGTCATAAGCGCCCTTGAGGCAAACGACACTATCGGCTGGCAGTTTGTCGACACAAAGCAGGACGCATTGGACCTTGTCTACAGCGGCGACTGCTACGCGGCGCTCGTCGTGCCCGAGGATTTTACAACCAACGTCACAAGCTTTTTGAGCGGCGACATTACGAATCCCGAAATAATCTTCTATCAGAACGATAAGAAAAACGCCATCGCACCAAAGATCACCGGCAAAGCTAAGACCGCCGTTCAGGAGCAGGTCAACGCGACCTTCGTGCAGACGATATCCGACGATATCGCTTCGCTCATCTCCGTTGCAAACGCAAACGGAGTCACCGCCGAGGGACTGCTGAACGACTTGAGCTCCGATATAAGCGACCTGAGCCTCAAGCTCTCCGACTGCTGCGCGGCACTGAGCGCCGCGAACGGCCTGACAAACGCCGCGAGAAACCTCATCAGCGTTTCCGTGAAGCTGTGCAACAACACTGCAACGACCCTTGAGCAGTCGAAGGATCTACTCAACAAGGTCGGCGACGATACGGCGACGATAAACGAGCGCGTCGATACCACCGTGCAGAGCGTTACAACAGCTCTTGCGCAGGCGGATGCAAACCTCGCCGCCATCCAGACGAGCCTTGAAAACGCATTTTCCGACATAAATCGTTATAACGACTACGTTTCCACGGGCTTGGCCGCCGACATTGCGATGCTCGATGCGCTGAGCACCAACTGCTCGGACATGGCGCAGTCGTTCACGTCCATAGGCTTTGACGCGGCGGCATCGCAGATGAACGCGCTCGCCTCGAAGCTTAAAAGTCTCAGCGCGGCTCTCGGCAGCCTCAAGGAGGCAAACGACGAAAGCTGGGAGGGCATCCGCGAGCAGCAGGCATCTCTCATAGAGTCGATAAGCTCCGCGCGCGAAACGATAAGCAGCCTTTCGGCCACCGTCAGCAGCGACCTTGCACCGAAGCTGCATGCGGCCTTAAATCAGGCGCAGGGCGCGTCGGCTAACGTCAGCTCCGTTCTCGGTAAGCTTCAGAGCTCTACGAGCGCTCTGAGCGGCACCTTAAACTCCTACCTCGGCTCCATCGGCACCATGCAGTCCGGCTTTGCAGATACGCAGAAGGCCATCGAGGGCGCGCAGGCGGAGCTCAAGGTCATCTCCGAGTTCGTCTCGGCGCTTGCCGGCAGCAAGCTGCTTGCCGAGGTGTCTGATACGCTCGAAAACGACGGCGACCTCGTCGGCGGATATCTCGCATCGCCCATCAGCATGGACACCGTCATAAAATACGAGATCGAGACCTACGGTTCGGCAATGGCTCCGTTTTACACGGTGCTTGCCCAGTGGGTCGGCGCACTGCTGAACGCGGTATTCCTCAAGGTCAAGATCCGCGCCGAGGACGAACCTCTCGGCCTGCGTCTGCACGAGAGATTTTTCGGCCGCTACGGTCTGTTCTTCCTCGTCTCTATCGGCCAGGCGCTGATCGTGTCGCTCGGCGATCTGTTCTATGTTCAGATCCAGTGCCTGTATCCCTGGCGCTTCGTGCTCGCGGCCGTCGTCACGGGACTTTGCTTCTCACTCATAAACTATGCGCTTGTTTTCGCGCTCGATAATATCGGTATGGCGCTCTCCGTCATCGCCATGGTCATGCAGGTCGGCGGCTCCGGCGGTACGTATCCCGTCGAGGTCCTCCCGGAGATATTCCGGAAGCTTTACGACTACATGCCCTTCAAATACGCAATGAACGCAATGCGAGAGACCATCGCGGGAATGTACGGCAGCAATTACACCCATGACATTGTCGTCCTCCTGTGCATAGCGCTCGGTTCGATAATTTTCGGACTTGCGCTGTACTACCCCTGCCTTGGCCTGAATCGCTTAATTGAATCAAGTAAAAGAAAGAGTGAGATCATGCAATGATAATCGATTTTAAAGCGCATGTCATGCCGGGCATGGACAAAACCTGCAAAAACAGGATCGACACCATTCGCCGCCTTATGGCGGCGAAGGACGCCGGCGTTGACGTAATCGTCGCCGCACCCGTTTACGATCCCGACGAGTGCAGCGTCGAGGAATTTCTCGATCGCCGCCGCCAGTCCGAGGATATCCTCGGCAGCCTCATGAACGATGAGCTGCCCGAGGTAATGCCGGCCGCGGTGACCAAATTCAGCGAAAGGCTTCTGACCGAAGAGGACCTGCCGGAGCTCTGCTTCGGCGACAACTGCTTCCTGCTGAACATGAGGGACGTTGAGTGGGACGACACGACCGAGGCCGTACTCAGACGGCTCTCGGGAAAGCTCGGCATGAACGTTATCCTCACCGACGCCGGTGAGGCGGTGCTCAAAAACAGCGAAAAGCTCCAGCAGCTCGGCGTTCACGTCATGCTCGATCTCGACGAGATCCACCACAAAAAGCAGATCCGTGCCTACCTCCCGCTCATCGGCAGCGGCCTCATCTGCGCCATCGGCAGCGACTGGGCCTCCGAAGCGCCCTACCGCTTCCTGCGCAAGACCATAAGGCGAATGGACGAGGCATTTGACACCGTCATGGCCGCCTCCGCGCATCTGATCGGCAAATAAGCCGAAAACCCCCGGAAATAGAGAAGAAAGATTAGCACCGACGGAAATTTTCCGTCGGTGCTAATCTTTGCCCTTGACTCTATAATAGTTGTAGAGTTTAATATATCTGTCTGTAAGCTAAGAGGTGATATCATGGAACGAAATCTCACAAGGGGCAGCGTATTTAAAAACATAGTAATCTTTTCGCTGCCGTATTTTTTGTCATATTTTCTGCAAACACTGTACGGCCTGGCTGATCTGTTCATAATCGGCCAGTACGAGGGCGTCGCGTCGACAACGGCGGTCTCTATCGGCAGCCAAGTCATGCATATGCTCACGGTCATGATCGTCGGCCTTGCCATGGGCACGACGGTGTCCATTGGCCGCGCGGTCGGAGCGGGCGATAAAAAGCGCGTCTCGGCCTGCGTGGGCAACACGGCCACGCTGTTTATGCTTGTGTCGGTCGTTTTGACGGTTGTTCTCGTGCTGCTCGTGCGCCCGATCGTATCGGTCATGTCAACGCCGGAGGAGGCCGTCGGCGGAACGGTGAGCTATCTTATTATCTGCTTTATCGGCATCCCGCTCATCACGGCCTACAACATTATAAGCAGCATTTTCCGCGGCATGGGCGACAGTAAGAGCCCAATGTATTTCATTGCCGTGGCCTGCGCCGCGAACATCGCACTGGACTATCTTTTCATGGGTGCAATGCATCTCGGCCCGGCCGGCGCCGCACTCGGCACGACGATAGCGCAGGCGATAAGCGTAGTTGTTGCGCTCATCGCCATACGCAGGCATAAGAGCATCGCGCTTACGAAGGAAGACCTGCGTCCGCAGCGCGGCGTCATGGGCCAGATACTCTCCATCGGCGTACCCGTTGCGCTTCAGGACGGACTTATCCAGATCGCGTTTATAATCATAACCGTCATCGCAAACCGCCGCGGGCTCACGGATGCCGCCGCCGTCGGCATAGTCGAAAAGGTCATAAGCTTCCTGTTCCTTGTGCCATCGTCGATGCTCTCGACGGTGTCGGCCCTCGGCGCGCAGAATCTCGGCGCGGGAAAGCCCGAGCGCGCAAAGAAAACGCTCTGGTATGCCATTGCGATCGCTGCCGGCTTCGGCGTGTTCATAAGCATCCTCATCCAGTTTATCGCCGAACCCGTTGTCGGCCTGTTCACGCCCGATGAAAACGTCATAGTTTCCGGCGGACAGTACCTGCGCGGCTACATCCTCGACTGCGCCTTTGCCGGAGTTCACTTCTGCTTCAGCGGCTACTTCTGCGCCTGCGGTATGTCGATAATTTCGTTTATCCACAACATAACGGGCGTTGCGCTCGTTCGCGTTCCGGGTGCGTATTTCATGTCGAAAATGTTCCCGGCGACACTGTTCCCCATGGGACTTGCGACGGCGGCGGGCTCGCTTTTGCAGGTCATTATCTGCGTCATTGCCTACAGGATAATAGGCCGCAGGGAAAGTGCGGGGCAGAAGCTTGGATAAGGAAAACCTGTTTTCCATCGGCGAGGTCGCGCGCATGTTCGATCTGAGCGTCGGCACGCTGCGCCACTATGAAACGCTCGGTCTCGTGCAGCCGGAGTATGTCGATCCCGACACGGGCTACCGCTATTACAGCGTGCGGCAGTTTGAGCCCCTGAACACCGTGCGATACCTGCGCATGCTGGACATGCCGCTGCCGTCCATAGGCGATTTTCTCAAAAACCGCGATATCGGCAATATTGAGCAGAAGCTTCTGCGTCAAAAGGCCGAGATCGAAAAAAAGAGGCGTGAACTTGAGATCATCGAGCGCAAGATCGACAATCGCCTGAGCATGCTCGCGGACGCAAAAAGTGTGCCGCTGGATGTTATAGAAGAGAAAACTCTGCCGCCCTGCCGCCTCGTTTGGGTCGAAAAGCCGCTGGAGCTTGACGATGCGCTCAATATGGAGCTGCCCATACGCAGGCTCGACGGCAGCCGCCGCGACACCGCCGTGTTCCTCGGCAAGGTCGGCGTCGGAATATCGAAAGAAAATCTGCTCGAGGGAAAATACGATAAATACGACTGTATTTTCCTCATCCTTGACGAGGACGAGGCGGGCGACGGAGTGCGAGAAAAGCCCGAGACGAAGTGCGTAACTCTCCGCTATTGCGGCAGCCACCGCGAGGCCGCCGCGCAGTACCGCAAGCTCGCAGGCTACATGCGCTCGCACGGCCTTCACCCCTCGGACTTTTCGCGCGAGGTCACGATGATAGATTACGGCATCACCTCAGACCCCGAGCAGTTCGTAACGCAGATAAGCATCCCCGTAAATTGAAATGAACATAGAAAAAGACCGCGTCGAAAGACGCGGTCTTAAACTTGTAATCTTAAATTACTTAATGCCGTACTTCTTGTTGAACTTATCAACACGGCCGCTGGTGTCGACCAGCTTCTGCTTGCCGGTGTAGAAGGGGTGGCACTTCGAGCAAATTTCGACGCTGATGCCGGGGCGGGTCGAGCCGGTCTCGATGGTAGCGCCGCAAGCGCACTTTATAACGGTGGGCTGATAGTTAGGATGGATTCCTGCCTTCATTGTTCATATCTCCTCGTCATAGGCTATCTTGAGCATGCAAAACGCATGGTTACAAGACGCAGAGATAATTGTAGCACAGGGATTCGCCATTTGCAATAGTTTTTTATCGGCGCTCCGGCACTTTTTGAATACATCGATCACATTCTTGCTGCAGGAAGCTCTACGGTCTCTCCGGAATAGAGGAAATACAGCACACACTCGCGCACGGGCTTGCCGGTCATGCGCTGTGCGGCATAGGCGTAAGCCTCGAGCTGCTTTTCGTAGCCTTTTGCGCGTTCAATGAGCTCGCTGCCGCGCACGCGGTCGGTTTTATAGTCGATGATCGTGATCTCGCCGTTTTCCTCGATCATGCAGTCGATAACGCCCTGCAAAAGCACGCTCTCGCCCTCGCCGCCGGGGAAGAATTTCTCCGCCGGACACAGGAGCGAGAATTTAAACTCGCGCCGGAGTCTGTCGGCATTCATTATGCGCTGGCCGATCCTTGATGCAAAAAGCCGCCGGATGCAGCCGGTGTCAACGGCCTCGGCCTGCTGCGCTGTCAGGAACTTTTCCCGAGTCATCCGCGTAAGCTCCCCGCGTATCTCCTCCTCTGAGCCCGTTTTGGAGTAGTCAATGTGCTGCAAAAGTGCGTGCGCTGCCGAGCCGCGCTGAGTAGGTGTGAGCGTGTACGCATCCCCGAGACGCGGTGTGCGAAAGCGCGAACGAGCCGTGGGCGCAAGGCTTGCAGCCTCCTCGTCAGATTCGTCGAGAAGGTGCTTGAGCTCCGTTGCTGTGACCTTTGAGGGCAGGCGCGTCGCCGCCTCATGCGGATACGAAAACGCAAGGTTTCGCCGCAGCTTTTCGACAATTTCCGCGTCCGACGGCGCTTTTTCGAGCTCCGGCTCTTCCGCCTGCGCCGCAGCGGCATCGGCCGCGCTTATGAATGAGAGCTTGAATTTATCATCTTCGGCGCAGAGCTGCGCATAGATCATCCAGTCGGCCATGCTCTGTGCGCCCAACAGCACTTCGGGCGACATCGGGTGCGTGCATTGCAGCATCATGCTTTGAAGCTTTTTCTCCGGCTCTTTCATCGCCGCCGTTACGATGAGCCGCTCGCGCGCGCGGGTGAGCGCGACATATAAAAGACGCATCTCCTCCGACAGCATCTCGCGCTTTAAGCGCTGCTTTATCGCGTTTCGCGCAAGGCCGGGGTATTCGAGTCTGCGCTCAAGGTCGTATACCTTCGCGCCGAGGCCGAGCTCCGGGTGGATGAGCACCGTTTGCTTCAGGTCCGCGTCGTTAAAGCGGCGCGAGGCATCGCACAGAAACACGACCGGGAACTCGAGCCCCTTGGACTTGTGGATCGTCATGATCTTCACCGCGCCCTCGGAGGACGCGGCTCCCATATCGCCGCCGCGCTCTGCAAGGCGCCGCAGCCACTGGCAGAAGCGGTGCAGTCCGCGGAAGCCGCCGGAGGCAAAGCGCTTTGACAATTCGAGCATCATGCGCAGATTTGCAAGCCTCTGCGGAGCGTCCTGCATCGCCGCGCACAGAGCCGGGAGGTCAAGCTCGTTATAGATAAACATGAGAAGCTCATCGACCGGAGTGTCCGGCGCGCGCGAGCGCAGCTTCCCGAGCGTTTCGAGAAACGCCGCACACTTTTCATTTGTCTCGGCGGCTTTTTTCAGCGCCGTGTAGAAATCGCCCTCGCGGTCGGCAAGGCGCATCTCCGTCAGCTCGTCGGCCGTGAAGCCGAAGGCGCTCGAGCGCAAAACGGCAATGAGAGCAACGTCCTGATGCGGATTGTCGATGATCGCGAGCAGGCTCATGAGCGAGGCGATCTCCGTCGAAGCAAAGAAGCTTCCGCCCTGACCGGCGGCGACGGGGATGCCGCGCACAATGAGCTCGCGGCGGTAGACTTCGCCCACGGAGTTTGCCGAGCGCATTAAAAGCGCAATATCGCCGTAGCCGAGCGCGCGGCCGGACACCGTCATGCCCGAGAGCATGAGCTCGCGGATCTTATCGGCAACGACGGCGGCCTCCTTTTCGGTCTTATCGCGCAGATCGTCCTCGTCGCCCTTTACGTCAATAAGGATGAGCTCGGGAGCACACCCTGAGTCGTCATACATGCCGCCGCAGCGCAAAAGCGCGTTCTCGTCGTAGTCTATCTCGCCGAGCTTTTTCGACATGCAGGCGGTGAAAACGCTGTTTATACCGTCAATGACCTCCTGCCGCGAGCGGAAGTTTTCCTGAAGCATGATCTTTATGGGCGCTGTTTTGTCCGCGTCGGTCAAAAACGAGTATTTTTCGTATTTATCGGTGAATATCAGCGGGTCAGCCAGTCGAAAGCGGTAGATCGACTGCTTCACGTCGCCGACCATGAACAGATTTTCGCCGTTTTTCGACAGGGCGCGGAAAATATCGTCCTGCACGCGGTTTACGTCCTGATATTCGTCGACCATGATCTCGCAGAAGCGCTGCGATGTTTCGCGCGCAAGCTCGGTGGGGCTGCCGTCCTCATTGGTCAGCAGCTGCGCCGTCAGATGCTCGAGATCGGCGAAATCGACCTCGGCCTTGCGGCGCTTTTCGGCGGCATAGGCTCTGTCAAAGCGCAGAGTGAGCTCGATGAGCGCGCGCATAGCCGGAGCTGTACGGTGCATATCGCTAAGCAGCTTTTCGCTGCTTGCCGAGAGCAGCTTTTCGTATTTTGCGCAGTTTTTTTTGCACAGTTCGCGCACGGCTTTCGTATATTCCTTGAGCTCCGGGTCGGGCGGATTCGTGATCGTGCCGAGCCTCGGATAGCTTATGGGCAGCGCTTCGCGCGCCCTGTCCCAGCCAAGATCGCAGGCGCGGGCAAAGTCACGCAGGGAAAGCGCCGTCTCCGCAAAGCTCGGGCCGTATTTTGCCGCGACTGCCTCGTCCTCTGCGGCACGGCGGCAAACATCATCCATCCGCTGCGCCCAATAGAGCGCATCGTCGCGAACATTTCTCAGTATTTCCGAGCCCCAGACCGTGCGTCCGGCGTCGGTCTCCGCGGGCTCGAGAGTCTCGAGCTGCTGCCGCAGCCAAAGCTCGGGACGGGCGTGGCTCTGCGTTTTGCGGTGCAGCGCGAGCACCGTTTCGGCAAGCTTGTTATCATCGCGCCGGCCCATGCCGACAGTGTCCGTCAGGAGCTTAAAGCCCTCGTCGGGAGCTTCGTAGCAATCATCGAGCACACGCTGGATGACGCGCTGCTTTATCGCCTCGGCCCGATCCTCTTCAATGACACGGAACTCCGGAGAAAGCTGTGCCGCGTGGCAGTTTTCGCGCAGGAAGCTCTGGCAGAACGAGTCGATCGTGCCGATCTGCGCCTTGGAGCATAGCGCGCTCTGCCGACGCAGGCGGCGGTTATCCGGATCTGCGGCCAGACGCTCGGAGATCTCGTCGAGTATGCGGCTTTTGAGTTCTGCGGCTGCGGCCTTGGTGAAGGTGATGACAAGGAAGCTGTCGATATCCGCGTCGTTTTCGATGCGGCGCAGAAGCCTCTCGGTCAAAACGCGCGTCTTGCCGCTTCCGGCCGCTGCCGAGACAAGAACGGCCCGTCCCGATTCCTCTATTGCGGCCTTCTGCGCGCTTGTCGGCTCAAACTTCGCCATCGATCTCGCCTCCCTCCAACACGTTCCACACCTTTGTTGCCTTCAGGTGGGGTGTTATTCTCATGCTCTCGCCGTTTTCGCCGTCGCGGAAGCGGCAGGCATCGAAATAATCGCAGTTTATGCACGCCGTCTCCTGCTGGCCGGCGTAGTACGGGTCTGCCGCGATGCTGCCGCCGCGCAGCTCCGATGCCATCTCGCACAGTGTCTTGTCGATGTGCTTTGCCAGCACCCCGAGCTGCTCCGCCGAGACGAGCGCGTCGCCGTCGGCACCCGTTTTTTTGAATGCAACGGGGATGTACTTCGGCTTATCCGAATGTTCCATCGCGGCGATGACCACGGGATCATTAAGTATAAGTCCGCTGCGGCGCAGACCCGCGCCGCGCTTTTTCTCAAGCTCCTCGTCTGTTATGTCGAAGTCTTCGGATATGACCTTGTCGCGCGCCGGAACGTAAAGAACTCCGGCGGGAACGATCTCTTTCCCGTATAGTGCCCGCCCGTTTTCGCCCAGCGAGAACAGGTAAAGCAGCATTTGCAGATTCATGCCGTACAGCACGTCCGACAGGTCGAAGGACTTTTTTCCGGTCTTGTAGTCGATGACGCGCAGGTAGAGCTTGCCCTCATGCAGCCAGCCGTCGACACGGTCGGCGATACCGGTCAAAACGAGCTTATCTTCGCCCTCGCCGAGCTCCAGAGGCGGCAGCTCCGGCGTGTGCGCAAAGTCGAGCTCGAATGACAGCGGCTCAAAATCGCTGCGGCGCAGCTCGTCCGCAAGGTCCAGAACTATCTGCCGCACGCTGCTTATAAGGCGGCGGAAAAGGTACTCAAAGCGTTTGTTTTTATCGCGGAAATCGTTAAGCTCACGCGTTATGTATTCGGAAACATATTTGTCGCAAAGATGCACCACCGTTTCGTCGCTGACGGCCTTGTAGCCGCCCATGGAGCTTACCTCGCGCGTGACATGCTCTAAGATGCGGTGCATGAACGTACCCATCTCGGGCGCGGTGAAGCCCGCCGGTTCACGCGGCTTTGCCTTTAGTGCGTACTGCATGAAGTAAGCAAAGCGGCAGGATGCAAATTTGTCGATCCTCGACGCGGAAAGCCGCAGCTTGTCGCCGTAAAGCGCGCGCACCGATTCGCGCGAGAGCTTGCCGCGGCTGAGACGGGCCGCATTTTCAAGCTCGCGCAGCTTCTCGGGTTCGTTTTCGGCGAAGTATTCCGCCGCGCTTGCGGCCGCAGTACCGCCGCCGTGCAGCGACTGTGCGGCAAGCTCCAATGCCGGGGCCCGGGCAGAGAGGCGCGCAGTGTCAATATCAAAAGATTTTGCACCAATATCGAACATTGCTCCGGCTCTGTTCACAACAAAGGCCGGTCGCTGCTGAGCCCCGCTCGAATCGGAAAGAGCATAGCAGAAAGTAAGGCTCTCCGACGGCAGAGTAAGGCAGTTGTACACCGTCGAGAATGCGCGCCACAGCTCGCTTTCGCCCGCACCGCCGAGGTCGATGTCCATTTCGAGAAGCCGTTTTCGCTCGTCGGAGGAGAACACACCGGTGTCCGTGTCCGTGCCCGGGATGCGCGCGTCCGTTGCGCCGAGGACGATGAGGTGCTTTATGTTGCGCCGCCTCATGCGGTCCATTTCACCGGCCGTGACGCAGTCGAGAGAGACGGGGATAGTGCCGATATCATAGCGCGAGAGCATCAGCACGAAGAGCCTGCCGAAGTATTCCGCGTCGGCCTGCGTGTCGCCGAGAATGGCCGAGCATTGCTCGAGCGCAGTGACCGTTATGTCCCAGAGCTGAGCACACTCCTGAGCCTCGGCGGCGCGGCCGTCAGCTTCAAGCTCATCGGCCCGAACCTGCAATTTTTCAGCAAGCCGGAGCTCCTCGAAAAGCCCTGCCAAAGCCAGCGCCTGCTCCGCTGCGGTCGAAGCCGCGGAAGCACGCTGCGCGAAGTGCAGCAGGGGAGTGCGCGCCGTTTCGCGCAGAAGATCTATATGCTCAAGGCGCTTCGCTGCGCTCTCGTCAAGTTCTTTGCCGTAGCCGTCCGGATGCAGACGCCAGGGCTCGTTTTTCGTCCATGCCGAGCCGTGCAGCTGCCATGTGAAAACGTAGTTTTCAAGCTCGTCGCACTCGTCGGTGTCAAGGCCGCCGAAGCCCGTGCGCAGATACTCGAACACGTCGTCGGCTTCCCAGCCGCCGAGAATGATCTCATACGCCGCCGAGATAAGCGCGGGCAGGGGTTTTGAGAGCATGTCGGCCTTGCGTGCGGTGTATATCGGCGCGCCGTAGCGCGAAAATGCCGATTCAAGCAGCAGGCGGTAATCGTCAAAGCCCTTGGCGCACACGGCGATATCCCGCCAGCGGCAGCCGAGCTCACGCACGAGGCGCAGAGCCTCGGATGCGGCAAATTCGCACTCGGTGTTCATGTCGGGCGCGGTCATTATCTCAATGCAGCCGTCTGCGTCGCTCGCCTCGACGGCGCGGTAGCTGAACATGTTCTCGGCAAAGTCGGACAGGGGCCTGCGTTTCGTGCTCTCGCCTGTCCAGCGCGTTTTTTTCACTTCGATGCCGTTGTCTCCGGCAAAGCGCACAAGCGCCGCGGCCGTTATCCTGCCGAGGGCGAACACCTCGCTGCCGCCGCCGAGCTCGTCGCAGCTCAAACACACGGTGAGCTCCGCGCCGGAGAGCATCAGCGCTTCAAGAACGCGCCGTTCCTGTGCGGTGAAATCGGTGAAGCCGTCGACGAAAATGCGTGTATCTGCGCCGATAGACGAGCGCTCTATCTGCTGTGCCAGCACGCTCAGCCTGTCGGCGGGATCGGCCCTGCCGTTTGCGACGACACCGTCATAGGCCTCTAAGATGAGCCCGAGGTCGTGAAGCTTGTCGCCCAGCGCGCCATCGCAGGTATCGGCTGCCGAGAGAAGCTGCTCGCTCGTAATACAGGCGCTCTTAAACTCGTCGACTGCGCCCAGAAGCATAGTCTGAAGCTCTGCCTTGCGCCGCGCCGCAGCGTAAACGCGCAGACGCGAATACAGCGCGCCAGTAGCCAGCGCCATGCACAGAAGCCTGCCGCCCTTATCGAGATATTCCTCCGCCGTGCCGCCGCACTCGGCACTCACCTCGCGCGCAAGTCCCGTAAACGACAGCACCTCCGCGTACAGCGACAGCCCGTCGCCGCATTTGGCGCTCAATTCGCGCTCGGCCTCGTGGCTGTACTGCTCGGGAACGAGCAATATGCAGCGTCTGCCGTCCGCGCCGCTGCGCCGTATCTCGTCCATGACTGCCGCGCTCTTGCCCGTGCCGGCCGCACCGTAGAATATTCTGAGCATACCTTCACCGCCTTGAAGTTTCATAACACTTAATTATACCAAATTTCACACGCCGCATCAATGCTTAAAGGCGGACTTCCGCAGCTGAGGCCGGTCACCGCCTTAAAAAAGAAAACGGGCGAGCAAAGCTCGCCCAAAGCGGTTATCTAATAGAGATGATCTTGTTATACAGCGTATCCGAGCGCGTGAGGCACACGAGTACGAGCGTCTGCACGATGAGCATGATGCCGAACTGTCCCAGACGTGTCAGAAACAGCGGCCCGAGCGGCGGTCCGAACACGAGGGATATCATCGTCGTGTTCAGAATCAGCGAAACGATAAGTCCGTTCAAAAGCGCCGTCACTATGCAGCCTGAAAGTCCCGGGCGCTTCATGTAAAGCGCCGCGCCGAATATCGCGCCGCCGATGGCGGCCGTCACGGTGAAGCCGGGAAAATATGCCCCCGTCGGGAACAGAAGCGAGCCGATGAGGTCGCCGAGCCCGGCGCACAGCGCCGTCCAGCCAGGACCGTAAAGCATGCCGCAGACCATCACCGCCGCGAAGCCGAGACCGATCTTGGTGAGCGGCATGTTCAGCGCAAGAACACGCGTGAATATTACGTCGAACGCGATAAGCATCGCGCTTATTGCTATCTTTTTTGTGCTTATTTTCATTGACACCTCGTTAGGGAATAAGTAATACTGCCGAACTGCCGGCGGAGAAAACGGCAATGGCGTTCACGGACATGTGGAAAAACACGCTCGTCCAGATCGAGCCGGAGCGCTCGTATATGCGGCACAGCACGACGGCAGCCGGAATGTACTGTATCGCGAGCAGCAGGTAGCTTGCGTCGCCGAGCAGCACGGCGTACTGCCAGACATGGTAAAGGCAAAACAGAGTTATCGACACGATATAGGCGACGGCGCGGCTTTTTGGATGCAGGCCGCAGAACAGGCCGCCGCGGAAGATCGGCTCTTCGACCAGCGGTGCCATGAACACCGTCATGGCAATGATGATGCCGCGATCCGCGCCGAGCATGGTGTTTATGGATTGCTCATTGAGGTTATCGGTGCTGACATCGAGTACCTGAAGCGCGTAGGCCGCGATCATGTTCAGCGCAATATACGCGACCCAGCCGAGCAGGAAGCTCGATATGCATTTGACCGTCGCGTCTGCAAGTCCGTCAAAGCTGCGCCGCATGAATTTGCCCAGCAGCAGCGCAACCAAAAGCAATGATGCCGCGTAGTACAGAAGATTCAGCTTTGCCGCACTCATAAGTCCCGGCTTTGCCGCCGACAGCAGGCTCAGCGTGATCGGGAACACCGCAACATGGAGCACGAGGATTATCATTGCACTCCAGAATTCCGATTTTTTAAGTCTGTCTCTCATCAGCCCCTCGCTTTCTGCTGAAGCTCGCTGAGCAGGTTCAGCGCCTCAAGCGGCGTGAGCGAATTTATATCGGTGCTGCGCAGAATTCGCCCGACTTCATCCGTTCCGGCATCGACAAGGCTTATCTGGTCGCTTTCGGCCTGCTTTTCGGTCTTGGGAGCTGCGGCATCGGCCTCGAGCTGCTTCAGATATGTTTTGGCTTTGGAGATGACCTTATCCGGCACGCCCGCAAGCTTCGCGACCTCGATGCCGTAGCTGTCGTCGGCAGCGCCCGAAACGATCTTGCGCAGGAACACAAGGCTGTCGCCCTGCTTTTTCGCGCTGATGGAGTAGTTGTGCACGCCCTCAACGCTGCCTTCGAGCGCGCTCAGCTCGTGATAGTGCGTTGCGAACATCGTCTTTGCGCCGAGCTTTTTCTTGTCCGCGCAGTATTCGAGCACCGCGCGCGCTATCGCCATGCCGTCGTAGGTCGAGGTGCCGCGGCCGATCTCATCGAGGATCAGCAGACTTTGGTTTGTTGCGTGGCTGAGGATATTTGCGACCTCGCTCATCTCGAGCATGAAGGTCGACTGCCCTGACGCGAGATCGTCCGACGCGCCTATGCGTGTGAACACACGGTCGATAACGCCGATGACGGCGCTTTTCGCGGGCACGAACGAGCCTATCTGCGCCATGAGCGTTATGAGCGCGGTCTGGCGCATGTAGGTGCTCTTACCGGCCATGTTCGGGCCCGTAACGATGGCGACGCGGCTGCCCTCGCAGTTTAGCTGCGTATCGTTAGGAACGAAGGCAATGTCGCTCAGGGTCTGCTCGACGACGGGATGCCGTCCCTCGCGGATGAGAAGCTCGCCCGAGGCGTCGATCTCCGGCATGCAGTAGTTGTTTCGCACGGCGACCTCGGCAAAAGCGCACAGCACGTCAAGCTGAGCTACCGCCTCGGCGGTTGCCTGCACCTTTGCGACCTGCTCGGCTATCGTATTGCACAGGTCCATGAAGAACTCGTACTCGAGCTGCTTTATCTTGTCCGATGCCGTCAAGAGCGTAGTTTCAAGCTCCTTGAGCTCGGGGGTGAAGTAGCGCTCGTTTGAAACAAGCGTCTGTTTTCTGATGTAGTTATCGGGAATGCTGCCCTCTCCGGCGGATTTAGGCACGTCGATGAAGTAGCCGAACACCTTGTTGTAGCCGATCTTGAGCTTTTTGATGCCGGTGCGGGCACGTTCCTTGGCCTCTAACTCCGCTACGGCCTCCGCCCCGTTATCGCGGATCTTGCGCAGCTGGTCGACCTGGTCGGAGTAGCCGGGTTTTAAAATGCCGCCCTCGCGCACGGAAAACGGCGGATCGTCGCAGATCGCCCAGTTTATGCGCATGAGTATCTCATCGAGCGTGTCAAGCTCCGATATAGAGTGCAGAAGCGCACTTTTGAAGGGCCTTAAGAGCTCGACTATCCGCGGGAGCGCGGCCGCACAGTCGCGCAAAACCAGCAGGTCGCGGCCGTTTGCCGTGCCGTAAACTACTCTTCCTATTAGCCGCTGCATATCGCCCATGCCGCGCAGAGTGTCGATCAGCTCGCCGCGGGCGACGTTATCCTTAAAAAGCTCGTCGACGGCGGAAAGCCTGCGCTTTATTGCGATGGGACTCAGCAGCGGGCGCTCTATCCATGCGCGGAGCTCCCTGCCGCCCATCGGGGTCTTTGTCTTATCCAGCACCCACAGCAGCGAGCCGCGTTTTTCGCCCGTGCGCAGGGATTCGGTGAGCTCCAGCGACCTTCGCGTCGCCCAGTCGAGCTCCATGTATTTGCCGCCGGTGAACAGGTCGATGCGGCGGATATGCGCCATATCGGTCTTTTGGGTTTCGCTTATGTACCTCAGCAGCGCGCCTGCCGCGGATACCGCCGCAGGAAGCTCGCCAAGCCCCGCCTCGTCCACTGAGGATAAGCTGAACTGCTCGCACACGCGAGCGGCGCAGGCCATGTATTCGTAGTCGTCGCCGCCCATTTCGAGCAGGCAGCCTAAACGCTTCTGTGCAAAGTCGGGGATGGTCTGCGTCTCGGCAGCGCCCTTGTTCATGATGAGCTCCCTCGGCGAGAATCTGCCGAGCTCGTTTAAAACGTGGCTCAGATTATCGCCCTCAAAGGCCGCGACGCAGAATTCACCGGTCGAGATATCGCAGAACGCCGCCGCGCACTTGCCGGATTCGTAATACACCGCGCCGAGGTAGTTGCTTTTGCCCTCTTCGAGCATCGACGCATCTGTCACCGTGCCGGGGGTTATGATCCTTATGACGTCGCGCTTAACTAAGCCCTTGGCCGTCGCGGGGTCCTCTATCTGCTCGCAGATGGCGACCTTATAGCCCTTGGCGATGAGCCGCGCGATATACGTCTGGCAGCTGTGGTACGGTACTCCGCACATCGGTGTACGCTGCTCGGGGTCCGCGACTGAGCGGTCGCGCGTTGTAAGAGCAAGGTCGAGCTCGCGCGATGCGACACGGGCGTCCTCGTCGAACATCTCGTAAAAATCGCCAAGGCGGAAAAACAGCAGACAGTCGCTGTACTGCGACTTTATCTGCTGATATTGTATTTTCATAGGTGTAAGTTCTGCCATTCTTTCAATAGCGCCTTGACGCACCTGCGGATACGCATATTGCGGTATCCCGGTTCTGCCATTCCGACAAAACCGTTTTTCAGCTGCGATTTAACGCTTCTCCTTTTTTCAATAGCGAATTAACGCTTCTCCTATACTTTTATGTTGGTGCCCGGTATCGAGGCTGCCGCGGAAACCGGGGCAAGTAGTTAGCTGCCAGCCCAATGTGTGCGCCCTTGGCGCAGATATAATTACACCTCATCCGTCGGCTGCGCCGACACCTTCCCCTCGGAAGGGAAGGCAAGGGTGCAGTGTTCTATTCCGGTGCAAAATTTTTGCCTGCACTGTGTAGGGGCGAGCATTGCTCGCCCGCCTGCTGCGGTTTCCTCCGTGATTCCCGGTCGGGCAGCTGCAAAAGGCGTATCCGTACAATGTAAATGCGCCTCTGAAAATAACGACCCCTCAGTCGACTGTGTCGACAGCTCCCCTTACGCAGGGGAGCCAATGGGGTGCGTTGCCTCCCCTGTGTAAGGGGAGGTGGGTCGGCCTTGGTCGACTCGGTGGGGTTGTCTTTTCAAATCTGTGCGCAAAGCGCACACCTATAGCTATTAGCTATCGGCTATCGGCGCTCTGCGGCTTTGCCGCAGCCTTAATGCGCCACGGAAAAAGCCTTGGACCAGGCTTCGTTCATCTGCTCTTTGAACTGCTCGGGCAGGAACTTCATGAGCTCCTCCCATGTGTTGTCGGCGTAGCTGAAGTAGAAAACGCCCTTTTCGACGAACTCGGGGAACTCCTTCTTCTCCTTATCGGCAAGCTCGTGGTCGGAGACGTAGCACCACCACGAAAGGCGCGTTTTTATCATGCCGCAGCAGACGGCATCGCTCCACGCGAGGCGATGCTCGACGCTCTCCGCGCCGCCGGTGCGGAAGATGATGCCCTGCTCGGTAAACGATACGTTTGCCATGCCGAAGTTGGTTTCGGATATGAATTTCGCCGCAAACAGCCATATGACCGACAGCACCGCGACGATGATCGCAAGGCCGCGCAGCCCCTCGAGTGCAGGGATAAATATACCCAGGATCGCCACAATGATGCCGAGCGGAAGCAGCACGAGTCCTGTGTAGAAAAAGCCCTTCATGATGTTCGAGGGGAAGCGCAGGGACTGAGTTACCTGATATCTCTTGAGTTTTTCACTTTTCATTCTTCTCCGACCTTTCCGTAGAGCGCCCATGTGTTGCCCGATGTGATCTTAACGTCTATGAATTTTCCGATCAGCGATTTATCGCCCGAAAGATGCACGAGTCTGCCGCCGTTTGTGCGCGAGGAGAGGTTGTATTCCTCCTTACCGGTCTCGCCGTCGACGAGGACGCGCAGGGTCTTGCCGATATATTCGGCGTGCTTTTCGGCGGAAACGCGGTTTGCCGCATCCAGCAGCTTATCGAACCTGCGCTGCTTATCCTCGCGCGTGGCGGCATCCGGCATGTTTGCCGCCGGAGTTCCGACGCGCTTTGAGTAGATAAAGGTGAACATCGCGTCGTAGCGCACCTCGTCGCAGAGCCTTATTGTGTCCTCGAATTCCTCGTCCGTCTCGCCGGGGAAGCCGACGATGATATCAGTCGTCAGGACGATATCGGGCATGTATTTTCGCGCGAGGCGCACCTGCTCAAGGTATTTCTCGGCAGTGTAGCTGCGGTTCATGGCTTTCAGCACGCGGTTATTGCCCGACTGTACAGGCAGATGCAGCTGATGCGCGCATTTTTCGCACTCGGCCATGGTCTTAAAGAGCTTTTCCGTCGCGTCCTTGGGGTGGCTTGTCATGAATCGTATGAGAAACTCGCCGGGAATGTCGTTTATCATGCGGATGAGGTCTGCAAAATCGACATCCGAGCCGAGATCCTTACCGTAGGAGTTTACGTTCTGGCCGAGCAGAGTGATGTCCTTGCAGCCGTTTGCCACAAGCTCCTTGGCCTCGGCGACGATATCCTCCGGCCTGCGTGAGCGCTCCCTGCCGCGGACGTATGGCACGACGCAGTAGGTGCAGAAATTGTTGCAGCCGTACATGATCGAAAGCCAGGCCTTAACGCTGCTGTCGCGCTTTAAGGGCATGCCTTCGGCGACGTAGCCGTCGCTTTTTTCGGTCGCGAAAACGCGCTTATGGCTCGTCATGGTTTTGAGAAGCAGCTCCGGGAAGTGCCACAGCTCGTGCGGGCCGAAAACAAGATCGACCACGGGGTAGGACTTTTTTATCTTCTCTGTCATGTGCTCCTGCTGCACCATGCAGCCGCACACGGCGATGATCTGCCCGGGGCGCAGCTTTTTGCTGTGGTTAAGCTGCCCGACATTTCCGAGAACGCGCATTTCCGCATGCTCTCTCACTGCGCAGGTATTGACGACAATGACGTCGGCCTCGAATTCGTCCTGCGTAAAGGCGTATCCCATCTCGGCGAGGTAGCCGCGCAGCTTTTCGCTGTCGGCTTCGTTCTGCTGACAGCCGTATGTATCGACCATCGCGAGGGGATGCGCCTTATCGGCCACGAATTTCTCATAAATTTCGCGGCAGATATCCTCCTGCCGGCGGATCGAATCTATGCTTATCTCTTTTCTCTCGTATGCCATTTTTCAAGTTCCTCAAAACAAAAAATAATTACTTTAGCTGATAAAAACAATGCTGTTGAGCAAAGATCAGTATACAGCAGGGGAGCGCGAGGGGGCAAAGGCCCCGCTCGTGATTGGATAAATATCCATCAAAAATGTCCGGCACGGACTTTTTGACGAGCGCAGCGAGATTTTTCGTGAAAATTTATTTTCACAAAAAATGTGGCGTTTTTTGAAGCGTGAAAAAAGCATGCTGCATTTTTTCACGATAATAATACATTATATATTAACATAAAATCAGTGGAATTTTCAACATAAATCATGTATAATAAATCTACTAACAATAACGAGGTTTATATATGACACGCATTAACATTCTCCCGCCGCTGGTGGCCGATATGATCGCCGCTGGCGAGGTCGTCGAGCGTCCGGCGTCGGTAATAAAGGAGCTCATGGAAAACTCCTTTGACGCGGGCGCGAAAAAGGTGACGGTCGAGTTCAAAAGCGGCGGTGCGACATACATAAAAATATCCGACGACGGCTGCGGCATGAGCCCCGAGGACGCGGGGATAGCTTTCACCCGGCACGCGACGAGCAAGCTGCACGACGAAAAAGGCCTTGAGGCCATCGGAACGATGGGCTTTCGAGGCGAGGCTCTGGCCGCCATTGCCGCGGTGAGCCGCATAGAGCTCGTAACGCGCGAAAAGGGTTCGCCCGAGGGCGTGCGCGTCACGGTCCACGCCGGAGATATCGTCGACATGTCGCCCTGCGGCTGCCCCGAGGGCACGACGATAACCGTGCGCGATATCTTCCACAACACCCCGGCGCGGCTCAAGTTTTTAAAATCCGACCGCTCGGAGGCCTCGGCCTGCATAGCGGCTGCCACGCACTGTGCCCTCGGCAGACCCGAGGTGTCCGTTCGCTTAAAGCGCGACGGAGAAGAAGTCTTCTTCACCCCCGGCGACGGCCGCGAGGAATCGGCCGTGTATGCGCTTTTAGGGCGCGAAACGGCACGCGGCATGCTGCCCGTTTCGGGTAAAACGGATACAATGGCCGTCACTGGCTTCACCTCCTCGCCGGCCTTCGGACGCGGCAACCGCGCAAACCAGCATTTTTACTGCAACGGAAGATATATAAAGTCTGTGCTGCTTCAGGCGGCGGTCGAGCAGGCATATAAAAACACGCTTCTGACCGGAAAATTTCCGTCTTGCGTACTGTATCTTGAGCTTTCGCGCGGCGCGGTGGACGTGAACGTTCACCCGGCCAAGACCGAGGTCAAGTTTTCCGACGAGAAAAAGGTTTTTGACCTTGTCTATCAGACGGTGCGCGCCTGTCTCGAGGCAGAGCAGAAGCCCATTGAGATAAGGCTCTCCGAAGGCACGAAGAAGGCCGTTTCAGAGCCGAGGTCCGACTTTTTCCGCAGCATGTCGGCGGACGAGTACCGCGCAAAGGCCTCGGCTCCAAGCCCTGCGCCCGAACGCAGAACCGCCCCCGTTTTCAAAGCGCCGGCATCGTATTCCGCACCGGGCCCTGTGTCGGGTTTTAAGCCGCCGGAAGGGCCTAAAGCTCCGGCTTCGCCGAAAACCGACGTTTTTCCGCCGTATTCGCCCCCTCCGGCACGCGAGAATGTTGAAAAAACGGTTGAAAATGTTGAAAAAATCAGCACTCCGGCCTGCCGCGTGATCGGTGAAGCGCTGGATACTTACATAATCGCGGAGATCGACGACGAGCTAATGCTCATCGATAAGCACGCGGCTCACGAGCGCATGATATTTGACCGCCTCAAGGCGCAGGACAGGCAGATCATGAGCCAGACGCTGCTTGCACCGGTCATCATCCGTCCGACGGCGGAGGACGCGGAGATAATGGACAAAAACTCCGCCCTTCTTGATGAGATGGGCTTTGAAGTCGAGCCCTTCGGCCAGAACTCGTATGCCGTTCGCGCCGTGCCGGATGATGTCGACGTTTCCGAGGCCGCGTCCGCGCTCGAGGAGATATGCGAAAAGCTGAGAGGCGGCGATAATGTCTCGGCAGCCGAGGCGCGTGACGAGATACTGCACACCGTCGCCTGCAAGGCGGCGATAAAGGCCGGGCGCAGGCACGATATAGCCGAGCTTGAGCGCATAGCCTGCGCGGTCGCCTCCGGCGAGGTCAAATACTGCCCCCACGGCAGACCCGTTTCCGCGCGGCTTACGAAAAAGCAGCTTGATAAGTTTTTCAGCAGGATAGTGTGATATGGCCGAAAAAATTCTTGTTATAACAGGTCCGACGGCGACGGGCAAAACGCGCCTTTCCGTCGAGCTTGCAAAGAGCTTTAACGGCGAGGTCGTCTCGGCCGATTCCATGCAGATATACCGCGGCATGGATATCGGTACGGCCAAGGTGACGCAGGCCGAGATGCAGGGCGTTCCGCATCATATGATAGATATAGCCGATCCGGCGGAGGACTACTCCGTCTCGCGCTACGTCGAGGAGGCGGATAAGGCTGTGCGCGATATCCTCTCGCGCGGTAAGCTGCCCATTATTGCGGGCGGCACGAACCTGTACATCGATTCGCTCATCGCGGGGCTCGACTTTGCCGAAAGAGCGGAGGATGCCGCTCTGCGTGCAAGCTTAAATGAGCGGTATGACGATATCGGCGGCGAAGCGATGCTCGAATATCTTCGCGGCTTTGATCCCGAGAGGGCAGAAAAGCTCCATGCGGCCGACAAGCGCCGCATCGTGCGCGCGATAGAGGTCTACACTCTCACGGGCGAGACGATAACGCGGCACGACGTGGAGACCAGAAAGCGCCCGAAGCGCTATGACGCGGTGAAGATCGCCCTTACCTTTGCCGACCGAACGGTGCTGTATGACAGGATAAATACGCGCGTAGACAAAATGGTCGCGGACGGTCTGTTTGATGAGGTAAAGGGGCTTTTGGATGCCGGTCTCTCGCCGGCCTGTACCGCCATGCAGGCCATAGGCTACAAAGAACCGGCGGCATATTTTAAGGGTGAAATATCAGGGGACGAGGCGATCGAGCTCATAAAGCTCTCCTCACGGCGCTACGCAAAGCGGCAGCTCACATGGCTGCGGCGCGACGGTTCTGTCCGGTGGTACGAGTGGCTCGCCGAGCCGGATTTTTCAGAGGCGCTTTTGCGCTTAGTTGACGGCGGAAAGTGGATAGCCGATAGCTGATAGCTGGTGGTGTGCGGCTGCGCCGCATGGATTGAATTTCACCTCATCCGTCACCTACGGTGACACCTTCCCCTCGAAGGGGAAGGCAGAGTGCAGGCAAATTTTGCACCAAATCAGCACAATTTCAAGTCACACGAAATGCCACGGTTTCGGTCGGCACTAACGTCAACTCGTAGGGGCGAGCAATGCTCGCCTGCATGGTAGGAACTACGATTTAAAAATGCAAAAAAGACAGCGCGATTTTTAAAATCGCACCGCTACATTTTTGCGTCAGCACGACCGGTGACTGCGGAGCAAAGCATAAGAAAACGGGCGACCAATGGTCGCCCCTACGAATAGGTTTAGGTACAGGCAAAATTTTAAGAAGCGGAACAGGCAAGATAAGTTCCCTGCAATGGTGCGGCGCAGCACTGTAGTGCGAGGCAAAAACGGTTTTCTCCGTACTCTCGATACCGGGATTGCGCAATTGCCGTATTGGCAGGTATCTCAATGCGCTCCAGAAAATCCGTACGGTACCCGCGGGGTGCGAAATCTTATGGTTTTTGCGCGGTTTCGATACCGGGCGGCCTCAATATATGTATCGGTATAATCTCAATTCGCCTCTAAAAATGCGCCTCTAAAAAACCGCAGTTTTCGACCGAATATTCATGCTTTTCGGTTTATGATGTTCCTGTCAAATCTACATAGACAGGAGCATGAAAAAATGCAAAAGACACAGAATTTACAGGACGCATTCCTCAACCAGCTTCGCCGTGAAAAGATAAACCTCACGGTGTTTCTCGTAAACGGCTTTCAGATGCACGGCGTTATCCGCGCCTACGACGGCTTCACCGTTGTGCTTGACTCCGACGGCAGGCAGCAGCTTATCTATAAGCACGCGATATCGACGATAATCCCGCCCAAGCCCGTGGAGCTTAACACGCAGGAGTGAAAAAAGGCGCTTCGTATCTGCGGTACGCGGCCTGCGCCGCGTTTCTCGCAGCAGCGGCGTGGACGCTTGCGTTCTTTGTTCTGCGCGAGCAGTCGCCGGAAACGGTGACGGCCGAGAGGGCGGAGGTCACGCTCAGCGTCCTCGTCGAGGGCACGGTCTGGCGCGACGAAAAGATCGTTGTGTGCGATGATGAGAATGCGTATATCGCGCGAAAGACCGGCGACATGGTCTCGGGCGGAAGCGTGATCGCCGTGCCGGAGGATATGACCGACGCATACTTTGCGCACCTTGAGCTCTCCGGCGGAGCGGCTCCCGATAAAATCGAGATGCAAAGCCTTGTTTACGCGCCGCAAAGCGGCATTTTCAGTACCTTTGTCGACGGCTATGAGGGCGCTTCCCGCGAGGATATCACATCCGTGCAGCCGTTTATTCCGCCGGGAGCTGTGGGTAAAATAGTCTCGGGAGGCTGGTATTTCATTGCCGACACACCCGAATACGACGAATTCCGCACAGGCCAGAGCGTTTACCTCTCGCTGCCGGATAAGTGCGCGGCTACCGTCATCTCCGCCGGGGACGACAGGATAGTTCTTCGCTGTCGGGAGGGTCTCGAGAGCGTTATAAACACGCGAAAAGCGGCGTTTAAGATAAGTCTTTCCGAGACACAGGGGATAAAGATCCCAGATGCTGCGCTGCACCATGACGAAAACGGCACGTTTGTCTACGTCCTGCGCGCGGGACTCTCCGAGCGCTGTGATGTTGAGATCATACGGACCTGCGAGGGCTACTGCCTCGCAAAAGAGGATGAAATAAGAGAAAACATGCAGATAGTTTTGGATGGCTAAAATGCGATCATGCCGCACGAAACCTCGCGGACATACCTGCCTCGCAAAAGCGGAAAGTTTAGAATTAGACTTTAGACCAACATAAAATAGAGAAAACATGCTGACGGGAGTCGAACACCTGCCGCCTGTCAGCCGAAATAATAAAGAATTTAACATAAAAATAATGATAAAGCTGGGATGAAAATGAGCAGTATCACAGAAAACGTAAAAATGATAAAACAGCGCGTTGCGGAGGCCGCCGTCAGGAGCGGCAGAGTGCCGGAGGACGTTCGGCTGTGTGCGGCGACAAAGATGAACGACGCTGCCCGCGTGCGCGAGGCCGTCGAGGCCGGAGTGGACATCTGCGGCGAGAACCGCGTGCAGGAGCTGACCGAAAAGTTCGAGCAGGGAGCCTACACCGGATGCCCTCTGCACTTCATCGGCCATTTGCAGAAAAATAAGGTAAAATATCTTATCGGAAAGGTGCAGCTCATAGAGTCGGTCGACTGCATGGAGCTGCTCGAAGCGATCGACAAGAAGGCAAAAAGCATGGGCCTTACGCAGGATGTGCTGCTGGAGGTGAACATCGGCGGCGAGGCGGCGAAGTCCGGTTTTGCGCCCGATGAGCTCGAGCAGTACCTGCCTCAGATGGCGCAATTTTCCGCCGTCAGGGTGCGCGGATTGATGGCAATACCCCCGATTTGCGAAAAAACGGAAGAAATTCGCCCATATTTTCGCTCAATGAAGCAGCTTTTTGTTGACATTGGAGCAAAAAAATACGATAATGTCTCTATGGACTTTTTGTCCATGGGTATGAGCGCGGATTTTGAGACCGCGATCGAGGAAGGCGCGAACATCATCCGCGTCGGCACCGGCATTTTCGGAGCAAGACATTACTAAGCAAGACACTAAGCATAAAGGAGGTCGTGCAATGGCCTGGCTTGATAATATTCGCAACGCTATGCACCCTTACGATGATGATTATATAGAAAACGAAGAGCGCGCAGCCGAGGAGGAGTTCTCCCAGCAGGAGGACGAAGTCCCCGCCGAAGAGAGCTTTGAGGAAAGGCAGCCGCGCCCCGTTTTTTCCAAGCGTGAGCCGAAGCCTCAGGCGAACTACTCCGCTCCCGCGCAGGAAAAGCAGAAGATGAAGCTCAAGTTCGTTCGCCCCGAGCAGTTTGACGAGGCGGCCGAGATAGCCGACAGCCTCCGTGCTCGTCAGGCGGTGCTCATGAATCTTGAGATGACCGAAACGGAAACCGCGCGCAGACTGCTTGACTTTTTGTCCGGCGCGGCGTATGCTCTCGGCGGCAGGGTGATGCGCGTTTCCGCGCAGGCGTATATAATCGCCCCCACGAATGTCGACCTCGTCGGCGACGCAGTTGCCGATTTCGAGAGCGCGGGACTGTACTTTTAACAGGCATAGAAAGGTGGATTTTAAGATATGACTACTCCTCAGGAGATCCGTGAAAAGAGCTTTGACAAAGCCAGAAGCATGTTCGGCGGTTACGATATGGCGACCATCGACGAGTATCTTGACGAGCTGGCAAACGATTTCGAGGCTCTTCAGAAGGAGAATGTTGTCCTCAAGACCAAGATGAAGGTCCTTGTCGACAAGATCGAAGAGTACCGCACGAACGAGAGCGCCCTGAATCAGGCCATCCTCTCGGCGCAGAAGCTCAGCGTCCAGATCGAAAACGACGCGAGAACTCGCAGCGCGAACATCGTCGCCGAGGCCGAGGCCAAGGCAGCGGCTCTGCTCGGCAATATCGACGACAGGATCGCTCAGGAAGAATCCCGCCTTCAGGCCGCCAAGCTCAGCTCGGCGAAGTTCTTTGACAGCGCCCGTGAGCTTTGCCAGAAGCAGCTTCAGACGCTCGATACCCTCATGAAGGCCGCCGGCAGCGAAGTTGCAAAGCCCGAGGCCATACGAATACCGAAGGAGCAGCCCGCTCCCGTTTCCGAACCCACTCCCGCGGATTCCGGCAACACTCAGGTATTCAACTTTATAAAAGACGAGATCTGAGTTTTTGCCGAAGCGAATGCTTCGGCTATCGGTATTTGCTTTATCGGCGAGTTTAAAGGCGTGCGGAAACATCGGCACGCCTTTTTATTTTTCCCAAGGGGAAAAATAAAATTAATAATGAATAGTGAATAATGAATAATTGAGGTATTCGCTCGAAGAGCGAATGAGATTTGATAACACCTCATCCGTCCCCCTTAAGGGGAAGGCAAAATGCAGGCTGCGCCTGCAAGTGAATAGTGAATAGGTGAGGTGTGCGCAGAGCGCACGGATTTGAATAGGCAACCCCACCGGCTCGGCTAACGCCGACCCACCTCCCCTTACACAGGGGAGGCAATGCACCCGACAACTCTGCCGCACCACCTTGGCTCCCCTGCGTAAGGGGAGCTGCCGACGCAGTCGGCTGAGGGGTCGCCGATATGCAGAAATTGTTCCGATTTGGTGCAAAATGATTTGCCGTGCCCTTGCCTTCCACTTGAGGGGAAGGTGTCGGCCGTAGGCCGACGGATGAGGTGAAATAAAATCGTGCGCCGTCGGCGCACACCACCAGCTGTCCGCTATCTACTCGCCGCGGTTTCCGCCGCGGCCTCGATACCGGGCTACCGCAAAAAATGTATAGGTGAGGCGTTAATGCGCCTCTAAAAAAATGGAGGATAAATTTATGGCACAGAAGTATGACGCAACACTCAATCTCCCCAAGACCGAGTTCCCGATGCGCGCGGGCCTGCCCAAGCGCGAGCCCGAGATGCTCAAGCACTGGGAGGAGATGGACATCTACAACGAGATGCTTAAAAAGAACGAGGGCAAGCCCCTGTTCAACCTTCACGACGGCCCTCCGTTCTCCAACGGTGCTCTGCACATGGGTCACGCGCTGAACAAATCCATCAAAGACTTCATCACGCGCTCTTACGCAATGCGCGGCTACTATACGCCGTATATCCCCGGCTGGGATAACCACGGCATGCCCATCGAATCTGCCATCATCAAGGAGCAGAAATTAAACCACAAGGCCATGAGCATCGCCGACTTCCGCTCGGCCTGCCACGCCTATGCCGACCATTATATTGATGTGCAGCGCGAGGGCTTCAAGCGCATGGGCGTCATCGGCGACTGGGAGCATCCGTACAAGACGATGGATCCCGGCTTCGAGGCCATGGAGACCCGCGTTTTCGGCAAGATGTATAAAAACGGCCACATCTACAAGGGCCTGAAGCCCGTTTACTGGTGCGCCTACGACGAGACCGCGCTGGCCGAGGCCGAGATCGAGTACAAGGACGATCCCTGCACGACCGTTTACGTTAAGTTCCCCATGCACGACGATCTCGGCAAGCTGGGTGATCTGGACAAGTCCAAGCTCTTCTTCGTCATCTGGACGACTACGATCTGGACTCTGCCCGGCAACCTCGCAATTGCCCTGCACCCGTCGGAGAGCTATGTCATCGTTAAGGCTCCCAACGGCGAGATGTACATCATGGCCGAGGCGCTGACCAAGAAGGTCATGGGTCTGGGCGGTTTTGAGGACTATGAGATCGTCGAGAGACACGAGGGCGCGTTCTTTGAGAATATGCTCGCAGACCACCCCTTCCTGCCCAAGACCAGCCGCCTCGTTCTGGCGGACTACGTCACCATGGACTCCGGCACCGGCTGCGTCCACACCGCTCCCGGCTTCGGCGCGGACGACTATCTGACCTGCAAGCGCTACGGCATGGATATGGTCGTCCCCGTAAACGATCAGGGCAAGCACACCGACTATGCCGGAAAGTACGCCGGCATGAGCACCGACGAATCTAACCCCGTTATCCTCAAGGACATGAAGGAGAGCGGAATGCTCTTCGCTTCCGAGGATATCATCCACAGTTACCCGCACTGCTGGAGATGCAAGCACCCGATCATCTTCCGCGCGACTCCGCAGTGGTTCTGCTCGGTCGACTCGTTCAAGGACGAGGCCACCGGCGCGTGCGAGGATGTGCGCTGGGTCCCGGCATGGGGCAAGGACAGAATGAGAAGCATGATCCTTGAGCGCACCGACTGGTGCATCTCGCGCCAGCGCCGCTGGGGTCTGCCCATCCCCGTTTTCTACTGCGACGACTGCGGCAAGCCAGTCTGCACCGACGAGAGCATCGAGTCTGTCGCCAACATCTATGAAAAAGAAGGCTCTAACGCATGGTTCGAGCGTGAAGCGGCAGAGCTCCTGCCCGATGGCTTTACCTGCCCGCACTGCGGCGGCAAGCACTTCACCAAGGAGACCGACACCCTCGACGGCTGGTTCGACTCCGGCTCTACCCACTACGCCGCCATGGAGCGCGATCAGGGCTTCTGGCCGGCCACGATGTATATCGAGGGCCTTGACCAGTACCGCGGCTGGTTCCAGTCCTCGCTGCTGGTAGCCGTCGGCGCACTGGGCCGCGGCGCTCCGTTCAAAGAATGCGTCACCCACGGCTGGACGGTCGACGGCGAGGGTAGAGCAATGCACAAGTCCCTCGGCAACGGCATGGATCCTGCCGAGATCTTCGATAAGTACGGCGCGGATCTCCTGCGTCTGTGGGCCGGTTCTTCCGACTATCACGTTGATGTCCGCTGCTCGGACGAGATCTTCAAGCAGCTTAGCCAGAACTACCTCAAGTTCCGCAACACCGCGCGCTACTGCCTCGGCAACCTTGACGGCTTCGACGCAAACGATCTCGTAAAGCCCGAGGATATGCACGAGCTCGATAAGTGGGCGATCACTAAACTCAACAAGCTCATCGAGAAGGCCTTCGCCGCCTACGACGAGTACGAGTTCCACGTCGTGTCGCACCTCATCAACGATTTCTGCGTTGTCGAGCTTTCAAACTTCTACCTTGATATCATCAAGGACAGGCTCTACTGCTCCGGCAAGAACAGCCTCGAGCGCCGCAGCGCACAGACAGCGCTGTTCCTGATCCTCGATACCCTGACCAAGATGTTTGCGCCCATCCTTGCATTCACCTGCGATGAGATCTGGCTCGCAATGCCCCACCGCAGTGAGGACGATGTACGCAACGTCGTGCTCAACGAGATGAACAAGCCCTTTGCCGAGTACGCGCTCGACGATGCCGAGATGGCGAAGTGGGACGCTCTCATCTCCGTAAGAAACGATGTCAACGGCGTTCTCGAAAAGGCCCGCGCCGATAAGCGCATCGGCAAGCCCCTCGAGGCTTCCGTCACCCTGCGCGCCAACGGCGAGAGCAAGGCCGTGCTCGACAAGGTCTCCGACATGGATCTCAAGGAGCTGCTCATCGTTTCCGAGTGCCTCATCGCCGAGGATGACGCGGCAGACGCTGCCGCTGTTACGGCCTCCGGCTCGTACAATCCGGGGCTGACCGTCTCCGTCAAGGAGGCCGAGGGTACGAAGTGCCCGCGCTGCTGGATGCATTCCGTAGACGCCGACCCCGAGACCGGCCTCTGCCCCCGCTGCAAATCCGTTTTAGAGGCGTGATTTTAGAGGCGCTTTTTTAGGGGCGCACGGACTACCTACCGATACGTATATTGCGTCAGCCCGGTGTCGCACCTGCCGGCAAAACCGGGAAACTGCCGCATCCTGCAAGTGCGGTGCAGATCAGCACCGTAATCTGCCTGCATAGCGAAAAACGAGAGTACAGATTTTGTACTCTCGTTTTTTCATATGGCTGAGCCGATCTCAGTGCAGGGAAGTTGCAAAGCTCATGCCGAACACACCGGAGATAAACCGTTACGGTTTCCGCCATAGTTCCGACACCGGGCTTGTGCAGCAGCCGTATCCTTGACAGTCTAAATTCGCATCTAAAAAAGGATGACGTCTGGGGGAGACGTCATCCTTAGGTTGGGGTGGAGAAAGGAGATCTTCATAATATAGAACGAGGTGTCGCCGCGCGTGTTGGGGGGATAAGAGCACGGCGCTCCGTTCAACTATAGAGACGCGGTTTTGCTCCGAATCTTGCACAAATTGCAGAAAAAACGACAAAAAAGCTCTCACTTCCGCGGAAGTGAGAGCTTTGAACTTGTTATCAGTCGGTCACATAGGGCAGGAGAGCGATCTGACGGGCTCTCTTGATAGCCTCGGTGAGCTGGCGCTGATGCATTGCGCAGGTACCGGTGGTACGACGGGGAAGGATCTTGCTGCGCTCGGACATGAAGCGACGGAGCTTTGCAGTATCCTTATAGTCGATGCTGGTGGCCTTATCTACGCAAAACTGGCAGACTTTTCTGCGCTTGCGGTTCTTGGGATTGTTCTTATCGAAAGCCATTAGCTGTATCCTCCTATATTATTTTTAAAACGGCAGTTCGCCGTCATCGTCGCCAAGCTCGGAAAACGCCGACGCGCCCATCGAGGGGCTCGGAGCGTCGTAGCTTGAAGCATGACGGGGCTCACCGCGCATGTCGCCGCCTTCGCGGCGCTTGCTTTCGCCGAAATACATGTTGTCAACGACGACCTCTGCGCTGCGGCGCTTGCCGCCCTCGCGGTCGGTCCAGTCGCGGATCTGCAGTCTGCCGGAAACGACAGCCATGCTGCCCTTGGCGAAATACTTGCTGACAAATTCAGCGGTAGAGCGCCATGCGACGCAGTCGATGAAATCGGTCTGCTTTTCGCTGCCGTCGCGGCCGCCGAAATCGCGGTCAACGGCAAGGGTGAACGATGCGACAGGGGTCTGTGACTGAGTGTATCTCAGCTCGGGGTCACGGGTCAGTCGACCCATGATCGTGATGTGATTAAGCATAACTCGTCTCCTTACTCAGCACGCAGGGTGATCAGGCGACGCATGATGCCGTCGGTGATGCCGAGGATACGGTCCAGCTCTGCGGGGAAATCCGCGCCGCTGGTGAACTTCATCAGCACATAGTAACCTTCCGAAATGTAGTTGATCTCGTAAGCGAGCTTGCGCTTACCCATCTCCTCCAGTTCGTCCAGGGTACCATGAGCCTCAACGAGCGCCTTGAACTTCTCGACGACGGCAGCGGTCTGCTCCTCGGTGAAGTTCGGGTTGATGATGTACATTACTTCGTACTTCTCAGTTGCTTTTGCCATGGTTTGCACCTCCTTCTGGTCTTTTGGCCCCCGACCTCGTCGGGAGCAAGGATAGTCTGCACATACCGGCAGACCATAACATTATATCTGATTTTGTCAAAATGTCAAGTGTTTTTAGAGGCGAATTAAGGCTGTACCTATACGCATATTGCGGTAGCCCGGTATCGGGACTACCGCAGAAACCGTACGGTTTCGCGAGCCATTGGTTCGGAGCGGATATTTTTATGATCCGGCATTGCGGCAGCTGAAAATAAAAACAAACATAAAGCGAGAGAACAGATTAAGATCTGCGCTCTCGCTTTTTCATATTTTGTCCGTAACCGAGCCGATTTGGGTACCGGGCGCCGGTAAAGCTCACACTGCACATATAAAGAGCGAAATATTATGGTTTATGCCGCAGTCTCGATACCGGGCTACCGCAATAAACGTATCCGCAGCTGCGTCCGTTCGCCTCTAAAAATTCGTGGAGAGCGGAGAGGTATGCTTTGCGGTCGAGCATATAGCTCAGGCCGTGACCGGCATGGGGAACGATGAGCAGGCGTTTGTTCTCCGCGGCGCTTGCCTCATAGTTTTCGCGGCTCATGCGGCAGGGCACGAAGCGGTCGTCATCGCCGTGAATGAAGAGAACGGGGATCGTGCTGCGGCGCAAAGCGTCGGGTGCGGAGGCCGAATCGAGGTCAAATCCGGCAAAAAGCCTTGCACCGAAGCGTGCGAGGGCGTAAATGAGCCGCGCCGCCGGAATGTGATGCTCGCGCAGGACGGAGAGGATGATATCCTTGGGCGAGGTGTAGCCGCAGTCGGCAACGATGCCTGAAACAGACTTCGGCAGCGGCAGACAGGAGGCCATGAGCACGGTCGCCGCGCCCATGGAGATGCCGTAGAGATATATCTTCACGTCGCTCCCGAATCGCTCGGCAGCGAAATTTGCCCAGTAAAGGCAGTCATAGCGCTCGTTCACGCCGAAGGAGAGGTACTTGCCCTCGCTCTCGCCGTGGGCGCGCTGATCGACAAGCAGGACATTGAAGCCGCCGTCGAGCCCCTCGCGAAGTCCGCCGCAGAAATCGCGTTCGGCCGCGCTTTTGTAGCCGTGCATCATTATCTGCACCGGGGCTTTCGGGTCGGCCGCGGCATAAAGCTTTGCATGCAGGCGCAGTCCGTCGAAGGATGTGATGAAAACGTCCTCGTGGGGAAGGGAAAGCGCCGCGCGGATCATTTTTTTCGACTGCTCGCGGTAAGGATTGTACTGCTCGGTGTCGGGCATGAAAAAAACGTCCTCCTCGCGCCGTGGCGGAACGCGGCAGCCGAAAAACACCGCCATATAGGACACCGCGAGCGCCAAAGCGCCCGCGGCGGCGGGAATTATCAAAAGTTTCATGCGATCAGACCCAGAACATGCTGCATCGCGATGGCCACGCCCGTTATGCCCAGCCAGCAGCAGAAGCCCAGAAGCAGGGGCTTGCCGCCTGTTTTTATGAGCTTGACGGGGTTTGTGTTCAGGCCGATGGCCGCCATGGCGAGGACGATCATGAACTTGCTCAGCTCCTTGAGCGGCGTGAAAACGCTTGCGTCGACGCCCAGCGACTGCGCGATGGTCGTGACGACCGAGGCGAGGATAAAATAAAGGATAAACATCGGGAAAACACTCTTTATGCTGACCTTTTTCCCCGACTCTCCGGCCGTTTTCTTTGACTGTATGAGTGCAAGCACGAGCGTTATTGGAATGATTGCGAGCGTTCGCGTGAGCTTGACGGTGACGGCCTTATCCAGCGTCTGCGAGCCGAGGCCCCACATGCTGTCCCAGGTCGAGGCGGCGGCTGTGACGGAGGAGGTGTCGTTCACCGCCGTTCCGGCAAATATGCCAAAAGCTTCGCCGGAGGTAGTGGAAAAGCCGATGAGCGTGCCGACGAGCGGGAAGATGAGCGCTGCGATGACGTTATAGAAGAATATGACCGATATCGCCTGCGCGACCTCCTCGTCACTCGCGTCGATGACCGGCGCTGTCGCCGCGATCGCGGAGCCGCCGCAGATGGAGGAGCCCACGCCGATGAGCGTTGAGATCTTAGAGGGAATCTTCAAAGCCTTGCACATGATAAACGCGACAAGCAGCGAGGTCGTTATCGTGCTCAGGATTATAGGCAGCGACTGCACGCCCGTGCGGCCGATGACCGCAAGGTTCATGCCGAAGCCGAGCAGGATGACCGCCCACTGGAGTATCTTTTTGGACGTGAACTTGATGCCGGCCTCGAACGGCGCGCGGTTTTTGAGAAACAGCCCGACTATCATGCCGAGCAGGATCGAGATAACGGGTCCGCCCACGACGGCGAATTTCCGTCCGAGCAGCCAGGCCGGGACCGCAATAACAAAACACAGCAGCAGTCCCTTGAGTTTTTCTTTCATTGCGGGATTCTTCTTTCTATGCGAATTTAATGACTAAATATGCGACGGCGGCGATCTGCACTATCGTCAGCAGCGGAAAGCCGATGGCGAAGGATTTGTGCAGCGTCTTGTGGCGGAACGAATACATTCCGACCGTGCCGCCGAGCGCTCCGCCGAGAATGGCGAAGGCAAACAGAGTCTTTTCCGGGATGCGGCGCTTCTGCATTTTTGCCAGCAGCTTGTCTATGCCCATGAGGGCGCACAGAATGATATTCATTGCCGCAAGATAATAGGCAAGGTACTCCATTACAGCTTAAACAGGTTAAGACCCACGTCCTCATCGTGGTATCTGTCGACCTCGCCGTCGATGACGGTGACGATCATCTCGCAGGTAGCCGAGACCATTGCGCGATTTAGATGTCCGCCGAAGACCTCGCCCTTTTCGTTGCCGGCAGACATGTGGATATGCGTGTAAAACTCGCCGTCCATGGTGTTAATGGTACCTGTAAGGGAGACGATCTCAAAAGCGCCCTTAAATTCGTTGGAGTAATATTTTTTCTCGGCGGTGTTGAAAACGCCGACGATGAAGTCGTTCGTCGCGCCCAGCGCCGTGACGGATGCAAGCTTTATGTTCTCTTTCAGTGCAAGCTCGCGTATCTTGTCGAGTATCTCCTCGCCGCGATCGATGCGAACTACGATGGTCTTGCCGAATCTTTTGTACTTCATTGTCATCTTCCTTTCTTCTTGCCGGGCTTTGCGTTCTTTGGGGGTTTGGGCTTTGCCCAGCCCTTGGCGTAGCCGGCCTTTTTCGTTATCTGCGGTTTTTCGGGAGCTTTGGGCTTCTCGGGCGTTTTTGCTCTCGGCGGACGCTCGGGACGCACGAGGCACTCCGGCCCGTAGCCGATGAGATCCTCCCGTCCTGCCTCCTTGAGCGCTTCTATGACGAGCTTGCGCTTATCCGGGCGCTTCCACTGCAAAAGCGCGCGCTGCATCGCCTTTTCATGGAACGTCTTTGCGACGTATACGGACTTCATAGTCATGGGGTCTATGCCCGTGTAGTACATGCAGGTCGAGACGGTGCCGGGTGTGGGGTAAAAATCCTGAACCTGCTCTGGCTGACGGCCCATTTTGTTGAGGTATTCAGCCAGCGCGACGGCGTCACACAGCGTGCTGCCCGGGTGCGAGGACATGAGGTAGGGAACGACGTACTGCTCCTTGGAAAAGCGGTTGTTCATTTTTTTGTACTTTTCCATGAAGCGCTCATACACCTCGATGTGCGGCTTGCCCATATAGTCGAGAACGCTGTCGATGCAGTGCTCCGGCGCGACCTTGAGCTGGCCGGAGATGTGATATTTGACGAGCTCGGCGAAGAAATCGTCGTTTTTATCCTCAAGCATGTAGTCATAGCGGATACCGCTGCGCACAAAGACTTTTTTTACCCCCGGTATCTGCCGCAGCTTGCGCAGCAGAGCGAGATAATCCGAGTGATCCGCGTCGAGGTTTGGACAGGGCGTCGGCGCAAGACACCTTCGGTCCGCGCACATGCCGCATTTGGCCTGCTTTTTGCACGAATGGTGGCGGAAATTTGCCGACGGGCCGCCGACGTCGTTTATGTAGCCCTTGAAATCGGGGAATTTCGTCAGCGCCGTGACCTCGCGTATGACGCTCTCGTGGCTGCGGCTCGTGACCATTCTGCCCTGGTGGAAGGCAAGCGCGCAGAAGTTGCAGCCGCCGAAGCAGCCGCGGTTATGTATGACCGAGAACTTGACCTCCTCAATTGCGGGAACGCCGCCGAGAGGCTCGTACATGGGGTGGTACTGCTTTGTGTACGGAAGCTCGGCGACGCGGTCGAGCTCCTTTGTTTCGAGCGGCATCGCCGGGGGATTTACGATGAGATATCTCCCGTCGTGCTCCTGAATGAGTGCCTTGCCGCGCACGGGGTCATGCTCGGCGTACTCGATGCGCGTTGCATCCGCGTAAAAACGCTTGCTGTCGCAGACGTCGGCAAAGGAGGGCAGCGTCACGCTATCAAATGCGCAGTCGTCGGGCGAATGCGTCAGTATCGCCGTTCCGCGTATATCGCGCATCTCGGACACGGGAATTTTCTTTTTGAGCCTGCGCGCTATTTCCCGCGAGGCCGTTTCGCCCATGCCGTATACGAGTATGTCCGCGCCGGAATCGACGAGGATGGATCTGCGCACCTTATCGTCCCAGTAGTCATAGTGCGCAAAGCGCCGCAGCGAAGCTTCAAGTCCGCCGATGATTATGGGAACATCCGAGCCGAAGGCCTCGCGCGCACGGTTGGCGTAGACTATAGTGGCTCTGTCCGGGCGCAGACCGGCCTTTTTGCCGGGCGAGTAAAAGTCCTCGCTGCGGCGTTTCTTAGCGGCCGTGTAGTGCGCGACCATGGAGTCGAGGTTTCCCGCTCCGATCATAACTCCGAGTCGAGGTCTGCCAAAGGCCGCTATTGCCTCTGCCGAGTGCCAGTCGGGCTGCGAGCAGATGGCGATGCGGAAGCCGTCGGCCTCCAAAACTCGGCCGATGACCGTCGTGCCGAAGCTCGGGTGATCGACGTACGCGTCGCCCGTTATGAGCAGAAAGTCGTACCACCACCAGCCGCGCTCGTGCATCTCGTCCTGCGAGACCGGCAAAAATTCAAGATCGTCTGTCATATAAGCTCTCCCCAATACCAGCCCGACGTGCCGTTGTGCTTTACAAGGCAGCCGCGCGAGGTCTCTTCCACGACGCTGACCTCGTCGCCGGGCTCAAGCTCGAGCACAAGATCCGTCGAGTCGTTGCATTTGCAAAACTCCTCATCGGAGTAAAGATATTTCGTGAGTATTTCCATCTCATAGCCCGTGCGGACGTGACGCACGAGGGAAAACTCCTTGCCGCGGCGCAGCACATGCACGTCGTTGTCGCCCCAGCGGATGTAATAGCTTTTTTTGCTGCCGCGCTGCGCGGTTTTCACCCTGCGCACGGGGAAGGGGTCATAGGCCTCGAAAGAAAAATCCTCGCTGCCTTCAAAGGGGATGATAAGGGCGTTTAACTGCCCGTCGTCCTTCAGCGAGCAGCCTCCGTCGATGGAGATAACGCGGTGCTCGCGGTCGATTATCGGGTTTGCGCAGACATGGTCGGGAAGATACAGCATAACCGGCCAGTGCCCGACGATGACCCACTTGTCAAAGCTGTAGCCATGGCTCATGAAGTCGTCAAATTTCATGCAGTCGCCGCCAAGCTGACGCTCGATGGGAACATCCGGCTTTATGCCGCCGTGCACGAAGATATAGTGCGGCGTTTCGATGACGTGCGGCAGCGCCAGCAGGAAGTTCCACTCGTGCTTGAATCGCTCGGAAAGCTCGGGAATGAGTGCGGTAAAGTCGAGCTCGGGCGTTATCTCTATGCCCATCTCCGTGAGCATGTCCCACACAAGACCGCTTTTTTTGAACGTCATGTATTTTACTATGCGCTCATCCCAATAGCGCCGCTCGGCGTCTATGACATCCGCCCAGGTGTCGCAGTTGCCGCAGACGGCGTGGCAGTTGCCGCGCGCGGACAGCTCCATGATAAAGCGCAGCGTCTCAAGGCTGTTTTGCCCTTTTTCGAGAAAGTCGCCGTCTATAATAAGCTCATCATTTTCCGAGAAATCGACCTTTTCAAGAAGCCCTTTGAAATAGGGCATGTTTGCGTGTATATCCGAAATGGCGATGATTCGCCGAGAGCGCGTATCAAGCTTTTGTATACGCGCGTTAACGTTCCACATTGACATTGCTATTCAAATCTCTTTTCCATGAGGTAAAGCGGCGCGCCCGAGCCGGGCTCGCTGCCGAGGACGCTAAAGCCGAGATCCTCGTAAAACTTTATCGCCTTTGCATTTTCCGACGAGACGTGCAGCCTGACTTTCTCGCGGCCGAGCATCTCGTAATTTGTTATCGCGCGGCCTATAAGCTGTGTGCCGAGGCCCATTCCGCGTAAGCCCTCTTTTATGTACACAAGACTTACCCAGCCGACAAGTGCGCCCTTTGAGCGCTCGGGGTCTGTTTCTATAAGCCCGGCAAGCTCGCCGTCGGAGCGGTAGGCTTTAAGTATTGCCCCGTTATCGGCGGCGTAGTGCCGCTTTGCCGAGGCAAGATATGTATCGGCGTTAAAGCCCTTTAAGTCGCCGTGCGCGGCTTTCCATGAGGCTGCGTAAAACTCTTTATAGAGCTCGCCTTCGCGGTTCGGGTCGAGAGGCTCGTAGTAGAGGTTGTTGGGGTCTGCCCCGCGCGTCTCCTTCTTCCACCAGCTCTGCCGCGCAAAGGTCGAAAGCTCCGGCGGCAGGTGGGAGTTATCGTTGTAATACTCGACTTTGAATGAGCCGTTTTCGTGTATGAGCTTGCTCACGGCCGTGTTGTCCCCATGCGGAAGGGAGGGAATATCGCGGCTTTCGACGTTCATAATATACGCCAGGAGCGAGCGGATAGCCATGCCGTGTGAGACCACCGCGACGGTCCTTCCCTCGTTTTTTACCGCTATCTCGGTAACGGCGGAGACGATGCGCACGGTGCACTCGGCGAAGGTCTCAGCGTTTGGGGCGCGCCACGCGCCCGGATCGTTGTTGAAATTGTCCATCTGCACAGGGTCAAATCTGTACATATCGCCGAAGCTCATGCCCTCGCATACGCCGAGATTTATCTCTCTCAGCCGGGGCGTGAGCTGCATTGTAAGATCGTGATATTTCGTTATCGCGCCCGCCGTCGTCACCGTGCGGCGCAGATCGCTTGAATACAGCGCGTCGAGGTGCACATCCTTAAATCTCTCCGCAAGGCAGGCTATCTGCCTGTGCCCGCGCGGCGTTATGAAGCTGTTGTGCTGCCCCTGCACGATGCGGTAGAGGTTTCCCTCCGCCTCGGCGTGACGGATCATGTAGATAGTTGTCATTTGCCTTGACCTCAAATACTAATTAATATATAATATCTTTTATTATAATACACCATTATATTTATCTTTCCCTAAGAAATCAAGTGGGGGCTAACGTGAGAGTTTTACATCTTATCTCCGGCGGAGACTCGGGCGGCGCGAAAACGCATGTGCTTTCGCTTCTGAGCAGCCTTAACGAGCATATCCGCGCAGACCTGGTCTGCTATAAGGAGGCGGAGTTTTCAAAGGAAGCGCGCGAAATGGGCATTCCGACTCGGGTTTTTGAAGGCGGCTTCGATATAGGCTTAAAAAAAACGCGCGAACTCATAGAAAACGGCAATTATGACATAGTCCACTGTCACGGCAGCCGTGCGAATCTGACGGGTGCACTGCTCAAAAAGCACTTTGACATTCCATTTATAAGCACCGTTCACAGCGATTATAAGCTCGATTACCTCGGCCGCCCGATGGCGGCCATGACCTACGGGCAGCTCAACAAAATGGCGCTGCGCCATATGGATTACCGCGTCTGCGTTTCCGATCAGATGCGCGAGACGCTTATAGAGCGCGGCTTTGAGCCGAATAAGCTTTTCCCGATCTATAACGGAGTTGATTTCTCCCGGCCGAAGCCGGAGATCACACGGCGCGAGTGGTTCGGCAAGATCGGCTGCGATTTTCCCGAGGACAGCATCGTCGTCGGCATAGCGGCGCGCTTTGATGCCGTGAAAGATGTCGCCACGACCGTGCGCGGCTTTGCCGGAGCGGCAAGGGAAAACGACCGTCTGCGCCTTCTCATCGCCGGCGACGGCAGAGAGCGTGAAATGCTCGAGTCGCTGTGCGAGGAACTCGGGGTGCGCGATAAGGTCTTTTTCGCCGGTTGGATAAACGACGGCATGGACGGCTACTACGCGAGCGTCGACATAAACGCGATAAGCTCGCTGTCGGAGACCTTCCCCTACGCCGTAACCGAGGCTGCGCGCGCCGGAATACCGACGGTCGCATCCCGCGTCGGCGGACTGCCGAAGCTCATAATAAACGGCGAAACAGGCATGCTGTTTAATCCTCAGGATCACGAGACGATGACAAGATGCATCCTCGCCCTTGCGAATGACGAGCAGCTGCGAAAAAGACTCGGACAGGCCGTTTACGATAAGGCAAAACGCGAGTTTTCGACCGAAAGCACCTGCCGGAGGCAGTTAAAAATATATAAAACCGTTATTGAGAGATATAGAAAGCCCCGGTGCGGCGCGGTCATATGCGGCGCTTACGGCCACGGCAACGCGGGCGATGAGGCGCTGCTTACGGCAATTGCAGGGCAGCTGCGGTCGATAGACCCCGATATGCGCATCGTCGTCGTGTCGAAAAACGCGCGGCACACCAAGCGCACGCACGGCCTGAGCGCGATACGGCGTTGGCAGATATTGAAGCTGCGGCGAGAACTGAAGCGCTCAAAGCTGTTTATAAGCGGCGGAGGCAGCCTTATTCAGGACGTCACCAGCCGGCGCAGTCTGTGGTTTTACCTGCACACGATATCGCTTGCAAAAAAATGCGGCTGCAGGGTGCAGATGTACGGCTGCGGCATGGGACCGCTCAATTACGACTACGACAGAAAACGCGCCGCGGCGACGATCAACCGCTGCGTCGACGCGATAACCCTGCGTGATCCCCTGAGCCTTGAATTCACGCGAGAGATCGGCGTGACGGTGCAGGAGGTGCTCGTCACGGGCGATCCGGTGCTCAATCTGCGCGGCAGGAGCGACGCAGATGCGAAATCTTTCCTGCGCAGCCACGGTATCGACCCCGACGAAAAATATGTCTGTCTCGGCCTGCGAAACTGGCCGGGCTTTGCCGAAAAAAGCGGCGAGATACGCGCCGCTCTGCAATATTGCTATGATAAGCACGGGCTCACGCCGCTGTTCATGCCGATGAACTATGACCGCGACGCGGCCATAACAGAGCCCATTACGCGCGGCATGAGCGCTCCTTTCAAGGTCATGCCTAAAACCGAGGATGCGGAGCTTGAAATAGCCATCGTGCGGCAGACAAAGCTCTGCGTTGCGATGCGCCTGCACAGTCTGCTGTATGCCGCCTGCGGAGAGGTGCCGTCGGTCGGCCTGAGCTACGATCCCAAGGTCACGGGCTGCGCGCAGTATCTCGGCATATCCTGCATAGAATTTGACGAGGTCACGGCACAGAGCCTTATAGAGACTATCGACACTGCGCTGTCCGAATCCGGTACGGATGAGCTCGGCCGGCGCTTTGAGTATATCAAAAATGCCGAAAAGATGAATATCGAGACCGCACGGCGGCTTCTCGGCGAATAAGGGGGAAACATTATGATAAGAGCGGCGGCACTCGTCTCCGGTGACGGAGCATTGCTACAGACGGTCCTCGATTCGATGTACTTCGGTGAGATCCCGAATTTCGAGTTATCCGCGGTCATATGCACGGAGTCAGACGCTTATGCGCTGCGCCGTGCGCGCAATTCCGGTGTGGAGGCATTCGTGGTCGAGCCCTCGCTTTTCCCCACAAAGCTCAGCTACAGCATGGCCATATCAAACAAGCTGCGCGATATGGACATTGATCTCGTCATACTCACGGGGTATAATATGCCGCTGGGCGTTATATCTACGCAGTTCCGCAAGCGCATCATCGGCGTATACCCCTCGCTGATCCCCGCCTTCGTCAATTGCGACGACGCACCCGAGCGCGCTGCGCTCGAACGCGGCTGCCGCGTCACCGGCGCAACGGCGTTTTTCGCGGATATCGACGGCAACATCGGCCCGATCATTGCCCAGCAGGCCGTGGATATCCTCCCGAACGATACGCCCGAGAGCCTGTCGCGCCGCATCATGGAGGATGCGGAATGGAAGCTGCTCCCCAAGGCCATAATACTCTATTGTCAGAACAGGCTTGAGATCCACGGCGACAGAGTTATCATAAAAGATGAATAAACAGGAGGGTTAACTATGGAAATAACAATGAAAATAGAAGGCATGCAGTGCGGTCACTGCTCGTCGCGCGTCAAGGGTGCGCTTGAAAAGGTCGAGGGTGTTGCCTCCGCAGAGGTCAGTCACGAGACCGGTATTGCCGTTGTCAAAGGCGAAAATCTGAACGCGGCCGCATTGAAAACGGCGGTCGAAAATCAGGGCTTCGACGTAGTAGGCTGAGGCCTGACATAAAAAGAGAGTGCAGACAATGTCTGCACTCTCTTTTTATAAGGGTATTGAGACCTCGTCAAGTCGTCTCGAAATACTTGGTTTTGGAGAGGGCTAGGAACAGTGCCGTACCGGCGATGACGCCGAACGCGCCCTGGATGCAGTTCATCGGCACACCGCCGACAGCCGCCGCGCCGTAGCCGAGGATGAGCGCCTCGTACGCGAGGTAGCCGAGCACCATGAAGATCTCGCCGACCAGACCGGCGACGATCGCGCGCACGGGCAGGGATCTTATGAATTTGCAGTTGAGCAGAAGTCCGCCGAGCAGCGCCACTATGAATTTTATTGCAAATGTGCCGGGAACGAACTGGCCGTAGCCTGCGAGCAGGTCGGCAAGGCCCGAGCCGAGTCCGGCCGCCGCCGCGCCCCACCACGGGCCGAGCAGGAACGCCGAAAGCAGTACGACAGCGTCACCCGCGTGGATGTAGCCGCCGATCGGCGTCGGAATACGTATGACCATCGTCGCTACGCAGCTGAGAGCTGCAAACAGCGCCGCAAATACCAGCTTTTTGATCGTCTTGTCCTTCATTATCCTTACTCCTTTTAATAGCGCATTCGGGCTGTGCCGATACGGAGCTTTCGGAAGCCCGGTATCGGGACTGCGGAGAAAACCGCAAAGCCCTGCGCACATTGGAATACATCATAAACCAACGGCTGCCAAGCAGAAAAGTACTTTTAAATCCCACCAATTTCGTCGGTTAGATGTGATAATCGAACTATAATACATAATGTCGGACTTGTCAATACCTAATATTAAATATTAGGTGCGTTTTTGTGTGCTTCTACGCAGCCGCGTTAAAACACCTCAAAAAATCGCTCCCTATGTCGCACCGCCCTTAAGGGAAGGCTATTGTTATCGTTGTGCCCTTGCCGGGGACGGAGCTGACGGATATCTGCGCGTTGTGCAGTGCGGCGGCATGCTTTACGATGGAAAGGCCGAGACCCGTTCCGCCGACCTCGCGAGAGTGGCTCTTGTCGACGCGGTAAAAACGCTCAAAAATGCGCTCCTGCTGCTCGAGCGGGATCCCGATGCCGTTATCCTCGACGGTGAGCAGAGCCTTTGCGCCCTCGTGCCGTACGTTCACATGTACAAATCCGCCGGGACGATTATATTTTATCGCGTTTTCGCAGAGGTTGTGGACTATCGCGTCAAGAAGCTGCGGAATGCCGTTTATGACGGCGCTTTCTCCGGAAACGCTGAGCTTCACCTCGGCGTTTTCGGCGGTCTGGGCAAGGTTATTTGCCTCGCGCCGCGCAACCGCGAGGAGGTCGACATCCTCACGCTGCATATCCTCCGCTCCCTCGTCGAGATGCGAAAGCTTTATTATGTCGTCGATGAGCGCGGTCATGCGTTTGGCTTCGGACTGTATGCGGCTGAGAAACTGCGGCACATCCTCGGGCTTCACGATACCGTTTGCAAGAAGCTCCGCGCTGCCGGAGATCGTGTGCAGCGGCGTTTTCAGCTCGTGCGAGACATTGGCGGAGAACTCGCGCCGCAGCTGCTCGGCCTTTTCCTTTTCGGTCGTGTCGAGCATAAGAAGTACGACGCCCGTGACCTTGTCGCCGGATGAAACGGGGCTTGCGTAGAACCTGTAGCTCACGCCGCCGAGGGTGATGTGTGCCTCGCAGTGCTCGCCGCCGAGCGCTTTTCCGACGATCTCGTGCAGCTGCGGCGCGGAGCTCAGCGAAAGGATGTCCTTTCCGATGCAGTAGCGGCTTATATCGAGGATCTTGGTCGCCGACTTGTTGATGCTCAGGACACTGCGCTGCTCGTTCAAAAGCACCAGCCCCTCGGTCATGCTGCCGGTGGCGGCATCGAACTCGTCGCGGCGGCGGCGCAGCTCGGTCTCCTGTTCGCGCAGCTGGTTTTGCTGGCTGCGCAGCTTGTCGGTCAGGGGCGCAAGCTCGGGGTAGGTGTCGATCTTTTCGGCATCGTCAAGGCTCATCTCGTTCAAGGGCTTTACGATGCGCTTGGACATGCGCGAGGCCAGATACAGCGACAGCAGCAGTGCCAGAAGCGCGATTATGATGACCGGCTGTATCATGCCGAGGATGAGCGTCAGCGGCGTGTACTGCATGTCGGAAATGCGCAGCACCGTGCCGTCGGACAGGCGGTCGGCTGAATAAAGCTGCCGCTCCATGAGCGTCGTGGAGTATCGCATGCTCTCGCCGTGACCGGTTTTGAGCGCCTGCTGCACCTCTTCGCGGTCGGCGTGGTTTTCCATGTCCGTCTGCTCTGCCTGACTGTCGTACAAAACGGTGCCGTCGGCAGCTATCCATGTTACGCGGCAGCCGGAAATGTCCATATCGTCAAAGTAGCTCTCGCCGGAGGTTTCAACACCCTGTGCGGCGAGGTGGGTCTGCATGTTGAGCTGATCCATCTGCTTATTTGAAAAGTATTCGTACAATACACCCGTTATCAGCACGAACGACGCCAGCAGTACGACCGCGGCGACGGTGAAGATCGAGCGGAAAATGCGTTTTGTCATACTCTACGCCTCCATTCGGTAGCCTACGCCGCGCACCGTGCGGATATACGCGCCGCACCTGCCGAGCTTCTGGCGCAGTGTGCCGACGTGAACGTCGACCGTGCGCGTTTCACCCAGAAAGTCCTCGCACCAGACCGATGACAGAAGCTGCTCGCGCGTGAATGCTCTGCCGGGGTTAGTCATAAACGTGTGCAGCAGTTCGTGTTCCTTGAGCGTGAGCTGAACGCGCTGCCCGCATGAGGTAACGGTGTGCTCGTTTAGATTCATTTCAAGCTCGCCGAAGCGCAGAAGCTGCGGCTTGTTCTCGGGCGTTTTGCCGCTGCGGCGCAGCACCGCGCGCACGCGCGATACCATCTCCATCATGCCGAAGGGCTTTGCCAGATAGTCGTCCGCACCGAGGTCAAGGCCGATGACCTTGTCGTACTCGTTGCCCTTGGCCGTGGCCATGATGACGGGAATGTCGGCCGTACGAGGCTCTGCCTTCAGCCGCTTGAGTATGGAGATGCCGTCCTCGCCGGGGAGCATGATGTCAAGCATTATGAGCTCGGGCGTCGTGTCCGCGAGCGCCGTGTAAAATTCCTTTGCGTTCTCAAAGCCCGCGGCCTGAAAGCCTGAGGCGTTGAGCGTGTATATCATAAGATCTCGGATGCCTGCGTCGTCTTCAACACAAAATATCATTGTCATTACCTCGCTTTGCCTCTTCTTATGCTTGATTTTAAATGTAAAGCGTAATGTAAAATAGCGCCGGAATGTAAAGCTTGTGTAAAATTGGCGGCGCATTAAGGCTGTACCGATACGGTGATTGTGCACACCACTGGCTATCAGCTAACATTAAAAAAGGCGAGCCTGGGCCCGCCTTTATGTTGTTGATGTCTCATTGATGCAGATTTGCTGTTTCCGCCGCGGCTTCGATAACGGGCTTGCGCAATATGAGTATCCGTAGGTGTATCAATGCGCTACTGAAAATTCGGAGGGTCTGGTCTCACGAAGGCCGAACGAGAACTCTATCGCGTCGGCGATGCGTTCGCAGGCGTGCCCGTCACCGTAGGGGTTCACGGCGTGCGCCATACGCTGATACATCTCGCCGCCGGTGAGAAGCTCCGACGCGTCGCGGATGATATCCCCGCGCTCAACACCGGTGAGCTTGACGGTGCCGGCCACAACGGCCTCAGGGCGTTCGGTCTCTTTTCGCAGGACGAGGACGGGCTTGCCCAGCGAGGGCGCTTCCTCCTGAATGCCGCCGGAGTCGGTCATGACCATGTAGCTTGCGCTCATGAGCCGGTGCATGTCCATCGCGTCCAAAGGCTCGATGAGATGGACGTTTTCAAGGTCGGCAAGCTGCTCGCTTGCTGCGCCGCGCACGACCGGCGACAGGTGCACGGGGTAGACGATCTCAACGTCCGGGTGCGACAGGGCAACTTCGCGGACGGCGGAGAATATGTTTTTCATCGGCTCGCCGTAGTTCTCCCTGCGGTGGCAGGTCATTGCTATTACGCGCTTTGAAAAGTCGATGCCTTGAAGCTCCGGCGATGTGAAGCCGCCGTCGCCGACTGTGTATTTCATTGCGTCGATGACGGTGTTTCCGGTTACGAAAATGTCGCCGGTAACGGCCTCTGCGCGGAGGTTTTCGGCATTTTTAGCCGTCGGCGCGAAGTGCAGCGTAGCAAGACGGCCGACGAGGCAGCGGTTCATCTCCTCGGGGAAGGGGCTGTATCGGTCATAGGTGCGCAGTCCGGCCTCGACGTGGCCTACGGGGATCTTAGCGTAAAACGCGGCCAGAGCCGCGGAAAAAGTTGTGCTTGTATCGCCATGGACGAGGACGAGATCGGGCTTGAAGTCGGCAAAGCAGCCCTCCAGACCCTTGAGCGCCTTGACAGTGACGTCCGTGAGGGTCTGATTCCTGCCCATGATGTTGAGATCGGCATCGGCCCTGAGGCCGAAGCAGTTCATGACGGAATCGAGCATCTCGCGGTGCTGCGCGGTGACGCAGATGAGGCTTTCTATGCTCTCGCGGCGCTGAAGCTCCAGCGCGAGCGGCGCCATTTTTATCGCTTCCGGACGCGTGCCGAAAACGGACATGACTTTAAGCTTACTCATTGGTTCCACCGTCCTCTTCCGTCTCTTCCGCCGGCTTTTCGTGCGGCAGCGGATGGATGTTATTGTTGTTCCTGAACACGAACAGCCACACGCATACGGCGATCGCAAACGCTATGATCGCAACGACGATGCGTACGATACCCGTCGATGCCAGCAGAACTGCCGCAAGGCCGAGTATGGCCGACACCGCGTACAATACGGCGACCGCCTGCTTCTGGTTAAGCCCCATGTCCAGCAGTTTGTGATGGAAATGTCCTCTGTCGGCGTGGAAAGGGCTCTGCCCGTGCAGGATGCGGCGCGTAAAGGCGAATATAGTGTCCGAAAGCGGAACGGCCAGCGCGAGCACCGGCAGTACAAAGGTGACTATGGCGTAGAACTTGAACATGCCGATGACGGATACCGTCGCAAGGACGTAGCCCAAAAGCAGCGCACCGGTATCGCCCATGAAAATCTTCGCGGGGTTTAAGTTATACGGGATAAAGCCGAGGCAGCCGCCGACGAGCGCCGCGAGTATGACGGCGACGTTTATGTTCGCATCCGACACCAGGAGCGACACGACGAGCATCGTCATCGACGCTATCGCCGAAACGCCGCAGGCAAGGCCGTCAAGGCCGTCGATGAGGTTTACGGAGTTTGTAACGCCGACTATCCACAGTATCGTTACGGGAACCGCGAGAATGCCGATGGTGACGGCCTGCTCACTCGTTATGAGCAGGGGGTTTGACACGACGTTTATGATAACGCCGGACAAAACGGCGATGACTGCCGCAACTATCTGAACGCAGAACTTGAGCCATGCGTTGAGGTTCATCACGTCGTCGATCGCGCCGACGACAACGATGAGTATAGCGCCCAGCAGTATCCCGCGCACCTGCGGAGTGATGTTTGCAAACAGCAGCACCGACAGCAGAAAGCCGAGGAATATCGCAAGTCCGCCCATACGCGGAATGGGGTGGCTGTGTATGTGGCGCTTTTTGTCCGGAATGTCGATCGCGCCGACCTTTTTTGCAAAGGAGCTGACAACGGGCGTTGCTGCAAAAGAAATGATAAACGCGACGACGAGCGCGAGCAATATGTTCTTCCAAACGTCAAAACTGAGATCTATCATATTTATATCTCCGTGGACTGTCTATATTTATAATGTTAAAAAGGCTTTTCGACCAGTCCGACCTTTTTATAGACCTTGCGGAGGGTCTTGCGGGCAATGAAGCTTGCCTTCTGTGCGCCCTCGGTGTAGACGCTGCACAGATATGCCTTGTCGCTTAAAAGGCGTGTTGCCTCCTCGCGTATGGGGCGCAGCGTCTCGATGACAGCGTCGCCGACGGCGGGCTTGAACACGCCGTAGCCCTGACCGGCGAATTCCTTTTCGATTTCCTCAAAGCTCTTGCCGGTGACGGCCGAGTAGATGTTCATGAGGTTTGAAACGCCGGGCTTGTTGACCATGTCGAAATGCACGCAGTTTTCGGTGTCCGAATCCGTGACGGCGCGCTTGAACTTGCGGGCGATATCCTCCGGCTTTTCCATGAGGAAAACGCAGCCGTTGGGGTCGGATTTGCTCATCTTCGCCGTGGGATTTCCGAGACCCATGACGCGCGCACCTGCTTTGGGAACGTAAGCCTCGGGGACCTTGAAGGTCTCGCCGTAGATGTTATTGAAGCGCACGGCGATGTCGCGCGTAAGCTCGCAGTGCTGGCGCTGATCCTCGCCGACGGGAACGTAATCTGCCTGATACAGCAGAATATCCGCCGCCATGAGGCTGGGGTAGGTGAACAGGCCGCCGTTTATGTTGTCGGCGTTTTTTGCGCACTTGTCCTTGAACTGCGTCATGCGGCTCAGCTCGCCGAACATGGTGTAGCAGTTTAATATCCAGCCGAGCTCTGCGTGCTCGTGCACGTGGCTCTGCAAAAACAGTACGTTTTTCTCCGGATCTATGCCGCAGGCGATGTACTGCGCAAGCTGCTCGAGGCTGCGGCGGCGAAGCAGCTTGGGATCCTGGCGCACGGTGAGCGTGTGCAGGTCTGCCATGAAGTAATAGCAGTCAAACTCCTCGGCTCTCGCGCCCCAGTTTTTCACCGCGCCGAGGTAGTTTCCGAGGTGCAGATCACCCGAGGGCTGGATGCCCGACAGCATTATTTTCTTTTTTATCTCTTCCATTTTTGTTGTCTCCTAAATTATAAAGCCAATAATACAATTTATTATTCTACCATTTTACTTCTCACTTGACAACCGCCAAAAAGCATTTTACACTGTTTGTATCTATGATTTCGGAGGAAAAGTTTATGGATATGACATGGTTCGAGCAGATGGAGGCGCGCATACCCAAGGGTGAGGTGCGCACGAGATTTGCTCCCAGCCCCACGGGATACATGCACGTCGGCAATCTGCGCACGGCGCTGTACACCTGGCTCATCGCCCGTCACAACGGAGGAAAGTTCATTCTCCGCATCGAGGACACCGATCAGGAGCGCTACGTTGAGGGCGCGGTCGACGTTATCTACCGCACAATGGAAGAGTGCGGCCTTGACCACGACGAGGGTCCCGACGTCGGCGGTCCGGTAGGCCCCTATGTTCAGACCGAGCGCCGCGGCCTTTACGGCAAATACGCCGATCTTCTCATCGAAAGAGGCCATGCCTACCGCTGCTTCTGCGAAAAGCAGGAGGAGACCGAGGGCTTTGAGAAGATTGCCGATCCCTGCCGCTGCCTGAGCCGCGAGGAGAGCGATAAGCGCGCCGCGGCCGGTGAGCCCTATGTTGTCCGCCAGAAGATACCCGAGGAGGGCAGCACTACCTTCCACGACGAGATCTTCGGCGATATCACAGTTGAAAACTCGACCTTGGACGATCAGGTGCTCATAAAGCGCGACGGTCTGCCGACCTACAACTTTGCAAACGTTATTGACGATCACCTCATGGGCATAACGCACGTCGTGCGCGGCTCGGAGTATCTGTCCTCGTCGCCGAAGTATAATCTTCTGTACGAGGGCTTCGGCTGGAGCATCCCCGCCTATGTCCACTGCTCGCCGGTCATGCGCGATGCGCATAATAAGATGAGTAAGCGCCACGGCGACCCTTCGTATGAAGACCTCATCGCGCAGGGCTACCTCACGGACGCCGTCGTAAACTACGTCGCGCTGCTCGGCTGGAGCCCCGGCGGCGAGCGCGAGATATTCACCATGCAGGAAATGGCCGAGATCTTCGATCTCAAGGGCATCTCCAAGTCCCCGGCCATATTCGATATCGAAAAGCTCAAGTATTTTAACGCCGAATACATCCGCGCGATGAGTCCCGAGGCCTTTGCCAAGGCCGCCGAGCCCTTCATCCGCCAGGCGGTCAAAAAGCCGGAGATCGACCCCGCCGCCATCGCCGCACTTTTGCAGCAGCGCACCGAGGTCCTGACCGACATCCCCGAAAAACTCGATTTCTTTGACGAGCTGCCCGAGTACGACACGGCGCTGTATATCCACAAAAAGAGCAAGACCGACGAGGCCGGCTCTCTCGAGATGCTGCAAAAAATGCTGCCCGTATTCGAGGCTCTGCCCGAGTGGAACGACGAGAGCATCCTCGCCGCGATGACCGGTATGGCCGAAAAGTGCGAGTGCAAAAACGCGAAGGTCATGTGGCCGGTGCGTATCGCCGCGGCCGGAAAGGCCGTAACGCCCGGCGGCGCGGTCGAGATATGCCGCATCCTCGGCAAAGACGAGACGCTGCGACGCATGCGCGTCGGCATCGAAAAGCTCGAAGAGGCCGTCGGATAATGCCTGATAAGATCATTGTCGTCGACGACGAAAGGGAGATCGCCGATCTCATCGGCCTGTACCTTGAAAATGACGGCTACGAGGTGAATAAGTTCCTCACCGGAGCGGAGGCTCTGAGCTTTATCGAAAACACCGAGCCTGCGCTGGCCGTCCTCGACGTTATGCTGCCGGATATCGACGGCTTTTCGCTGCTGAAAAAGATCCGCGAAAAGCACGGCTTTCCCGTCATCATGCTCACCGCGCGTGTGACCGATTCCGACAAAATTCTCGGCCTCACGATGGGCGCGGATGACTACATCACAAAGCCCTTTAACCCCCTCGAGGTGACGGCGCGCGTCAAGACCGTTCTGCGCCGCTGCCGCCGCGCATCGGAGCCCGACTGCGAAAGGGACATCCGCGGCCTGACGATAAACAAGCTCAGCCATAAGTGTACGCTGTTCGGCGAGACGCTGAGCCTCACGCCGACGGAATTCGACATTCTGTGGTATCTTTGCGAAAACGCGGGGCGGGTGATCCCGTCCGAGGAGCTCTTCGAGGCAGTGTGGAAGGAAAAATACCTCTCGGCAAGCAGCAACACCGTCATGGCGCACATCGGCCGCCTGCGCGAGAAAATGCACGAGCCGGCAAAGAATCCGAGGTTTATAAAAACCGTGTGGGGTGTTGGATATGAGATCGAAAAATAACGCCCTGCGCAGCGTGCTCAAAACTCTCGGCATCTTCGCCGCTGGAACGCTGCTCATCGTCCTTATCGTCTCGTTTTTCGACAATAGTTTAAACGGCGTCGTGCTCGACTGGTTCGACAGCCGCTATTGCTATTCATATGTCACGGAAAACGGTGTCGTACGGGACGTCGACTGGAGCATGGTCAAGCGCCTTGTCGTGCAGCTTCTCATCATAAATTTTGCGTTTTGTCTCATCGTCATCCTCGTCGTCACGCGCGTTCGTCTGCGCAGACAGCTGCGCGATGTCGGCGGCAAGGTCGGCGAATATATGCTGAGCGATAAGTCCGCCGCGGAGCTTCCGAACGAGCTTGCCGTTCCGCTGAGCGAGGCAAAAAGCGCCCTCACGCGCTCGGAAAGCCTTCTGCGCGAGGAGACCGCGCGCAAAAACGACCTCGTCATGTACCTTGCGCACGATCTGAAAACGCCTCTGGCCTCCGTCATCGGCTACCTCACTCTCCTGCGCGACGAGCAGGAGATATCGCCGGAACTGCGCGAAAAATACCTTTCGATAACGCTCGACAAGGCCGAGCGGCTCGAGGATCTCATAAACGAATTTTTCGAGATCACGCGCTTTAACCTATCGACCGTCACACTCGATTACGGCAGGATCGACCTTACGCGTCTGCTCGAGCAGCTGCGGTTCGAGTTCATGCCCATGCTGCGCGATAAGGAGCTCAAATGCACGCTCACAGTGTCCGAAACGCTGCCGATGAGCTGCGACGCGGGCAAGATCCAGCGCGTTTTCGACAATCTTCTGCGCAACGCGCTGCTGTACAGCTACCCCGGTACGGAGATCAGAATAGACGCGCGACTTGATGGCGAAAATGCCGTTGTCAGCGTCGTAAACCACGGTGCGACCATACCCGAGGACAAGCTTCGGCGCATATTTGAGCAGTTTTACAGGCTGGACGCCGCGCGCTCGTCCTCCGGCGGCGCGGGACTCGGCCTTGCGATAGCAAATCAGATCGTGCAGCTGCACGGCGGCATGATAAATGCCCGCAGCGCCGACGAGCTCGTCGAGTTCACGGTGACATTACCAACAGCAAAAATGTAACTTGCTCCTTCTTCTGAGTTAAAACCATAGAGCAGCGGGGGGAGCACGAGGGGTAGCGAAGCGGCGGCGCGGTAGTGAATGACATGCCGGGGGCATGTCAGAGCCGCGCCGTGACCGAGCCGCAGCGAGAAAAGGCCCCGCTCGTGATCGGATTATAGCCATCAAAAATGTCCACGACTTTTTGACGAGCGCAGCGAGATTTTTCGTGAAAAATCTCTTTCACGAAAAATGTGGCGTTTTACGGGCTGAAAATGATTTTTCAGCCCGTAGGAATTTCGTAAGATTTTGCGCTGAAAACAATCACAATTTCATACTGACAAACGGATAAAAAACGCTCCCGGTTCTGCTAAACTTTTAGCAGAACCGGGAGTTTTTTAGTGGCGCACAGACGCTCCTACGGATACGCATATTGCGTCAGCCCGGTGTCGAGAGCGCCGAGGAAACCGGAAAACTGTCGCTTCCCGCAAGTGCAGTGCAAACTGAACCTTGATCGGAAATTAAAACTATATCGTAGGAGCGACCATTGGTCGCCCGCTTGCCGCGGTTTTGTTGGTACCTTCCGGTCGGGCTGACGAAATATGCGTATCGGCACGATGTAAAAACGCCTCTAAAACACCTCATCCGTCGGCTCCGCCGACACCTTCCCCTCAAGGGGAAGGCAAGGGTACTGACAAGTTTTTTGCACTAAATCAGCACAATTTCACGGAATGTGAAACGCCGCAGTTTTCGCCGCGCATTCGATACCGGGTTCACGCAATAACCGTATCCGTAGGTGAGTCCGTGCGCCACTGAAAAAGGAGGAGAGTTATGAGAAAATTCATTGCCGTTTGTCTGTGTATCTGCGGCCTTATAGCGGTGCTGGGCGGCTGCGGGCTCATCTGCGGCGAGCCGAGCGCCGAGGAGAAGCTTGCGCACATAAAAAGCAGCGGTGACTATCCCGAGATACTCATCGAAACGGCCGAGAAATGCCCGCAGACAATAGATTTTGTCTACGCCTACCCCGAAAAGCACGATAAACGCTTCGACATCGACCTCTCCTCCGAGACGCACGGCGGCAGCGTGCCGCTTTTCATACAGTGGGATGAGCGTTGGGGCTACGAGCCCTACGGCTCGGGCTTCATAGGTACCTCCGGCTGCGGTCCGACCTGCCTGTCTATGGCGGCGGTGTATCTGACAAAAAACGCCGCGTTCTCGCCGCTTTACGTCGCGCGCATGGCCGAGCAATACGGCTACTGCGTGCCTGGAAACGGCAGCTCGTGGACTCTCATAAGCGAGGGCTGCGCCCGCCTCGGTCTCACGGCGCAGGAGCTGCCGCTCTGGGAACAGTCGATGAAAAACGCGCTGGATGACGGCGCGGTGCTCATCCTTGCCCTTGGTCCGGGCGACTTCACGAGCTCCGGTCATTTCATCGTCGTCACCGGCTGCACTGCCGACGGCTTTTCCGTCAATGATCCCAACAGCCGCGAAAACAGCGCCCGATCCTGGTCTTATGACTGCCTCTCGCCCCAAATCTCCAACCTCTGGAGTCTTTCGGCGGCGCATTAAAACTGTACCTATGTATATTACAGGTGCCCGGTGTCGGAACAATGGCGGAAACCGGAACGTTTCGCATCCTGCAAGTGCGGAGCCGGTTATATCAGTGACGCCGTCAATGCGCTTCCGGACAAACGGGGATCCATATCTCGCAGTAGTAGTTATCATCTTCAGTGCCCTTGGGGTACTTTGAGGGATCGTCGTAGAACTCTACGCAGTAGCCGGCGGCAAATTTGTAGTCTTTCGTGCCGGGCAGCCACTCGGTGTAGATCGCTTCGTTTACCTTCTGCACCGCCTCCGGCATCGCGCCGCGGCAGGGGAACACCGCCCAGGTGAACGCCGGTATCGTGCGCGTGACAAAGCCCTCGGGGATGGGCTTCTGCGGATCGTAATCGTCTGCGATGAGATACTCGAAGCTCTCCATGCCCATCTTCTCGTCGATGTTTATGCCGAACTTGCCGCACACGCTCGCGCCCTTGCCGCTTGCAAAGTGTTCCTGCCAAAACTGCGGGACGAGCGCCTTTGCGCCCTCATAGGGAAATGTTTTCGCGTCCGCCAGAACGGTGAACGCATCCTTCTTCATGACCTTGCAGTCCATGAAATAGCCTCCTTCTAATGAAAACCTGATTTTCAGCGGAGCGAAGGATTTTGGGATGACTTTGTCTCGGCGCGCGGCCGAGGGCGAAACGCCATGGAAACGTGTAAAGGCTTTGGTGAAGCTGTCGGGCGAGTCGTAGCCGTAGCGCAGCGCGATGTCAAGAACGCTGTCGCTCGAGCCGAGCAGGTCGGCCCCGGCCTTGGTCAGCCGCCGCGCACGGATGTACTCGCCCACGGTGCAGCCGCAGAGCATTGAAAAACCGCGCTGAAAATAAAAGGGCGATACATTCACGGCTTGCGCAATGCCGTCGGCCGAGAGCTCCTCCGTCAGGTGCTCTTCAATGTACTGTATCGAGTCTCCGATTATCTTCATCCACTCCATGCGCTACGCCTCCTTCGCTGTGCTGTGGCTTCATTATACGGGGGCTTGCGTGTGATCTCTCGACTTTGTCTGCTAAGTTTTGTCCAGAAAGTTCAGGACCGCGCGGTTGAATGCCTCCGGATTTTTGCTCGCGATGAAGTGACCGCCTTTTATAAATACAAGCTCACTGTCCGGGATGTTTCGTGCGATAAGGCGTGTGTGCGTCTCTCGGATCATGTCGCGCGTTCCTGCGATGACCAGCGTTTTTGCCCGTATCTGACCGAGCTCCCTGGGAAGAACGTTCGGGTCGTTGACCATGAGGCCGAGCATCTCCGCGTTTGTCTTAGCCACTGCGCTTTTTTCGGAGAAGCGCTTTGCTATCGCGCAGCCGAGCTCAATGGGCAGCTGAACGCTGCGCTTAACGCCGGAAGGATCGAGGTTTGCGCCGTTTAGTATCAGGCGCAGTACCCGCTCGGGGTGACGCATGGCAAAGATCATGGCGATATTCCCACCGTCGGAAAAGCCAAGCAGATTAGCTTTTTCTATCCCACGTTCGTTCATGAACGCGAGCAGATCATCGGCAAATTGCCGTATAGTAAACGGTGCGTCGCCGCGCGGCGATTTGCCGTGGCCGCGCGTATCGAGCGCATACACATGAAATTTCTGCGCGAAAACGTCGAGCTGCGAGGCGAAATAGCTGCTGTCCTCGCCGTTGCCGTGCAGCAGTATCAGCGGTTCACCGCAGCCCTTTTCAATGTAAAAATTTTTGATATCCATAACATTATAATAAAGTAATAAAGGCACGGCATTTGCCGTGCCTGTTTGCTGTTTGCTTACTCGATAACGATGGTGTCCATGATGGCAAGCATCTCGGGGTTCGAGCGGAGCTTCACGCGCTCGTCCTCGTTGTCGTCGCCCATGAGGACGACCGTTGCCAGAACGTAATCGGCTGTGGAGTCGGCCGCCGGGAAGGCCATGCAGTAGCTGCCGCCGTTTGTGAAGCAGATGCCGCTTGCGTTTTTGAAGCTGACCTTGCCGAAATTCTTGTAGTTTTCCTCGACCGACTTTTCGAGTGCGGCGAAGTCCTCGCCGTGGTAGTAGGGGGCGTATTCGATCTGGATGGAGAAGTCGTCGGCGTTGAGAATGGCAACGTGCGAGTCGCCGGAATCGGTGATGTATCCCTCGGACACAACGCCGAACGCATGCTTGTCAGCGTCGTATGTGAGCGTGACGGTGATCTCCTTTGCGTCCTTGTAGCCGCTTGCGAAGCTGTAAACGCCGGACTTGGGGTTCTTTATGGAAAACCCGGCATCTTTCTTGCCGCCGGTGTTCGCAGCCGATTTGACCGCGGGCTTTGCCGCTGCCGGCTTTTTCTCGGTGCCGGATTTGCCCTTGAGCGCGAGCGCTGCGCCTGCTGCCGCCGCAGCGGCGATGGGTGCTATGACCAGCCATTTTTTCATTGTTTCTACCTCCGTTAAATTTTCAGCTATGCTCTGGTATGATTTTACCCCAAACAGGTGTGCGCAGTCAAGCGCATTGACGCGCCGCGCCATATTTGTTACAATGTTTTTCCGGAAGCGTTTTGGTGTTTCCGGAAAAAACACTGCGAGTTGACAGCAGATAACTGATAGCCATATGTGTGCGGCTATGCCGCACGGACTTTTAGAGGTGCATTTACATTGCACCAATGCAGTGATTACGTCAGCCCGACAGAAAGCTGCCGACAAAACAGAGGTAAACGGGCGAGCAATGCTCGCCCCTACGATATAAATTTTTGTCCCGACTAAGGCCATGACAAGCGGAACGGTGCGGACGAAATTTTGCACCAAATCAGAACAATATTCCGGGGCGCGAAACGCTATGGTTTGTGCCAACGTTTCGATGCCGGGCTGACGCAACATGCTTGCCGCAATTGCGGGAAGCGAGGCAGCTACGGTTTTGTCGGTAACCTCGATACCGGGCACCTGCAATAAAATGTATAGGAGAGGCGTTAAAGCGCCACTGAAAAAATGGAGTTATGGGAAAATGGACCGCTGTTTGAGCAGTCGGAGCACTTCCGGCTGGGCACGGACTCCGTGCTGCTGGCGGACTTTGTGAATATCGGCACGCGGAAACGCGGCATCGACCTCGGCTGCGGCTCGGGCATACTTCCGCTGCTGCTGCTTGTGCGAAGCGACAGGCTGCACATGACAGGCCTCGAGATAAACCCCGAGGCCGCGCGCGTTGCAGATGCGAACATTGCTGCAAATGCGCTGGAGGAGCGCTGCGATATAGTGACTGGCGATATACGCCGCTGCCGAGAGCTGTTCCGGACGGGACAGTTTGACCTCGTTGTAGCCAATCCGCCGTACTTTACGGCCGGAAGCGGTAAGCAGAGCCCGGACGCGGACAAGGCCGCCGCGCGCAGCGAAAAACTGTGCTCGCTGGAGGATATCTGCCGCGCGGCTTCGTATCTGTGCCGCACGGGCGGCGCGTTCTGCCTTGTGCACAGAGCAGAGAGACTTGCCGACGTCATATGCCTGCTGCGCGAGACGGGCTTTGAGCCGAAGCGCCTGCGCACGGTGTCGCACTCGGCGGAAAAAGAGCCGTCGCTCGTACTTATCGAAGCGCGGCGCGGTGCGGGCTCGGGACTTAAAATAATGCCGCCGCTGTTTATCTGCGGCGATGACGGACGCGAGAGCGCGGAAATAAAACGCATCTATCACAGGGAGGACGAGCATGAGCGGTAAATTATATCTTGTGGGAACGCCGATCGGCAACCTCGGCGATTTTTCGCCGCGCGCGATGCAGGCGCTGCGCGACGCGGACTTCATTGCCGCCGAGGACACGCGCGTGACGATGAAGCTTTTAAATCACTTCGACATACGCAAGCCGCTCGTGAGCTACTTTGAGCACAACAAATATGCGTCCGGCGCGAAAATACTCGAGCGCATCCTTGCGGGAGAAAGCTGCGCGCTCGTGACCGATGCCGGTATGCCCGCGATATCCGACCCCGGCGAGGAGCTTGTGCGCATGTGCGCGGAAAGCGGCGTGGAGGTGCTGGTCGTGCCCGGACCTGCCGCGCTCGTGTCGGCAGTCGCGTTGTCGGCGCTGCCGTCGGGCCGATTCTGCTTCGAGGGCTTCCTGTCCACATCAAACAAAAGCCGCCGCGAGCACCTCGAGAGTCTGCGAGGAGAGAAGCGTACCATGATATTTTATGAAGCGCCGCACAAGCTCATGCGCACGCTTGAGGATATGAAAAGTACCTTCGGCGCGGACCGGCGCATCGCGCTGTGCCGCGAGCTGACGAAGATCCACGAGCAGACACTGCGCACGACGCTCGGCGAGGCGGTCGAGTATTTTACTGCAACGCCGCCCAAGGGGGAGTTTGTTCTGGTCATCGAAGGCGCGCCGGAGCAGGAGCTTGAGCTTACGCTCGACGACGCGCTCGCCCTTGTCGAGCGCTATCGCGCCGAGGGCCTCTCGCGCAAGGCAGCCTGCAAAAAAGCCGCCGCCGAGACCGGCCTGTCTTCCAAAGAACTCTACGACGCTTCTTTAGATGCGAATTTTTAGAGGCGCTTTAAGGTTGTACCGATACATATATTGCAGGTGCCCGGTGTCGAAAGTGCCGGCAAAACCGTTAAACTGCCGCACCCTTCTGCAATATGCGTATCGGCGCAAAAGCGACGATAAAAAAACACGAACGAGAAAATCGTTCGTGTTTTTTCCATAATTAAAGAAGAGAGGTGTAGATGTGAACAAAAGCTCGCACTATTTTGATGTTTCCGGCGGCGTCCTGAACCACCGCCGGAGGCTTATCACATATTAAGGGAGGCTTTGTGATTTTAATTTACTACTTCCGCGATAGGATTTCAGCTCCAAAACGGCTCTCTCCTGCTCCAAAAGGGCAAACTTAGGCCTCGCCCTGCATTTTCTCCATTTCGGCGACATGTTTTTTGATCGCGTTGAAGGATTCGTCGCTTATGATGTGCTCCATCTTGCACGCGTCCTCGGCAGCGGTCTCGGCGTTGACGCCGAGCATCTTTAGATAGCGCGTGAGCATGGTGTGCCGCTCATAGATCTTTTCGGCAACCTCTGTGCCGGCGTCGGTGAGGCTCAGATGCCCCAGCTCGTCGGAAACGAGATAGCCGCCGCTTTTGAGCAGTCCGACCGCGCGGCTGACGCTCGGCTTGGAATAACCCATGTACTCGCCGACATCAATGGCGCGCACATCCTTGTATTTTTGCGACAAGACGTATATGGTCTCAAGATACATCTCGCCAGATTCCTGTAAAGTCATTTGTTCTTTCTCCGTATTTATATTAATTCAATGTATATGATAGCACATTGCTTTCATTAATTCAAGTAATCGCACACAATATTATTAATCCCTATAAGGGCGATGTGATATTCTGCACAATTAGTTAGGCCGCGCTAACTGTCGAAATTGTGCAAATCTACAAACCTTGTGTCAGGGGCTTGACAATGGGGGAAACTGTGCTATTATTCAGGCAGTTAGCGAGAGCTAACTTTAATTCATCCCCACGGTTAGCGCGTGCTAATCCAATGGAGAAAGGATATATGCAATGATGCCTTTAACATTAGCGGCGGTCGGCGAGGATAATACGATACAGCGTATTGCCGGCAAGCCGGAGGTGAAAAAGCACCTCGAAAACCTCGGCTTTGTTGTCGGGGGCGATGTAAAAGTGTTGACTGCCGTTGGCGAGAATGTCATCGTCAAGGTCAAAGAAGCCAGGATCGCGATAAGCGCGGAAATGGCTCAGAAAATATATGTGTGAGGAGCAGAAACATGAAGACTCTGAGAGACGTTAAGATCGGAGAGACCGTAACCGTCAAAAGACTCCATGGCGAGGGTGCTATAAAGCGCCGCATCATGGACATGGGTATTACCAAAGGCGCTGAGGTCTATGTCCGCAAGGTCGCTCCCCTGGGCGATCCCATCGAGCTCACCGTCCGCGGTTATGAGCTCTCGCTGCGTAAGGCAGATGCAGAAAAGATCGAGGTGGAATAATGGAAAAGAACATTAAAATTGCCCTTGCGGGCAACCCGAACTGTGGTAAAACCACACTGTTTAACGCGCTGACCGGCTCGAACCAGTTCGTCGGTAACTGGCCCGGTGTCACCGTTGAGAAGAAGGAAGGCAAGCTCAAGAAGTTTGACGGCGTTACCGTCGTTGACCTTCCGGGTATCTACTCGCTTTCTCCGTACACCCTTGAGGAAGTCGTTGCACGTAACTTCCTGCTCGGCGAGCGCCCCGATGCGATACTCAATATCATCGACGGCACTAACCTCGAGCGTAACCTTTACCTGACCACTCAGCTCACAGAGCTCGGCATCCCCGTGGTCGTCGCGGTCAACATGATGGATATCGTCCGCAAGAACGGCGACGTTATCAACATCAAGGAGTTGTCCCGTCAGCTCGGCTGCAAGGTCTTTGAAATCTCCGCGCTCAAGGGCGACGGTGTTTCCGAGGCTGCCGCGGCAGCTGTCGATGCAGCGAAAAACGGCAAGACCATCCCCATGCACTCGTTCTCCGGCGTTGTTGAGCACGCTATCGCTCATATCGAGGAGGCTGTGCTGCACGAGCTGCCCGAGGAGCAGCAGCGCTGGTATGCCATCAAGATCTTCGAGCACGACGACAAGGTCCTCGCAAAGCTCGCTATAAAGCCCGAGATCATGCAGCACATCGACGCGGACATCAAGGCCGCCGAGGATGAGCTCGACGACGATGCCGAGAGCATCATCACCAACGAGCGCTACATTTACATAGCATCCATCATCAAGGCATGCTACAAGAAGAAAAACGTCGGACAGCTCACCACTTCCGATAAGATAGATAAGATCGTCACCAACCGTTGGCTGGGTCTGCCCATCTTCGCGCTGGTCATGTTCCTGGTCTACTGGGTCGCGATGGTCGCAGTCGGCGCGCCCGCTACCGACTGGGCAAACGACGGCGTGTTCGGCGACGGCTGGCATCTGTTCGGCATAGGCTCCGGCGAATACAACGACACCAATGACGAATACACCGCGGCCATCCAGGCTGTCAGCGCATTCCTCGGCGAAGACATCGACGTTGAAGCAGACGACTTCGACGCTGACGCACTGCTTGCCGACATGAAGGCCTTCCGGACCACCGACGCAAGCGCAGAGCTCGACGTCGAGGATGAGGAGACCCTCGCGATCAACACAATGACCGCTTACTACGAGGCCATCCCCGACGGCGCTGACGAAGACAGCACCATCGGCATGACCTATGTCGACGCGGTAGCTTATCTCGAAGAAAACGGCTTTGACGCTCCCGATCCGGCCGATTACGGCGTTTGGGTACCGGGCGTTCCCGTTCTCGTTGGCGACGGCCTTGACGCTGCAAACGCAGCTCCTTGGCTCAGCGGCCTTATCAACGACGGTATCGTAGCCGGTGTCGGCGCGGTCCTCGGCTTCGTACCTCAGATGCTCGTCCTGTTCCTCATGCTCGCCTTCCTTGAGGCCTGCGGCTACATGGCGCGTATCGCCTTCGTTCTTGACCGTATCTTCCGTAAGTTCGGACTTTCCGGCAAGAGCTTCATCCCCATGCTCGTCGGCGTCGGCTGCGGCGTTCCTGGCGTTATGGCTTCCCGTACCATCGAAAACGAGCGTGACCGTCGTATGACGATCATGACCACAACCTTTATCCCCTGCGGCGCAAAGGTCCCGTTCATCGCAATGATCGCCGGCGCACTGTTCGGCGGCAGCGCATGGGTATCCACCTCCGCATACTTCATCGGCATGGCGGCTATCATCTGCTCGGGCATCATGCTCAAGAAGACCAAGCGCTTCTCCGGTGACCCCGCTCCTTTCGTTATGGAGCTTCCCGCATACCACATGCCCACCCTCGGCAATGTCCTCCGCTCCATGTGGGAGCGCGGCTGGTCCTTCATTAAGAAGGCCGGTACCATCATCCTGCTCTCGACCATCTTCGTATGGTTCACCACTTACTTCGGCTGGGTCGACGGCACCTTCCAGATGCTCACTGAGGATCAGATCGACGCATCCATCCTTGCAAAGATCGGCAACGCCATCGCATGGATCTTCGCACCTCTCGGCTGGGGCAACTGGCAGGCAACTGTCGCTTCCATCACCGGCCTCGTTGCCAAGGAGAACATCGTCGGTACCCTCGGTATCCTCTACGGCGGCGGCGACGGCACCGTTTACCAGAACATCGCGGCAGCTTTCACCGGCATCACCGCTTACAGCTTCCTCGTCTTCAACCTTCTCTGCGCTCCCTGCTTCGCAGCAATCGGCGCAATCAAGCGCGAGATGAACAACCGCGGCTGGACCTGGTTCGCAATCGGCTATCAGTGCGGCTTTGCATACGTTATCGCTCTGATGATCAATCAGTTCGGCGGCGCTTTCACCGGCAACCTGAACATCATCGGCCTGATCGTAGCTATCGCTCTGCTGGTCGGCATCATCTACATGCTCTTCCGTCCTTACAAGGAAGCTGAGACCCTCACCACCAAGGAAGCAAGCACCGTAGGTTCCAAATAATAAGCAACATAACTTGAGAATTTATAAAGGAGGAAAAAGCAATGCTTGAATGGTTAGCTTCCAATATCGGAACGATACTGATAACTGCCGGTCTGATCGTCATTGTCGCGCTCATCATCCGGTCGATAGTCAGAGATAAGAAAGCAGGCATATCCTCCTGCGGCACCAAATGCGGCGGCTGCGGCGCGTGCGCGCTGGCAGGAAAATGCCATGGCGGCTCGTGCTCTGAAGGCGGCAGCGGCGCCCTCAGGGATGTAAAAAACCTGAAGAAACAGAACAGTTAAAAGCTGACGGGAGGTGCAGTGGGTTTCCACCCGCACCTCCCGATTTTACAAACAGGAGTAAGCAATGACTAACCCCAAGTTTGCGGTCTCCGCCTCGGTGGTCCGATATCTTTTGGCGCTTGACGCGCTCAAGGGCGCGGGCGGAATACGAACGATCGATGTGGCGCGGTATCTGAACATAAAGAAGCCGAGCGCACATACGATGCTCAACAATTTAAAAGACGCCGACGTTCTGACAAAGGACGACCTCGGCATAGCGCACTTGACGGGCTACGGCATGGAGCTGACGAGTCAGTATCGCCGCTATTACTGCGCTGTCGCCGCTGCTCTTGCGCGCACGCTGCCGCCTTCGGCAGACGTAAAAAATGCAGCATGCGCCCTTGTGGCCGAGCTTTCCGAGCAGGTGCTTGAGGAGCTTTGCGCGCAAAGCGGCGCGGAAGGGACACTAAATGTATCTTGAGATCCACGACCTCCACAAATCCTTCGGCAGCGGAGATAACCGCTGCGAGGTACTGCGCGGCATAAGCTGCGGCATTGAAAAAGGACATATATGCGTTTTGCTGGGGCCTTCGGGTTCCGGCAAATCGACGCTTCTGAATATAATGGGCGGCATCGAGACCGCCGACTCCGGCAGCATCAGCATCGGCGGGCAGAAGATAGCCGCGATGAGTCCGAAGCAGCTTTCGCTTTACAGGCGCAAGCATCTCGGCTACGTTTTCCAGTCGTATAACCTTATCCCGAACCTGACGGTCAAGGAAAACATCGAGGTCGGCGCGTACCTTGCCGATAAGCCACTGCCGACGGACGAAATACTCAAGACCCTCGGCCTGTGGGAGCATAAGGACAAGGTGCCCTCGCAGCTTTCCGGCGGCCAGCAGCAGCGCACGGCCATAGGCAGGGCGATAGTAAAAAACCCCGACATTTTGCTCTGCGACGAGCCGACGGGCGCGCTGGACTACAAGACCTCGAAGGAGATACTCGATCTCATCGAGCGCGTAAATAAAAAATACGGAAACACCGTCATCCTCGTCACGCATAACGACGCGATAAAGCGCATGGCCGACCGCGTCATCCGCCTGCGCGACGGCGCTATCCGCTCGGATGAGCTGAACACCGAAAAGCTCAGCGCGATGATGCTCGACTGGTAAGGGGGCAATGCCGTGAAGAATCCACTCAGGCGCCGTCTGCCGCGCGAGCTGCGGCAGGATATCGGCAAATACATAGCCCTGTTTCTGTTTTTGACGCTGACGGTCGGCATGGTGTCCGGCTTCATCGTAGCTTCCGGAAGCATGAAAACGGCCTATAACGAGAGCTTCGAGAAATACAGCATCGAAAGCGGACATTTTATCCTCGAGGATAAGCTCCCGGACGAGACGAAGGCGAAGCTTGAAAAGGACGCGGACATTTCCGTATACGAGCTGCTTTACAAGGAAGTCACGCTCGATAACGAGAACACCGTGCGCATATTTAAAACCCGCACGGATGTAAACAAACTCTGTCTCATGGACGGCGAGCTTCCCGAAAACGCGGGCGAGATCGCGGCCGACAGACTGTATCTTGAAAATAACTCCCTCGGTATCGGAGACGAGCTGGCGGGGCTGAAGATCACCGGCATCGTCGCTCTTTCCGACTACTCGGCGCTGTTTAAAAACAACACCGATATGATGCTCGACGCGAACAAGTTCTGCGTCGCCGTCGTCACGCCCGAGACCTTTGACGGGATAAACGAAAACCTGCATTACTGCTATGCATGGCTCAATAACGACGAAAGCCTCACCGACGAGCAGTGCCGCGACAAGGCAGACGATATTGCCGATATCCTCTCCGAGGACTGCGAAATAAGCGACATCATCCGCCGTGCGGACAACCAGGCGATAATATTTACCGGCGACGATATCGGAAGCGATAAGGCCATGATGACGACGCTTTTGTACGTTGTCATCGTCATTCTCGGCTTCGTGTTCGCCATAACGACGCGCAGCACGATAGAGCAGGAGTCCGGCACGGTCGGAACGCTGCTGGCCTCGGGCTATACGAGAGACGAGCTTATTCGCCACTATATGGCCATGCCCATAATCGTCACACTCATTGCCGCCATTATCGGCAATATCCTCGGATACACTGCCGTTAAGAATTACTGCGCGAGCCTGTATTACCACAGCTACTCGCTGCCGACGTATGTGACGCTCTGGAACGCCGAGGCATTTATCAAAACGACGCTCGTGCCCTGCGTCCTGATAGCCGTCACCGTTTACGTCGTTCTCTGGCGCATGATGCGACTGCCGGTGCAGAACTTCCTGCGTCACGAGCTCAAAACGCGCAAAAAGCAGTATGTTCCGACCCTGCGCGTAGGAAGCATAATCGAACGCTTCCGCAAGAGAGTCATACTGCAAAACCGCAGCGCGTACATAACGCTGTTTATAGGCATTCTTTTCGCCAACGTCCTGCTGATGTTCGGCCTTATAATGCCGCCGATACTGGATAACTTCAAGGAAGAAGCGCTCGATACACGCCTTTCCGACTATCAGTATATCCTCAAGGTGCCGACGCTGACGGAAAACGAAGACGCCGAGCCGTTCTGCCTTACCTCGCTCAATACCGATACAGACGAGGAAATAAGCGTTTACGGCGTGAAGCATGCTTCCAAATATGCGGACTTTTCCTTCCTGCCGTCGGAAAAGGGCAGCGTCCTTGTCTCCGAGGGGGTCATGGAAAAGTTCGGCCTTAAGCGCGGCGACGAGATAACGCTTCACGAAAAGTACGGCGATAAGAGCTATACATTCACTGTTTACGATTCCGCGCCCTACGCCGCGGGGCTTGCCGTTTTCATGAGCAAGGTAAACTTCAATGAGACCTTCGATCTCGAGTCATGGTTCTTTAACGGCTATTTCTCTAACGAAAAGCTCAGCGATCTCGACCCCGAGGCGGTCTCGACCGTTATAACCGAGCACGATCTGACCGTCGTTGCCGACCAGCTCGACGATTCGATGGGACGTATGTTCCCGCTTATCGGCGGCTTCTCGCTGGCGCTGTACATGCTTTTGGTGTATCTGCTGTCGAAGATGGTCATTGAGAAAAACGCGCAGAGCATATCCATGCTCAAGATCCTCGGCTACACCGGACGCGAGATAAGCTCGCTGTATAACTCGGCGACGGCCATCGCGGTCGGCGTGTCGCTTATCGTGACGATCCCTCTGAGCGGCATCGTCATGAAGGGGCTTTACTACTACTTCATGGATCAGATGAGCGGCTGGCTCACATTTTACATAGCGCCGTGGATATGGCCTGCGATGCTCGGCCTCGGCGCCGCGACATACTTTATCGTGCATATGATACAGACAAAGCGCCTCGGGAAGATACCTCTCGCGCAGGCGCTGAAGAATATGGAATAATCAAAATTCTGATACGGAGGTTATTTTTATGCAATACGTAATTTTCGCTGTTATTCTCATCGTTTTTGCGGTCTTTGTCATTAAAGGCTACTCGAAAAAGCTGGCCTCCGGCTGCTGCGGCGGCGGAGACGCGGAGAAAAAGGTCAAGGTCGAGGACAAAAACAAGGCCCACTACCCCTACGCCGCGACCCTCACCGTCGACGGTATGATGTGCTCTGCCTGCGAAACGCGCGTCGAAAACACCCTCAACGTCATCGACGGCGTTTGGGCGAAGGCAAATTCGTCCGACGGCAAGGTGGAGATCCTCATGAAAAACCCGGTCGACGAGGAGGTTTTCCGCAAGGCAGTGAACGACCTCGGCGTTTACACTCTTATGAAAGCTGAATACCACGATGCAAAGCAAAACTAAGACCTATTCCGGCGCCGACGGCAGCTACCGCGTCACAAGCTACGACGTTTTCCCCGGCATCGAGCTCATATACAACGATATAAGCCTCTATGAGCACGATATCCAGCCCGAGGAGGATAAGACCCTTCTGGAGATACACCACTGCCGCTCCGGGCGAATGGAGTGCCGCATAGGCTCGGACTTTTTCTATCTCGCCCCGGGGGATCTGTCCATAAGCCTTTCCGACGGCGCGATATCGCACTCGAGCTTTCCCACGGGCTCTTACGAGGGCGTGACGATACGCATAAACGGCAAGGATGCGCCGAGATGTCTGTCCTGCTTTCTCGCGGACGTGAACGTTCAGCCAGACGCTCTGCGCGAAAAATTCTGCGCACAGGGGCAGTGCTTCGTTGCACGCTCTTCGGCAGCCATCGAGCACATTTTTTCGGAGCTCTACAGCGTGCCCGAGAGCATACGCAAGGGCTATTTTAAGGTCAAGATCCTCGAGCTTCTGCTGTTTTTGAGCGCGATGGAGCTCGATAGCTCCGCACTTGCCGAACGCAGGATATCCAACACTCAGGTCGAGCTTGCGAAGAACATCGGCGCGTATCTTTCTGCCAATATGGACAGGCGAATAACGCTCGAGGAGCTGTCGAACGTATTCCACTTGTCGCAGACGGCGCTCAAATCCTGTTTCCGTGCGGTCTACGGCGAAAGCGTTTATTCCTATATCCGCACGCAGAAGATGCAGTGCGCTGCGGCGGACCTCAGGCGCTCGGAGATGAGCATTATGGAGATCGCCGGACGCTACGGCTACGATAACGGCAGCAAGTTCGCCAAGGCCTTCCGCGATACCGTCGGCATGAGTCCGACGGAGTATAGAAATGCCGGGTAGACATGCCATATAGTTTGTGATATATTTGCGTTGAGTAGCTGTTTGCTCAACTCAATATATATATATATATTTAAAAGGAGTAGATAACTATGAAATTCCACATTGACGACACCACGAAGATGTTCGGCTACGGCCTTCTGTTCGGCACTGCCGGCATCAAGATACTCAGAAGCCGCGATGCAAAGACCCTGTACACCCATGTCACAGCCGCTGTTCTGCGCGCAAAGGACTCGGTCATGCAGACCGCAGACGATATCCGCTGCGATTGCCAGGACATCTACGCGGGAGCAAAGAACATAAACGAGCGCCGTGCTCAGGAAGAGGCCGCCGCAGTCATTGAAAACGTCGAGGCAGAGTAATGAAATGCAGAATTCTCAGCGAAATTGACGGCAGAATGCGCGTGCGTCTTATGACGCCGCGCATGACCCTTAAGCAGGCCGACATTGTTGAGGAGTATCTCAGCGCGCTATCCGGCGTGAAAAAGGTCAATGTCTACGACCGCAACTGCGATGTTGTCATCGAGTACACGGACCGTGCGGTGGTCATATCCGCGCTGGCTCGCTTTTCGTATGACACCTGCGGCATAACAGAGCCCAAGCCCACCGGCAGGGAGCTCAACCGCGAATATCAGGACAAGCTTGCCGGCGTCATCATGCGCCGCGTTCTCAAAAAGGCATTCCTGCCAGCGCCGTGGCGCGCGGCGATCTGCGTGGTCAACAGCGCAAGGTATTTTGCCCGCGGCGTTAAGTCGCTGCTTGCCCGACGTCTCGACGTCGCCGTCCTTGACGCTACGGCGATAACGGTCTCCACGCTGCGCGGCGATACCGACACCGCGTCGACGATCATGTTCATGCTCAAGATCGGCGATATCCTCGAGGAGTGGACGCATAAGAAGTCCGTTGCCGACCTTGCACGCACGATGAGCCTGAATGTCGATAAGGTCTGGGTCAAGACCGGCGATACGGAGGAGCTCAGGAATATCTCCGACGTAAATGTCGGCGATGAGGTCATCGTCCGCATGGGCAGCATGATACCTCTCGACGGAAAGATCAGCTCCGGCTCGGCGGCCGTGAATCAGGCCTCTATGACCGGCGAGAGCATGCCCGTTCGCAAGGAAGTGGGCAGCTATGTCTATGCCGGAACGGTCGTCGAGGAGGGCGAGTGCGTCATTAAGGTCGAAAAGAGCCTCGGCTCCGGCCGCTACGACAGGATCGTCCACATGATCGAGGATTCGGAGAAGCTCAAGTCGGATACCGAGTCGCAGGCGTATCACCTTGCCGACAGACTCGTTCCGTACAGCCTCGGCGCAACGCTGCTCACCTGGCTTATAATGCGCAACCCGACCAAGGCGCTGGCCATACTCATGGTCGATTTCAGCTGCGCGCTGAAGCTTTCCATGCCAATTGCGGTGCTCTCTGCCATGCGCGAGAGCGGCGCAAACGGGATATCCGTCAAGGGCGGCAAGTTCCTTGAAGCCATCGCCCAGGCCGACACCGTCGTTTTCGACAAGACCGGCACACTCACTCACGCAAGCCCCGAGGTCGCGGACATCGTTACCTTCGGCGAAAACGAGAAGGATGAGATGCTCTGCCTCGCGGCTTGCCTCGAGGAGCACTATCCGCACTCGATCGCAAACGCCGTCGTGAAGGAGGCGCAGCGCCGCGGATTAAACCACGAGGAGCGCCACTCCAAGGTCGAATACGTCGTCGCCCACGGCATACACAGCACCGTCGACGGCAAAAAGGTCGTCCTCGGCAGCCATCATTTCGTTTTCGAGGACGAGGGCTGCACTATCCCCGAAGGCGAGGAGGAGAAGTTCGACGCTTTGCCCACGCAGTATTCGCACCTGTATCTTGCAATAAGCGGCGTTCTGGCCGCGGTCATCTGCATCGAAGACCCCCTGCGCGACGAGGTCCGCGGCGTTATGGACTCCCTGCGCAAGCTGGGGCTTAATAAGCTTGTTATGATGACCGGCGACAGCGAGCGCACGGCAAAAGCCGTTGCCAAGCATGCGGGCGTTGACGAATACTACGCCGAGGTCCTGCCCGAAGACAAGGCGGCGTTTATCCGCTCCGAGCACGAAAAGGGCCGCAAGGTCATCATGATCGGTGACGGCGTGAATGATTCTCCCGCCCTCAGCGAGGCCGATGCGGGCATCGCGATGTCCGATGGTGCGGCAATAGCGCGCGAGATCGCCGACGTTACCATCTGCTCGGACGATCTTGAGAGTCTTGTCACACTCAAGCGCATCGCCGACGGCCTCATGGCGCGTATCCACGCAAACTACCGCTTCATCATTTCCTTCAACACCGGGCTTATAGTCCTCGGCGTTGCGGGCGTTCTTCCGCCCTCGACCTCCGCGCTGCTGCACAATGTGTCGACGCTCGGAATTGGTCTGCGCAGCATGAAAAATTTGCTGCCGTAAGCAAAATTGTAAATTGTCCTTTCGGAGCCTTATTCGCCCTTTTCGGAGCGGATAAGGCTCCGTTTTTTATGGCATAATAAATACATAGTGAGGAGATAGGATATGAGCGATGAACTTGTCGTTTCGCAATGCGCACCCACGCTTGCGGGCCTTAAAACCGCAAATATGTTTTCCGCCGAGTATGAAAGCCGTGAAGAAGTGACGGCTGAGCTGCGGCGGCTAAACGCCGTGCTCGTTCCGAAGGGACTGCGCATCGTTCCCATGCGGTACATGCAAAACCGCGTGCTCTTATATCTCTACCGCCCCGAGGCCCTGTGCCGCGATCTTGAAAACAGCGACGCTCAGGAGATCCTGCGCAGCTGCGGCTATGAAAAATACTGCCGCGCCGAAAGCTGCCTGAGCTGCCTTATAGGCAGGATGCGCAATAATGCCGATTTCCCGCACGAGGTCGGCCTGTTCCTCGGCTATCCGCCCGAGGACGTACGCGGCTTCATGGAAAACCGTGCCTCCGGCTTCAAGCTCATCGGCTGCTGGAAGGTCTACGGTGACGTGGACGCGGCAAGGGAAAAGTTCAAAAGCTTCGAGAGCTGCACTCGCCGCAGCCGCGGCAAGGCCCTCGATGAGATCATACAGTGAAAGGACGATTTTTAAAATGAAAAAAGCAGTTGTATATTGGAGCGGCACCGGCAACACCGAGGCAATGGCGAAGGCAGTCGCAGAAGCGGCAGGCGCAGAGCTTTTCACCGCGTCCGAGTTCTCCGGCGCAAAGGCCGACGAGTTCGATTCCATCGCGTTCGGCTGCCCGGCAATGGGCGCAGAGGCGCTTGAGGAGACCGAGTTCGAGCCCATGTTCGAGGGCGTGAAGGGTCATCTGGCCGGCAAGAAGGTCGCTCTGTTCGGCTCCTACGGCTGGGGCGACGGTGACTGGATGCAGATCTGGGAGGATGACTGCCGCGCAGCGGGAGTGAACCTCGTACATGAGAGCGTCATCTGCAACGGCGAGCCCGACGGTCAGGCACTTGCAAAGTGCAAGGCACTGGGCGCTGCTCTCTGATATAGAATATAATTAAACAATAAACGGCGGAAATTGCTTCCGCTGTTTTTTATATTCCGAAACCGCAATTGGCGCCCGGTTTTCTTAACATTCTTTAATTGTATGTTAACAAATGCTTCACCGAAAACAGGCGCGGCGTGGTATAATAAAACTATACACTTGTATGGTTTCGGAGGATCAGAGAATGAACGAACTGAAGAAATTTTCGTTTGCGCAAACGGTTACGCCCGATCTGTGCGGCAAGGAGACCAAGATGCAGCCTCCCGCCGCATTTATGCTGTTTCAGAACGCGGCCAGCCTGCACGCCGAGGATATCGGCAACGGCACGGCGGCACTGGCGCAGCGCGATTGTTACTGGGTCGCAACGCACTCGAGGATAGATTTTTACGAGGATGCGCAGCTTATGGATGCGCTCACCGTGTCGACATGGGTAAACCCCGCAAAGCCCAACGCCGTGCGCGGCTACCGCGGCTATGACATTTTTGTCGGCGATAAGCGCATCGCCGAGGGACTGACCGAGTGGGTGGTACTCAACCGCGAGACCGGCTTTGTCCGTTTTTCCGAGTTCGGCTTTCCCGATGGCTTTGATTTTCAGGACTATGTTGCCTGCGGCGGCAAGCTCAGGCGCTTCCGCGATGAGTTTTCAGATGCAGACGAGGTCTACACCTTCGTTGTGCGCACCTCGAGCATCGACATAGGCCGCCACATGAATAATGTCGCCTATGTCCGCGCCTTCCTCGACTGCTTCACGGCCGACGAGGTCGCGTCCATGCCGGTCAAGACCATGGAAGCGCGCTACATAACCGCCTGCATGGAGGGCGAGGAGCTGAAGATATACAAAAAGCAGACCGAGGACGGTTATGTGCTCGGTGCGCGCCGCGCCGACGGCAAGTGTGCCGCATTCCTCGGAATAACACTGAAATAAGCATTAAAAAATCCCGACTTATGTCGGGATTTTTTAATGCACTGCTGCCGTGCTTGGAACTTCTGCGCGGTGATAACACAGATAGTGGCCGAGGATGCACAGCGGCACGGCGGCGATAACGTCGAGCACCGAGTGCTGCTTCATGAACACGGTCGAAGCGCAGATGAGCAATGCCGCAATGACCACCGCAAATTTGAACCACGGCTTTTGCAGCCTGCGGCAGTCGAGCAGGCCGAACATCGCGGCCACCGAGCCGAGAACGTGTATCGAGGGGCAGACGTTCGTGTTCGTATCGAAGTTATAGAACCAGCCTATAAACCTTGTCAGCGCGTTATCGCGCGGGAATACCTCCGGCCGCAGCTCCTGACAGGTCGGGAACAGGAGGTAGATCACCATCGTGATCGTATAGGTGCAGATGATAAAGCGCATCATCTTCTTAAACGCCGGAACGTCAAAGAAAAACGTGTACACCAGCGTGCCGATCAGGTACACGAACCAGAACAGGTAGGGGATGAGGAACCACTCGCAAAACGGTATGACGTCGTCAAATGCGCAGTGCATGACGTAATACGAGCCGACGTGATAGAAGCGTTCGACAAACGAGAACATCATGCCGAACAGCGGCCAGAATATCAGCAGCTTCAAATGCCGGAACTCATCCGTATTCAGTTTACTCAATCTAAAATTTCTATAATCCATTTTTTAGAGGCGAATTAACGCTGCTCCTATACGTTTTTTGCGGCCGCCCGGTGTCGCACCTACCGGCAAAACCGTGAAGCTGCCGCTTCCCGCGAGTGCGGTGCAAGATTTGTGCCGCATCCCATTGGCTCACCTGCGTAAGGGGAGCTGTCGACGCAGTCGACTGAGGGGTCGTTAGTATGCAGTTGTTGTGCTGATTTAGTGCAAAAATTTTGTGCGCACTCTTGCCTTCCCCTTGAGGGGAAGGTGTCGGCGGAGCCGACGGATGAGGTGTGATCTGATCCATGCGGCGCAGCCGCACACAATTAGCTATCCGCTATCGGCTAATATATCAATTCGATTGCCTGCGGGCAGTTTTCAAAGCTTATCTCGCTGTGTGCTCCGCCGTTTTCACCGTCGAACGTCCAAGTCTCGGGCTCGTCAAAGACAAAGCGTGCGCGGCGGGTGTGCTTGATGATTATGTACTCGCTGCTCAGATCGTGGCTGAGCACCTTTGTAGCAAGCGTCGCGAATGCGGCGGCGTTAGGGAGCTTCTTGACAAGCACCAGCTCGTGCAGCCCGTCGCCGAGGCCGATCTCCTCGCGAGGCAGGTCGATGAAGCCGGCCACGGAGTAGGAGTTTGACATACTGCCATAGAGGAACTCGCCGTCAAGAACGCCGTCGTCGTATTCGACGGTAACATGGCGGCTTTTGAGCGTCGACAGGCTTTTCATCGCACCGAGGAGATACGCCGCTTCACCGAGCTGCTTCTTAGCCTCCTGCGGTGTCGCGTAGCTGACCTCGGTGAACGCGCCGAAGGCCGCGACGTAGTTGAAATATCCGCCGTCGCGCCGCCCCTCGTCAAAGTCGTGGGGAGTGCCGTCAATAAAGCGCTGAGCACCGGAAAGAATATCGTTCTTCGGCAGGCCTATGGTGCGCGCAACGTCGTTTGCCGTACCGATGGGTATATACCCTACCTTCGGGCGCTCGTGCAGCGGCATGAGCCCGGCTATCGCCTCGGCGAGCGTACCGTCGCCGCCCAGCACCACAAGGCAGGGGAACGCACCGGCGTACTGCGCGGCAAGCTCTGTCGCGTGGCCGCGGCACTCGGTAAAATACATAGTTACCGCGTAGCCCGCATCGGACAAAAGCTTCAGCGCATCCGGCAGGGAACGCTTAAAGCCGCCCTTTCCGGCTGCCGGATTTATTATCATCATAAGCGGAGTTTTCATAAATAGTGATTCCTTAACGCTTAGCTTATCGTGGTTTATTAATTTTATCACAAAATTCTCCCGTTTTCAACTTCGGATATTTGTTGAAATAATACTCGGTGTATGTTATTGTATCGTTGTATAGGAAATATAGCTGAGGGGGGCAAACTCCCGTCAGCTGCACAGGGAGAGATCAAATGAATTATGTGTTTATTGCGGCTTTTGCCGCATTTTCCGCGGTGCACCTGTATGCAAGCTGGAAGTGCGACAAGGTGCTGCGCGCGGTGACGAAGGTGTTCCTGCTGCCGACGCTTCTGGGCTGGTATCTGACGACGGCGCAGGCACCGCTGGATATCGTCATTGCCGCGGTGGTGACGAGCTGGCTGGGCGATGTGCTGCTCATATTCGGGCCGGTTGGCTTCGCTGTGGGCGGAACGAGCTTTTTCCTTTCGCACCTGTGCTTTGCGGCGGCCTACTGCATGCATGTGGATTTCGCTCTTGTGCCGGTGTGGGTGATCGTCCTCGCGGCGATCGTGTACATAGCGGCGGTTGGTCTTGTGTTCCGCGGACTTGTGGGGAACGTGAAGCCCAAAAGCCTCTATATCGGCATGATCGGCTATCTCATAGTAAACGGCACTATGAACTGCTTTGCGCTGTTCCAGCTCATAACGCTGCCGTGTTTTGCGACGGCCATCATGTACATTGGCGCCGTGAGCTTTTTCGTGTCCGATTCGATATTGTTTTATGTCCGGTTCCGCAAGGGCAGGCCGTTTAAAACGCACTTTGGCGTTATGCTCACATATCTGCTGGCGGAGTTCTTGATCGTCGCGGGATTTATTTTGTTAGCCGCATAAGAGAAATAATAAGCGCCGTCCGATGGACGGCGCTTGAGTTTTAATTGCTTACGGTGTGCGTTAACAGGTAATCGGTCAGCTTGCGGCAATAGCCGGGCTGCATGTGAACGCCATCGGGGGAGGCGTCGTCAGGCAGAGAACCGTTCACGGCAAGTGCCTCAAAGCCGTTTACGAAATAAACCTGCTTTTCCGTGCACATGCTCTGGATGCGGCCGTTGAACATCTGCACTCTGTCGTTATTGAGCATATCCGAGCTTTTCGCGGCCTTTGCGCCGACGGGCAGGATGCTGATGATGTATATGTCGGCCTCGGGGTGCGTCTCGCGCAGGAGATCGACGATGTTCCCGTAGTATTCGATGAATTTATCGAGATTGTACCAGCCAAGCTCGTTTATGCCGAGCATGACGTAGACCTTGCCGTATTTTAAGTCATTGTGCAGCGCGTCGGCGACCGTGACGGTGCCGGACTCGGTCTCAATATAAGGCTTTGTGAATACGTCCGCGACGTTCAGACCGACATGTGAGAAGTTCGAGGCGTACTCAAAGTCGGCGTAGTTCATGATGCCCTCCATGCGCGAATCGCCGACAAAGGCCGCGTCCTTGAACCAGGACTTGTCCTTTGCCTCGGCCTCGGGAACGGGCTGCGAGTAGTCGTAGTTCGCCGCAGGCGTGGATGTAACGACGGGCTCTTCGGCCGCGCTGTCGTAATAAGCCTTGGCCTCTTTTTCGACGGCATTTGCGTCCTTGAGAAGCTCCTTTATCTTGCTTTCTATCGTCGTGGGGTCTTTCGCCACTATCATGACGGCATAGTCGCCCTGCGTGAATATCACAGCGTTTTTGAGCATCTCGACGCTCTCGGGACTGTACAGCTCAAACGTCTGGCGCTGCATCTCGCGGCGGCCTTCCAGCGCGTCGGTCAGGGTCTTCATGTCCGTGCCCTTGGCGGCGACGAGGACGCTTATTTCGTCCGATTTCGCGGCCGACGAGTACACTATTGCATAGTCGCGCACGGTGCTTGTCTCGATGCCGTAGAAGTAATAAAATTTATTTGTGAAGCTCTGATCGTCCGAGCCGCACAGCGTATCCGCGTTTTCGGGCTTTGCCGAATTCATGGTCGCTGCGATAAGGTCTTTTGCTGAAACGTCTGCTGTTTTCCCCCCGTCGTTATTGCATGCACAGACTGAAAGCATGCAAAGCACGGCGAGCAGCAGTGCTGTGATTTTCTTCATGGCTGCCCCCTGATTTTTTTCGCTGTATTGACAGGATATCAATCCCCGCCCTTTAAGTCAACATAATTCTGTGAAATTGTCAGGAAATTTTCTCACATAATTTTAATGATAGATTTGTGCACTTTTTCTGAAATAATATGGAAGCACTATATCTTGTATTCGTGCTTAAGCTGGGCATACAAGGCGTCACGATTCTCGGGTGTGATGATGTATAATTCGCAGTCCGGATGCCGGCGGATATCGCGCAGAAAGTCGGTGTTCTGCGCCTTGACCGAGGCCAGAACATCGTAGTGTCCGGAGAGTATTTTCATTACGGCGGTTTTGAAACGCTCCTCGTGCTCTTCAAGCGTTCCGAGCTCGTCGAGGACAACAAGGCTGCCTTCCAGGATGCTTTCTAATATCGGCGCCGCGATGCTGCTCATATATTCGGGATGCCGCTCGTATTTATCGCCGCGTATGCTCATGATGACCTGCGCATCCTCGATCTTCTCCGGCGGGGAGGAAATGTCGTAAAGATAGACGTGCGAAACGCCGCTTTCGTCCTCGGGCATGCGCACGGTGATGTATCCGCGCACCGGGCGGTTCAGGTCGGAAACGAGCCGCCGTATGAGTGTGGATTTTCCGGAATTAATGTCTCCGCAAAGCAGAATTTTCATTTTATTTGCTCCTGTAGCATAATCACTTGTAAATATAAAATATTTGTTGTATTATTAACTAAATTATAAAGCTGAAATTTTCAATTGTCAAAGGAAAGGAAGATATATCATGGCAGAAAAAATAAATATCGGCGACCTTATGACCGAGAGCTATTCGGACAAGACCCTTAAAGTGTATTCCGGGATGATGGCAGATCCCAAGAACGTTTTCGGCCTGGGCTCCGCGGCGGCGGAGGCTTCGATGTGCGCCGCATCAATGGCACTGCGTGCGCTGCGCCTGACTGCGTCCGAGGATGCCGATATGCTGCACGCCGAGCAGGATATCGAGAAGCTGCGCGTTTATTTCCTGCATCTCATAGATGAGGAGAACAAGGCCAAAAAACCGCTTGAGAAGCTTTTAAAGCAGGAAAACGCCGACGATGCCGAGCTTGAGGCCGCTTACCGCACCGCCTGCTGCATCATCGACGAGATATTTTACATGTCCATCCGCATTGCCGAAACGCTTGAGCCCATAGCGGATAAAATAAGCGCCGCTGCCGCGCCCTTTGCCTCGGCGGCAGTTCACTTTGCAGAGTGCGGCATGGACTCCGTGCGCATCCTCAAGGCCGTGTATTCGACGAAGATGAACGAGCCCGTGTTTGCTCACACCACAAAGCGCGAACCCGAGATCGCCATCGAGAACAATAAAGAGTTGTTTGACGGCCTTATCGCCAAGTTCGAGGCAAAGATAGGCTGAATAATAAAGCCGGCAGGAGTCGAACTCTTGCCGGCTTTAACCTTAATTTTAGCCGTTGGGCTTCTAAAAATATGTATCGATACAGCGTCAATGCGCCTCTAAAAAGACTTGACAAGGGGGAAGTCATCGTTTATATTAACTGTACGGTTTTGAGCCACACAGTCAAGGAGCTAACATGGAGAAAAGTAAGAAAACGATACTGCACGAGTATGCGATCGTGCCGCTGCTGGCGATATGTGCGATGCACGCACTTGTTTGGCTGAGCACGAAGGCTCTTGCGGACTTTTCGCGCGCATGGGATGTGACGCTCGGCATCGACGCGCTGTTTCCGCTGCGTCCGGAGTGGGTGATCATATATGTTGCGACGTTCCTGTTCTGGGGGCTGGGGCTGCTGCTGATCGCGTGGCAGGATGAGGAGCTGTGCTGCCGTTTTGCCTCGGGCGCGATCATCGCGGATCTCATCTGCGGTATAATCTTCATCGCGTTTCCGAGCTGCATTCCGCGTCCGGAGATAAACGCCGCCGACGGCGGTTTTTTCTGGGCGCTTTCGATTGTATACTCGTTTGACACACCGACCAACTGCTTCCCGTCGATGCACTGCCTGTTCGCTTACCTCGTGTTCCGGCAGTCGCTGCGTTCACCCGGGGCGAAACCGTGGTTTAAGGTGTTCTGCGGCGTGTTCACCGTGCTTGTGTGTCTTTCGACGCTGTATGTCAAGCAGCATGTCGTCGCGGATGTCATCGGCGGCATTTTATTCGGTGAGATCGCATACGGTTTGGGACAAAAACTGACTCTGTGGAAATTTTTTATTAAAATCAATAAAAAACTCTTGCATTCTCTCTCATGATATGCTTAAATATATACTATCAAAGGGAAAAAGTATAGATTTAAACAAAATAAGCGAATATGGAGGCAGATTAATGACAAACACTCTCAAAAAGAATGCAGTAATGATACTTGCAGCGGCTCTCGCGGCGGTCCTGCTTTTCGCAGTCGTCCTCGTTCCGACGAGCCTTGCAGATTCCGATACCGCTGATAACGGCGTTGCAGCCGCAGTCGAAAAAACTCAGGCAACCGTCACCGCTAAGCTTGACGAGATCAAGGCAAACGTCAGCGAGAAGGTCGGCGTCGATGTTGATAAGCTCGAAAACCTCTGGACTTACGGCGATAAGGTCGCGACCGGCGTCGATGGCGCCACCGATGATTTCGTGGCAATGCTCGAGGGCATCGGTCAGGCATATGATAACGGCGATGTTGAGGGTATCCTCAAGACCCCCCAGACCTTTACCGAAGGCCTTAAGGGCTATCTCGGCAACATCTGGGATTCCGTCAAGCCCTGAAAGCTTTAAATAACCCATAATGTAAATAAAAGAGAGTGCAGAATTTTGATTCTGCACTCTCTTTTTTATAGTATTGTTTTTCCCCCACGCAGGGGGCGGGCATTGCCCGCCCCCTGCGTGGAGAGGCGGAAGTCTCACTGTTTTGCCGGCAGCTTCCGGTCGTGATGCTGTGATCACCGTATCCGCAGTTGCGTCAAAACGCCTCTAAAACCATTCGGTCGAGCAGTCGACGCCGGGGACTTCGACAGCGATGTGGCTGAACCATGAATCATCCTTTGCGCCGTGCCAGTGCTTGACCTCGGCAGGTATGGTGACAACGTCGCCGGGGTGAAGGCTCTGCGGCTCTTTGCCCTCTTCCTGATACCAACCCTCGCCGTCGACGCATATGAGTATTTGACCGCCGCCGGATTTCGCGTGGTGGATGTGCCAGTTATTGCGGCAGCCGGGCTCAAAGGTAACGTTTGCAAGGAACACGGTCTTTGTCGGGTCGGTCAGCGGCTTGAGGTAGCTTTTGCCGCTGAAGTATTTAGCGTATGCGTCGTTGGGCCGGCCGAGGCCAAATATGCCGCCGTGTGACTCGGCGCAGTCGTCGGCGTAGACCTCTTTTGCCATGCGGAAGGCCGCCCATGCGTTCGGCCAGCCGGCGTAGAATGCCAGATGCGTGAGTATCTCGGCCATCTCCTCTCGCGTTACGCCGTTTGCTTTGGCGGTTGTGAGATGGTATTTAAGCGATGTGTCGGTGATGCCCTTGCTGATGAGCGCAGTGAGTGTCACGACCGAGCGCATTTTGAGGCTCAGCTTGTCCTCGCGCGACCAGACCTGTCCAAAGAGAACGTCGTCATTGAGCTCCGCGAACTTCGGGGCGAAATCATTCAGGGCATCTCTGCCCGCAGTCTGCTTTACCATTTTAAGTTCCTCCTTATTTTAAATACTCGTCGAAAAATTCCGCGATCTCATCGAAAGGGATCACGTTGAGATTGTCGTAAAGATCAGTGTGCGATGCGCCGGGGATGATGTGCAGACGTTTATTGTCGCCCTTCAAGAGCTTGAACGCATCCTCGCCCATGTAGCGCGAATGCGCCTTCTCGCCGTGCAGTACCAGCACCGCGCTGCGGATCTCGCCCGCGTACTGCAGGATCGGCGCGTTCATAAAGCTCAGCGACGATGTTTCGTTCCAGCCGTCAGTGGAGTTGAGCGAGCGCTCATGGTAGCCGCGCGGCGTTTTGTAATAGTCGTGGTAATCTCGCACGAACTGAGGAGCGTCTGCGGGCAGGGGATCTATAACGCCGCCGGCGCGCTTGTATGTGCCGCTGCGGAAGTCCTCGATGCGCTGGGCGTTGAGTGCGCAGCGCTGCTCATATCTTGCCTGTTCATTGTCGTTTGCGTCGAAGTATCCGCGCGAGCGCATGCGTGAGATGTCGTACATTGTCGAGGCGACGGTGGCTTTGATGCGCGTGTCGATCGCGGCGGCGTTTATCGCCATGCCGCCCCAGCCGCATATGCCGACGATCCCGATGCGCTCGGGGTCAACGTTATCCTGCACTGACAGGAAGTCGACGGCGGCTTGAAAATCCTCGGTGTTTATGTCGGGCGACGCGACATATCTCGGTTCGCCGCCGCTTTCGCCGGTGTACGACGGGTCGAATGCGATCGTCAGAAAGCCGCGCTCGGCGAGGTTCTGCGCGTACAGGCCCGAGGCCTGCTCCTTTACGGCGCCGAACGGTCCGGACACCGCCACCGCGGGCATGCGGCCCTCGGCACTCTTCGGTGTGTACATATCCGCCGCGAGTGTGATGCCGAAACGGTTGTTAAACTTAACTTTTTTGTGCTCTACCTTGTCGCTTTTCGGAAAGGTCTTATCCCAATTATCCATTTTTTCAATAGCGCTTTAGCGCTGCCTCCTTTACATTTATTGCGGTATCCCGGTGTCGAGATTGCGGCGGAAACCGGGGTGTTCCGCCCTTTTGAAGTTTCCCGGGGCTTTTGTTTACGTTTATTGCGTCAGCCTGATGTCGATGCTGCGGCAAAACCGACACAACGGGCGACCAATGGTCGCCCCTACGGGCACAGTCGGAACTAAAATCATATTCGTAGGGGCGGGCATTGCCCGCCCGTTCCCTACACGGTTGCAGTGCGGTGCCGCAGGGCGATGCAGAAGCGGTTTTTGCTGTTGTTTCGATACCGGGCTGCAGCAATATGCGTATCGGTACAGCCTTAATGCGCCACTGAAAAACCCATGTCATAGGCCTTTTTCAGCGCAGGGTGGCCGGAGACTTCGCCGGGATCGGTAACGCCGCCGGCAAACACCGTGCCCGCAAGGCGGCACTTTTCAAAGCACTCGACCCAGCCCTCAAAGCCGTGGATCGCACGCTCGGGTGTATTTGCTTCGTCCTCGGTCGCCGAGCACAGCAGGTATGCATCCCTAAACTTGTAGTCGAGAGGGAACATGGGGTTGAGGCGATCGAGCAGCGTCTTGAGCTGACCGCTCATTTCGTAATAGTATATGGGCGTTGCGAAAACGACGACATCGGCTGCAAGCACTTTTTCCATAACGGTGTTTGCGTCGTCGTTTATCACGCATTTGCCGAGCTCCTGACACGCAAGACAGCCACGGCAGAACTCGAGCTTCTTCCCGGCGAGCGATATCTTCTCAACACTGTTTCCGGCATCGCGAGCACCGCGAGCAAATTCTTCGGCCAACGCGTCGGAGTTGCTGCCGCGGCGCAGGCTTGAAGAGATCACAACAACATTTTTCATGCTTTCAAAACTCCTTGACACTAAATATACTTTATGCTATCCTCAATATAACACCTAAACCTGACTTTAGGTCAAGGGTTTTGTGAAAATTTTTTCAGGAGATATTTTATGTATTCTATCGGACAGGTATCCGAGAGCTTCAGGCTCCCGGTTTCGACACTGAGATTTTACGATAAAGAAGGACTGTTTCCGAACCTCGAGCGCAAAAGCGGCATCCGCAAGTTTTCCGACCGGGATCTCGAAGCGCTGCATGTCATCGAGTGTCTGAAAAAGTCCGGGCTTGAGATCCGTGATATCAAGCAGTTCATGCAGTGGTGCTCCGAGGGGCCGAGCACCTATCCTCAGCGCCTTGAGCTGTTTTGCCGCCAGCGTGAGACCATCGAGGCCGAGATCGAGAAGCTTAATCGCGCCTTTGCAATGATAAATTTCAAGTGCTGGTACTACGAGACCGCCATTGCCGACGGCGGCGAGGAGCACATCAAGGCGCTGCTGCCCGATAAGCTCCCCGAGAATATCCAGAAGCTGTACGATTATGCTCACAAAAGCGATTAAAAAGTTTTAAAACCGCGAAATATTTGCATATTTAATCCGTCTTTAATAATTGAGGAAGCAAAATATTAAGAACGGAGGAAGAAAAATGCTTATTATCAAAATAGCAAGCTGGATATTCTGGAATTCTATTTTCGATTGGCCGTTCTAATCACCGGCACGAAAGCCGCCTGTCCTTACGGATGGGCGGCTTTTTAATTAACGCTTTAATGCAGTCCCTATACTCATATTACAGGTGCTAGGTATCTAAACAACGGCAGAAACCGTAGTGTTTCGCGCTCAGAGATTGCGGTGCGGATTTGGCACACAATGTTCCTCTTTGCCGGAGCCAAGGCTTAACGAAAACGAGAGTGCAGATCCAAGGTCTGCACTCTCGCTTTTTGCGGTATATTGTTTTTCTACAGCTTTACATCACGCTTTTGTGAATTATAAACCTTGTTGAGGATCGGGCGGACGCCGTAGTACAGCAGCTTGTTGTCGAGATTGAACCAGTAAATGAGCATGCTCAGAGGGATAATGCTCAGCGTGCCGATAAGAAGCTTCTTTTTCATTTTTATTACCATCCTTCGTAATCGTCAAAGTCCACGAGGCTCGCGTCGAGGGGCTCCTCCTGCATGACGGCGGTCATGTACTCGGAAAACTGCCTGCGCATCTCGTTGCGGCTTATGGTGCGGTGGTCGAACATATCGTTCTGCACCCAGACGAGGTGTTTGTTCTTGTCCTTGGCCTGATCGTTCACGACGCCTGCAAGACCCATCGCGCCCTTACAGGTGATATCGTCGTACACCAGAACGATGTCGCAGTTGAACTTCTCGGCCTCGTCCCAGACCTCAAGCAGATGCTGATATCCGCCGGTGAGGTGGCGGCGCATTACGCCGCGCTCGTAGTTGTGTGCAATGCCGATGAGCGCCTCGTCGAGGTTATCCTCGGAGATGATGACGTTGCCGGAGAACATGTCCATCTGTGCAGCGACCAGAACGCCCCAGCAGTTGTATGCCCAGGTGTTGAAGTCGACGTAGTAGCAGCCCGGGCCGCCCCAGGTTATCATGCGGTGACGAGCCTTATCGTAGCTGACGATCTTGTTTCTGTAAGCCTTTTCGGCGATCTTCAGCGCCTTCTTCGCGGTCTTGTCGACATACGGCATGCTGCCGCCGGAGAAGGTGAAATAGAACGCGTGGAACAGCGGCGAAATGACGCTGCCGAAGGGCGTGTACTTCGTCTTCGCAATATCCCAGACCTCGAACTCGTTGCGAACTTCCTTGTTGTGCTGCTTCATGACTTCAAAGAATGCCTTCTCGTCGAACTTTTCGCCGGTCGTATCCTCAATGAACTTTATGACCTCTTTCATCTGAGCGAGGGCATATTTGTCGGTGTCGGGATCTTCCCAGCGCATGGGGATGCCGGCAACGGTGGTGGGGATGGTGATGCGGCGCTCGATGAGCTGGCTGTTCATGGTCGAAGAGTCGCAGGGCATGTTGTTTGTTACAAGGCATGCGCCGGTCTGCGGGTAGTCGTCGTTTATCGCAACGCCGGCGGCGTTTGCGCTCAGGCGGCAGGAGTCGGCGGGCAGGCCGACGTTTTCCATGATGTCCATGTAAAACGGGGCGAGGTTCTGATCCATATAGGTGCCGAGAAGACCCTGCAAAACCTCCAGCGGCAGAGACTTGAGGTTCGGGAAGCCCGCGACGATCTCGGGGCACATGGTCTGCTCGAGCATGATGAACTTGTCGGCGTATTTTGTTTTGCCGAAGCGGCGGTCGCCTTTCATGCTGTCTGCGAGCATGCCGGTCGTGCCCTTCATGATGGCGTGCATCTGCGTATGCGAAACGCGCAACGCGGGGCCGCGCATGCCGGCGGTGCACTTATCTATCATGTGCAGCGCGCCGATGTAACTGCCGAACCAGCGGTACTCAAACAATCCCTTGACAATGCGCACGGGAGAAATGGTGATGAACTTTGCCAGTATGCCGAGATTTATCGCCCACTGTACGTAATCATAGAAGGTGTCCTTCAGTCCGCGCCACTCGCGGTGCTTTGCGATGCCGCTGCCCTTGTAGAAGCGTTTTGCCTCGTTTGCCATCACATTTTACCTCCCTGTATCTTCTTTATCTCGATGCTCTCGACAAAGGCCTGGAACCTTGTGCGCAGCTGGCCTGCCGAGGCCATCGTGTATTCCTTCTCGACGCCGATGCAGGGGATACCCTCGACATCGTTCATGTCGTGCACGCCCATGACGCGCTCGTAGCTCCAATATTCGCAGAACTTCATCTGGAGGTACAGAACACCGTCGGCATCGTAGTCGTTAACAAGCTGCTTTAGGTAGCCGCGGCGCTGAAGCTGCTTTTCCTTGTTCATGAAGCGCGGGCATTCGCTTGTGGAGAGATAGTGCCGCGCGACAGCCGTCAGAGCGCTCTCGCCGTCTCTTATCTCGATCTCCTCCCTGCCGGGCAGCGAGCCATAGCAGTAGCGGTCGGCCACGACGTATGCGCCGCAGTCCTCGAGAAGCTTCGTGAATGCTGGATCGTCGACTTCCGAGCCCGTCACGACTATGCGTGCGCGGTAGTTCGGCTTGGGATCGACCTTGCGCTTTTTAACTTCCTTGAGCGTTGCTTCAAGCTTGTCCTTTATAAGATACTGCGGACAGCACTCGGAGACGAGCTGGATAACATGGAACTCGTAGCTCGTGATCGGCGGATTGGGGAGCTTGCGCAGGTCGCCGAGCTCGGTGATGATGCGGCAGATCTCGTTGTGCTCCTCGATGGCCTTGCGGATGGCCTCATCGGAAACATCCACGCCGTAGACCTCTGACAAGGGCTTGAGTATGTACTTGCGAAGCTGATTTTCATAGTGCTCATATGCCGCCTTTGTTGTGACAAAGGGCACGTCCATCATGTTCATGAAGAACTTCGGGTTCTGCTCCTTGACGAGCCCCATGATGTCGAAGTACTCGTGCGCACGGTGCATCATCTGGCAGGTCTCGGACGAGAACATGGCCGACAGGAAGTTATATCCGCCCTCCATGCTGCGCTCGAGAATGCTGCGCGTGAAGGGGCATGTCTTGTTTGTCATGTAATAGGTACCGATGTCGGTGTTCGACGTTCCCGGGGCGCGCAGGCGCACCGAGAAGCAGCCGCCGAGGTTCAGCAGTACCTCGGGAACGAAATAGCAGGTGTAGCCCAGCGCCAGCTTTCCCTCCTCAGAAGCCTGCTTGACGAGCTCGTTATTCGCCTCTTGAAGTAGGTCTTCAAAGTAGATGAGGTGCTTTAGATCTTTCATAGTATCCTCCTCTTTATTTGGCAAGAAGCCTTTTTATCTTCCTTAACGTACTATTCTTTTTGGGGTCAAACCACACATCGCAGTCTGCCGGAGTGAAGCCCGGATTTGCCGGACAGTCGAGGTCTGCACGCGTGACGCGCGATGAGGCCTCCATGACCTCGAAGATGTCGCACTTTACATTATACAGCCCCGGAGTCTTCGGGTAAAACCTTTTTGCATATTCCGCGCGTTTTTCTGCGCTTTCGCGGTCGGCAAACAGGTAAAAGCCCGTTCCGCGGCGGCCGTCGGGCGAGACCGCCCAAACCTTCCACTTGAGTCCCGGAAAAGCGGCGATCTCCTTCGCCGTTTCTGGCGGGAAAAATCTCTCTGCCTTATCCATGTCGATAACGCTGTTTTTTCTCCCGAGAAACAGCTTAAACGGCGCTATCGAGAAGTTTATGTACAGCATGACCATAACAGCTATCCCCCCTCTGTCACATTGTGAATAATCACAATTGAATATTAGCACATAGATATTTTTGCGTCAATAAAAATGTGAGGAATTTCAGGAAAATTTCTTGACAACGGAGAAAAAATGCTGCATAATGTTCCTGTGATTGTGATTAATCAATCACAGATTTGCATAGGCGGTAACAGTTATGGCGTTTGAAAAAATAAGCATCCCCTCGGCGAAGGAATGCTTTTTTGAGAATATTAAATCGAAAATACTCACTGGTGAGCTCACACCGGGGCAGAAGCTGCCGTCCGAGCGCGAGCTTTCCGAGCGCACTGGGATAAATCAGTCGGCGATCCACCTTGCGATAAAGGATCTTGAGCGCACGGGCTTTCTCGACATAGTTCCGCGCCACGGGACCTATGTTGCCGACTACATTGCAAGCGGCAACTACGATACGCTGCATGAGATACTGCGCTCGGGCGAGCAGCACATGACGCGCGAGCGCATCGTCGCGCTTGTCGAGACGCGAAATGCCATCGAGGGCGGCGCGCTCATCCGACTCGCGGCCTCGCACACCGACGAGGATATCCGTGTTCTCGAGGAGTACATCGAGCGCTTCAAAGCCGTGCGCGGGCAGGGACTGAGCGCCGACGAGCTCGGCACGATGACCAAGGATTTTCACTATCTCATCTGTAAATTGAGCGGCAACGAGGTGTTTATACTGCTGATGAACTCCTTTGCCGAGATATCGCAGGGGCTTTGGCGGTACTGCGCCGGGCACTGGGGGCTCGAGGGGCTCATAGAGCAGAGCGAGCATATAGTCTCCCTCATAAAGGCCGGGCGCGGACTTGACGCACAGGTCTACATCACCGAAAAGTTCGCCGAATACGTCCGCGACTGCGGCATTGTTTTAGAGGCGCATTGACAAACCTACGAATACGCTTATTGCCGGTGCCGGGTATCGGAAGCGCGGAATAAACGATCCGCCGCTGCCGCATTTCACTTATAAAAAAACTCCGTTCAGATGAACGGAGTTTTTTGTGCTTGTTAAGTAATTTCTTACTTGATCTCGACTGCTGCGCCGACTGCCTCGAGCTGAGCCTTGAGAGCCTCTGCGTCTTCCTTGGAAATGCCTTCCTTGACAGCAACAGGAACCTTCTCGACCATTGCCTTTGCCTCTGCCAGGCCAAGACCGGTGATGCCGCGGATCTCCTTGATGACCTTGATCTTCTCTGCGCCGAAGCTGGTCATAACAACGTCGAACTCAGTCTTCTCTGCGACAGCCTCTGCTGCGCCGCCTGCTGCGGGAGCTGCTGCTGCAACTGCGGAGACGCCGAAGGTCTCGCAGATCTCATCAACGAGCTCCTTGAGCTCGAGAACGGAAAGAGCCTTGATCTCGTCGATCATGGCGGTGATTTTTTCGCTTGCCATTATAATTTCCTCCAAATTTTAATGTGTGATGCAGCCTGATTATTCTGCTGCTTCTGCGGGAGCGGCTGCGCCGCCCTTCTGCTCGACGACTTCGCTCAGAGCAACTGCAAGGCCGCCCATGATCGCATTCAGGGAGCCTGCCAGCTTCGAGTACAGGTCGTTCTTGCTGGTGAGCGTGGACAGCTCTGCTATCTCCTGCTCGCTGAGGATCTTGCCCTCCATGAAGGCTGCTTTGATATTGAACTTATCGCCGAGCTTCTTGGAGTAATCGCTGATGATACGGAACGGAGCGATGGGGTCCTCGCTGCTGGTTGCCATGGATGTGCTGCCGTTGAGGACGGGATCGAGCTCGCTCATTCCGACCTTGTCGATAGCGATCCTGGTAAGGGTGTTCTTGACGACGGTGTAGTCGACGCCCTCCTTGCGCATCTCGGTACGCAGAGCCGTATCTTCGGCCACGGTGATACCCTGGTAATCGACCAGAATACCTGCGCTTGCTGCGTTGATGCGCTCGACGAGTGCTTCTACGATCGCCTGCTTCTCGCTGAGAACTTTTGCGTTAGGCATGTGTGTTTTTTCACCTCCACACTGATGTTCACGCTCATAAAGAAAACCTCCATATCCGAAGACATGGAGGCTGTAAGCAATCAAAATATGATGCCACCCTCGGCAGGATTTACACCATAAGATACCTGCTGTCTTTGGAGCGCTCAGATAGGATATCAAATTTTGCGCCGTTTGTCAAGCAATTTTTCAGAGGCGCACCTGCTTTGTACTGATACATATTTTGCGTCAGCCCGACCGGTGAGCGCGGAGAAAACCGCAAAAAACGGGCGGGCAATGCCCGCCCCTACGATATAGCTTCATGTTCCGACTATGCCCGTAGGGGCGACCATTGGTCGCCCGCTGTAACGGTTTCGTCGGCAGGTGCGATACCGGGCACCGGCAAGCACCGTATCGGCAGGTGCCTTAATTCGCCTCTAAAAATACTTGACCTTTCGGAGTGGGTATGGTATATTAATGATTACCTGTCGGACGAGAGGTCTTTTTTCGTGCGCGCATTTATGCACGGGCAGGGATCCGGTTCCCATACAGGGAGGCAAATATCCGCACCGTAACGCGGATAAATAAAATAGGAGGTGCCGAAAAGTATGGCTGACAACAGAGTCAAGATCACACTGAGATGTGATGAGTGCAAGCAGAGGAACTACAATACTGTCAAGAACAAGAAGAATACTTCCGAAAAGCTTGAGAGAAGCAAGTATTGCCCTTTCTGCAGAAAGCACACCAAGCACGTTGAAACCAAGTAACTTTCTGAAAGGATGAGTGTAAAAATGGCTGAAGAGAAGAAAAAAGCTGCTCCTGTCAAAAACACCAACGCCGTTAAGAAAGAAGAGAAGAAACTTGGTTTTTTCCAGCGCATCGGAAAATGGTTCCGCGAGCTTAAAAGCGAGCTGAAGAAGGTCGTATGGCCCACCCCGAAGCAGCTTGCGACCAACACCGGTGTTGCACTTTTCGTTATGGCGCTTGCAGCCGTCGTCCTTTGGGGATTTGACGAGCTTGCGGGTCTGGTCGTTAACGTCATCTTCGAACTGGCGGGTTAGTGACCATGGCAGAAGACGCAAAATGGTATGTGATCCATACCTATTCAGGTTATGAAAACGCAGTTGCGGCAGCGATAATGAAGGCTGCCGAGAACCGCAGGATGCAGGATCTGATCCAGGAGGTCAACATTCCCATGGAGACCGTGACCGAGATCACCGACGGCGGCGAAAAGACCGTCGAGCGCAAGGTGTTCCCAGGCTACGTTCTGTGCAAGATGGTGCTGACCGATGACAGCTGGCATCTTATCCACAACGTCCGCGGCGCAACCGGCTTCGTCGGAGCAGGCGGCAAGGCCGTTCCGCTTACGGAGCAGGAAATATATGATCTCGGCGTCGAGCGTCACGAGATCGTCACGGGCTATCAGATCGGCGATACAGTAAAGGTCACCGACGGTCCGCTCGCCGGCTTCCTCGGCACCGTTGAGGAGCTTGAGCCCGAGAAGGACAGAGTCCGCGTCGTCGTTTCGATGTTCGGCAGAGAGACCCCCGTCGATCTTGAGCTCGATCAGGTCGAGGAAATAAAAGAATAATAAGAAAGAGGTGCTGAATAATGGCACAGAAAATAGTTGGATATGTCAGATTCCAGGTTCCCGCAGGAAAGGCGACTCCGGCTCCTCCTGTAGGCCCTGCACTTGGTCAGTACGGCGTAAATATCGGCCAGTTCACCAAGGATTTTAACGAGCGCACTAAGGGCGACATGGGCATGATGATCCCTGTCGTCATCACCGTTTACTCCGACCGCAGCTTCACCTTTATCACCAAGACTCCCCCCGCGGCACTGCTGATAAAGAAGGCCTGCGGCATCGAGACCGCTTCCGGCGTTCCCCAGAGGGACAAGGTCGCGACCATCAGCAAGGAAGATCTCCGCAAGATCGCAGAGCAGAAGATGCCTGACCTCAACTGCACCGACATTGAGTCTGCAATGAGCATGATCGCAGGCACCTGCCGTTCCATGGGCGTCCTGGTCGGCGACTGAGGAAAGGCAAAAGTGGGAGGATTTATTCCGACTCAACCACATTATTAGGAGGAAACGAAATTGTTTAGAGGTAAAAATTATAAAGAGAGCGCAAAGCTCATAGATAAGCAGGCCCTCTATGATCCCATGGAGGCATTCGGCCTGGTAATAAAGGCAAGCAAGGCAAAGTTCGACGAGACCGTCGAGCTGCACGTCAAGCTCGGTGTTGACGGCCGTCACGCAGACCAGCAGGTCCGCGGCGCCATCGTCCTTCCCAACGGCACCGGCAAGACCGTCCGTGTCCTCGTCTTCTGCAAGGACGAGCGCAAGGAAGAGGCTCTCGCAGCAGGCGCAGATTACGCCGGCGGCATGGATCTCGTTGAGAAGATCCAGAAGGAGAACTGGTTCGAGTTCGATACCGTCATCGCAAGCCCCGACATGATGGGTACCGTCGGCCGCCTCGGTAAGGTCCTCGGCCCCAAGGGCCTGATGCCCTCCCCCAAGGCCGGCACCGTCACCCCGAACATCGCTCAGGCTATCAAAGAGTCCAAGGCCGGTAAGGTAGAGTACCGTCTGGATAAGACCAACATCATCCACTGCCCCATCGGCAAGGTCTCCTTCGGTGCTGACAAGCTGTATGAGAACTACGCAGCTCTCATCGGCGCTATCATCAAGGCAAAGCCCGCAGCGGCAAAGGGCCAGTACATCAAGTCCTGCGTCACTGCTTCCACCATGGGTCCCGGCGTTAAGATCAACGCTCAGAAGCAGCTTTAATAATAAGCTAAAAAAACAGGTACGGAAAATTCCGTACCTGTTTTTTGTTAGCCGATAGATGATTGTGTGCGGCTGCGCCGCACGGATTTTTAGAGGCGCACGGATGCTGCTGCGGATAAAAAATCTATTCGTAGGGGCGGGCATTGCCCGCCCGTTTTTTGCGGCTTTGTCGGTACCTACCGACTGGGCTGACGCAATATATATCGGTATTATCTTTTTTCGCTTATATTTAATTTTGGTTCCGACTATGCGGGCGAGCAATGCTCGCCCCTACGAATAAGTTTGTGTGCGGGTAATGATTTCGGAAGCGGAATGTGCGAGCCCGTTCCCTACAATGTGCAGCAAGACACCGTAAGTGCGATGCAAAATCTGCGCCTTACTCTTGGGAAGCGGCGGTTTTCCGGTTTATTCGGCACTTCCGACACCGGGATACCGCAATATATGTATTGGTACGATTTTAATGCGCCACTGAAAAAGCGCCACTGAAAAATGTTAAAATGCGTTGCTTGTGATCTGTGGGCGGGCATATTATAATCGTTTCATACCGTCGGTCGAAAGCGAGTGAGATCATGATAAGCGAGAATATAAAGCGGGCGCGAAAGAAAAAGGGCATGAGTCAGGAAGAGATAGCCGTGCGGCTCAATGTAGTCAGGCAGACTGTGTCGAAATGGGAAACCGGGCGCTCTGTGCCGGATGCGGAAATGCTGATACAAATTGCCGAGCTTTTGGACGTTTCCGTAAATCTACTCCTTGGCGCGGAGCCTAAGGACGGTGATTTGAAGAGCCTGACGGATGAGCTGGCTCGAGTAAACGAGGAGCTGGCAAGGCGAAACAGGGAGGCGGCGCTTTTGGCACAGGCCGGTAAAAAGCGCGGCCTTATCATCTTTCTGTCATTTTCCGCGATGCTGGCCGCTTTGACGATAAAAAGCGAGCCGGCCGCGATCATTATCCTGTCCTGCTGCATGCTCGCGGCGCTTATAATTTTGTACTCAAATCTCGCGCTGCTGACTGCCGTATCGACAGAAGAACTGCGGCTGAAGCCCCTGCGCCTGACAACAATATTCGACATTGTGCTCTTGATGATAGCCGTTGCAATTGTTGTGCTCCGGCAAGCCGGCACAACGGAGGTGCTCATAAAGAGCGAAAAATGGATCGCTGCGCTCATCGTAAGTGCCGTCATGCTGTTCGGCGGGTACATCTCTCCGCGTCTACCGTACAACAGGCATACCGGGCTGCGTCTGCCGTGGACAGTGCGGGACGAAGAAACGTGGAATGCTGCACACCGCATTATCGGGTATATTTCGATACCCTGCGTGCTGCTCATTTTGGCCGCGAATATGACGATCTCGAGGGCGGAGATCGCGTCGGCCGTTATATTTGCAATGTGGATATGTATACCGGGCGTTTTGTCGTTGGTGTTTTTTTTAAAGAAATTCTATCGGTAGCTGATGAAGAGACGAGAAAAACGACTTTTGCCAATATTAAGCTGTCGTTGGCAGCAACATTCGCAACGTACACATGGGCAGCAGCAGATTTGCAGTTTTGTCGGCACTTCCGACACTGGGCTGCCGCAATAAGCGTATCCGTAGCTGCGCCAAAACGCCTCTAAAAAAGTTGCGGGGAAGGGGGAAAGGCGGTATAATAAGGCTTAAATCTGCCCTACGGAGGATAGCTATGAGATACCCCTGCCTGGTGGTCGACCACGATGACACGGTCGTCAACAGCACCGCCACAGTTCACTACCCCTGCTTTGTCGAGTACACCGGCATATACCACCCCGATGTTCACTATACGCTCGACGAATACATAAAAGATAACTTCGACCCCGGCATCGTTGCACTGTTTCGCGACATTATCGGCATGAGTCAGGCAGAGATGGAGCGCGAGCAGAACTACTGGAACGACTATGTCCAGCGCCATGTTCCGCAGGCCTATGATGGTATGCGCGAGCTGCTGTGGCGGCATAAGCGCAAGGGCGGCACGCTGTGCGTCGTCTCGCATTCTTACACGAAAAATATCCTGCGCGATTACCGCGAAAACGGCCTGCCCGAGCCGGACATGGTGTTCGGCTGGGAGAGCCCCGCGCATGAGCGCAAGCCTAATCCGTATCCGCTTGAGGAGATCATGCGCCGCGGCGGATTTGAGCGGGAGGAGCTTTTGATGCTCGACGATCTAAAGCCCGGCTACGATATGGCCAAAAGCTGCGGTGTGACATTTGCCGCCGCCGGTTGGGCATATGATATCCCTGAGATCGAGGGATTCATGAGGGCAAACTGCGATAAGTATTTCAAAACGGTTGCCGAGCTTTCCGGCTTCCTTTTTGGCGAGGAGAAATAAAAATGAGCAAAAAGATTTACCGCGTCGTACTCACGGGCGGTCCGGCTGCTGGCAAGACTACCCTTGTCAGCCGTATCCTCAAAGAATTCAAGCAGGATGACGGCTGGCGCGTCATCACCATTCCCGAAACGGTAACGGAGCTGATCTCGGGCTTCGGTATAAATCCTTTCGGCGTGTGCATGTCCATGCTCAAGTTCCAGGACTTCGTCATCGCCGACCAGATACACAAAGAAAAACTCGCGCTCTGGGCGGCCGAGGTCGTGCCGGAGGAAAAGGTGCTCATCGTGTACGACCGCGCGCTGCTGGACGATAAGGCCTATATCTCCGACGAGGACTTTGCCGAAACGCTCATGCGCGTCGGCGGCAAAACAGAGAGCGAGGTGCTCTCGGGCTACGACGCGGTCATTTACCTCGTGACCTGCGCCAAGGGGGCGGAGTTTGCATATAACCTCGGCAACGCCGCGCGCAGCGAGTCGATCGAGTACGCGCGCGAGATCGATGACCGCACTCTGCGCGCGTGGAGCGCGTATCAGAATTTGCGCATCATTGATAACTCCGTAGACTTCGAGGACAAAATAAACCGCGCTCTGCGCGAGATCTACCGCGTAATCGGCGAGCCCGAACCCATGGTCAAAAAGCGCAAGTATCTCGTCGCAATGCCGGATATCGAGCTGCTGAAATCGCACTATCGCGCCACGGGGATAGATATGGTGCAGACCTATCTGGCCATGACAAACCCCGCCATCGAGCGCCGCGTCAGGCGGCAGAAAAACGGGGGAGAGGAGCTGTATTTTTACACCGAGAAGCACTTCCGCCCCGACGGCACGAAGTGGGATACCGAGCGCCCGATCACCGAGAAGGAGTACGGCCGCTATATGCTCGAGGCAGACCCCGCGCTGCAAAGCGTGAGCAAGACGAAGTACCGCTTTGTTTATGACAGCTGCCGCTTTGAGATTGACGTTTATCCGTTCTCGTCCGAGCGTGCCGTCATGTTCCGCTATTCCGAAAATCCCGACCGCGGCGCGCCGCCCGAAATTGATATCATAAGCGAAGTCACCGGTAAGCCCGAATATAAAAATAAGCAGCTTGCCAAAACGCAGCTGCTGTGAATGAGCAAAGCACTCTGCTTATCAGAAAGATATGCAGAGTGCTTTGCTTAACTATTGATAAAGACTACTCGATAATTATGCGATAGCGCCGAAGAACTCTTTGATAGCAGCAATAACGGCCTTGCTTGCCTCGCTTGCGCCTGAACCCTCGAGAATCTTACCGATCATTTCAAAAATCTTATCCATTGTGTTGTGCTCCTTCCTAAATTAAAAACTTTTTTCGGCCGGATACATGTTTGGAAATAGTCATGTATTTTTACGCTGCGGCCCGGCCGTTTGCCGCCTCAATTATAAGGACGCGAAAATTTCGCCCATATTCCGCGAAATTCGACTCTTAACAATTTGTTAAAGGAATTTTAATAAATACTTGCGCACAGGCGGCGGATAGGGTATAATAACTCTTACCGCATATCCGGGTGTAGCGCAGTTGGTAGCGCGCCTGCTTTGGGAGTGCCGTGGCGGTATCCGGGACAGAGCAAGGCAAAACGCCGCAAAGCCTTACGACACCTGCGTTTGCTGGATTTTCCCCGGTTGCCGAAAACGGCACAAAAGCGGCTTTGACCACAGGAATGACCACAGACAGAAAAATCTTTGATTTTCCTCCCTGCCGTGGTATCATGGCAGAAAAGTGAATATCCGGGTATAGCGAAGTTGGTATCGCGCCTGGTTTGGGACCAGGAGACCGTGCGTTCGAGCCGCACTACTCGGACCAAAATCCCTCTGAAATCGTGGATTTCAGAGGGATTTTCTTATTCTTTGTCTATTGCGGCGCAGATTGCATAGTTTCTGAAGCACTTATTTAAACGCCAAGACATTCACATAACTACTACAGCTATACAGAATTCGTTGGATGTCAGCTAAGTGCCAAGATGATACCGAAAGTTGTAGATAAAATAATTTAGCATATACCTGTAGCCCGCCGATCAGCAATAATCGGTAGCCGTTTTTCTATGGTGTTTAATGAACCATTTTCATAAACTGCTCATAAGTAAGAATGTTTTCTTCACCTACCAAAGTCACTAAAAACGCTCTGAATGCGGTTTCTATTGGCACGGTAACAAAAAAGAATAATCGCTTCTTGGGTCTTGAGCAACAAACATAGAAAAGATTCCTGTTTCGTTCATACGATCCTTCTTTGCCTTTAGGAATAGTGGCATGACCAGTTATCATGGGTGCATAGGTTTCAAATTGGTACTGATTCCACCCTTTGCTGATAACAAAAACAACATTGTCGTATTCTTCGCCTTTTACGCCATGCTCCGTTGAAAATTGTGCGTCTGGATATAGAAAATCTCTAACAGCAATAAATTGTGCATAATCCAACTGTAAAAACTGTTGAATTGTAGCCTCCGATGCATACATTGTTTCCGGAGCATCCTTATAGAGCCGATACCATCTATCCACTTTAGGCGGAAGGGGTACTAATTTACTATGAATGATTGCCTCCAAAACGTCAATAGCTTTTTGCGCGCGAACCTCTGTTAGCTGGTTACAGAGACTTTTCCATTTGGTTTTTTCAGATTTTTTTGTAATTGGGTACCTCTTGATTCCGAGCGTGTCAAAGAGCAACTGGATGTTCGAAGTATTAAGCGCATAATATATCGGTTCTATCGTATCAGCAAAGAAAATAAGAAAAGGGTCTTCCTTATTGCGCAACCCATCATCCAGTATATCCAAAAGTTGCTCGTAGCCTTGCTGGGAAGCAAGGACTTTGTGCGTAATCATCAGGACTTTAAGCTCTTCGTCGGCGGGGGTAGTCTGTTCAATTTTTTCTCTAATATTATTTAGCCTTACCCTCAACTCGTCCGCTGGTAATTCATTTTTGAAATTGCGTTCTGTGCGACGAGCTCCCGAATAATCATCGCATGTAATCACTAAAACTTCACCGTCAAATCCATCAATCGCTGATTTTTGCGGCAATTCAGGGCGGATATCATTCAGAAGTTGAACAATCCTTGGTGCAGATCGGAAATTTGATCCCTTCTTTATTACCTCGATTTTATCGTGTTTAATTTCTCCGCAGGCTTTGTTTGACTGATAGATGGTCTGCCAAGCATCGCCGAAAAAGCCGAACTGAGGCCCAACACCTTTTGATATAAAGAATTCAATGAAGCGATCAATAATCGGCTTATAGGAGTCTTGGTATTCATCAATCAGTATCAGAGGGTATTTATCCGCAAATACACGGCGAAATTTCGCATTATCCAGAAACAGGCAGAAGAGCTTTAGAACATCGTCGTGATAAAGGTACTGAATTCCATTTTCCTTATATCGATGTCCTAAATTATAATCCACTTTAGTAACCTTTATAAAATCGCCCTCGTCTGGCAGAAATTCGGGATTCGTTGTTACAGCATCAATCAAAACGCTTTGATACTGTTTGATGGCATTCCATGCAAACGAGTGGATTGTGGAAGGAAGAATAAATGAATCTTTCGAAAGCCTTTCTGCAATTACATCTACGGCCGCATTTGTATAAGTAATACAGACCACATTTTGCTTTTTTCGGCTATAGTCAGACCATTTATTTGTTTGTATCCATTCAATGACTCGATTCAGAGAGTAAGTTTTGCCAGAACCCGCACCAGCTTCAACACGGAAACTGTGTCCCGACTTAAGTGTTTCGATAATCTGTGCATCAATCTTATCAGCTTCTGTTTTTGCAAGATTGTAATTTGCACCAATATACTCTCCCCCCATGAACTGGCACCTCCTTACTCAAGAACTCTTTGATCATTCAACCATTTTAAGCCGGACTTTATGTAGTCAGGAACACAATAACCGGAGCATTCGCAAATGAGATCGAGGGCAAAATCTGTTTTGCTTTTGCCCTTAAACTCAAGGTCTTCTTCACTTATGCTATCACCTAAATCATAGTGCGTTCGGTTGACATTACGAATTGCTTCCTCCAACGAGTGCCCACACAATCCTCTTTCGGCCGTTTGGAACACGATATGGCATTTGCCTCTGGTCTTGTTGGCTGTAGTCATCGAGGTAATTTCTGTGAGGTCGATTTTTGATGTATCGCATTCAGGAAGACCATTATTTCTACGAACCCACCATTTTATGGTTTCGTTAGATGTAGTTTCCCCTTGGCTAACCACAACGGACTTTTTTACTACCTTCCCGCTTTCACCTACACGGTCTGCTACAGAATCCAAATCCGTAAGGATTAGGCACGGTACTCCTAAAAAATCAATAAATGGAATGAACTTATGTGCATAGGCCCCACCGATTTCAATTAAAGCATAATACTGTGCAGATAAAGGGTATTTACAGGAACCAAACACCCCAGCCGTTTCGCATTTCTCAATCATGTCAGGCAGTAGCAATCGTTCAGAGGCACCTTCAACGAAAATGGCTTTATCCGCAAAGAACAAATCACATTTTGTCAAAGTTAAATACTTCCGGATAAAATCCACATTCTCGGGATTGGCCCGAGCAAAGGTGTTCAAATTCTTGTAAATTACACCGGCGTTAGACTTTTGCGCATACCGAACTTTTGCAAACTCCATAGTATTAGCTATATGAGCGGAATGTGAGGTCAGAAAAGTCTGGATTTGGACAGTAGATAGCTTGCCAAGAAATTTTTCCAAATATGTTGCAAAAGCAGTCTGCATTTGTGGGTGCATATGTGATTCTGGCTCTTCAATAAAGAGCAACGGAACACACGCAACACCACGTTTCTCAACATCCTTGGCAAATGCAGCAAGGAGAAACTCCATTTTGATCAGATTTTTATAGCCAAGGCCATTGTGAGAACTCGGTAAACTTTCGTTTGCTGTGCCGGATATATACGATAGCTTGGTCTGATTCTTGATCTGATCATCAATGCTGAGCTGTGTTATAACTCCGAGCTTTAATTCCTCTATGTTAGGGTAACCAAAACCAATAGAGCTGTTCACAACGGCACTTAAAATTTCATCACTTTGCTTTTGAACATCCTTGTTAGCCTTTTCCACGAGTGTGCGTAGCCGTTTGATTTCTTCGGCAACATCTGGATCCAAATCCGCTTCACTCATATCAAAGAAACTCGAAATCAGAGAGCCAAGAGAACTGTTATGTGTGTCATCTTCACCAAGAACCCGTTCAGCAGGAATGAAATAAAACGGGAACAAATCATGTAATTCTTTTGGGCTTTTTACTTGTTTGTCCTCAAGATTGTTTGGATTGATGGCATATACGGTTAATCCAAACAATTTACCGAAATTATCGGCAATTATATTGTGCGCTTCCTCGTTCGATGAAAAAGTGCCATCCTTATAATAGCTGCTTTCCAAGAGCGACCACAATGTTTTTTCGTCTGTTTTTAAACGATACTCTGCACGAATCAGAGCTGTTGTCGTATCCACATCGACATCGATAATGAAAGGTGACAAAGCCCCCAGGTTATCATCGGGGTCTTCTAATGAATAGTCCACCAAGAAATCTATGGAGGTAACCTCTATCTGGCTACAAAGATCCTCATAAGGGAGCTTCTTCTCCATAAAAAGTGCAATTTTAGTATAGAAATCTTCTCGTCTTAATAGCGGATAGTCATTAAAAGATATAGAATTTCCTTCCAGTACATTTCCAATACACGAAAAACATGATGTTTTGGCCGTGTTGTTTCTACCCACAATTAAGGTTGTCTTAGGATCGACTTCCAACTCGGCATCAATAAGCAATCTATAATTTTTAATTCTGATTTTTGATAATTGCATATTTGCCTCCATTCTTTACCTACAGTTTTATAATAAGGCTGTCGAGCGTTTACAATTTCCAGAGCAACTTTTCTTTTGAATCCATGTGCCAAATACCACTTATACTCCCGAAACATCAGTTTTTTAGCGTACTGTTCTATATAACTATAATCTGGAGTAGTTTAACTTTCTATCTGCGAGGTGTTGTCTATATTTTATCATACCAATGCATCGCAATTCAACATTCAAGCACGTAGTATTTCTCCCAATGTAACTATAGTTAATTTTAAATATGGCACATTCGCCACAATAGGAATCATGCAATATGTAGCTCTGCAATCTGCTTTTTCCGTTCGCTGACGCCAGCGGAAATGGCGGTTATGTCGCCACTTTCCGGGATGGCTCGTACCTCAACCTTATTCCACCTGCCGTAATCATTTCATACTTCGGTTCTTCCACGAAGTTAATATGGAGAAATCAATCGAAACCACAAAAAAATAAGCGAGTTTCGAGAGCGCAATCACATTTTCCGTTTTCATGAGGGTTGGATGCTACGCCATCGCTTTCTTCATTTGCTGGGAGTAAAATCGGTCGGAAGCACTTTTTAAATTAAGCTAAGCGAGTAATCATACTTAACTGTCTTGGATACCGAGCATTCGATATCCAAGACAGTTCTATTCATCTTTCTTCTTTCTCCGTTTTCTCTTCTTCCCCTCCAACGGGCTTCCATCACCTTTGCTCTCGTCCATCAGCCGCTTTGCCCTCGTCCTTCAGTCGCTGTGCTTCTGCAATTTCTGCTTTCATTTCTGCGATCAACACCTTCAGTTTCTCCTCGCACTCCTCGCGGGTGTGGGCATAGACATTGCGGGCGTGCTTTTTACCGTCGGGCCATTTTGGGGAATAGCGGCCTTCAAACAGATGGTCGTTGATCTCGGTGACGCAGCCAGTACCGGACCTGCGCTTGCGGCCCACATAGGGCTTGAAATCGGTCATACTCGGCTTTTCCGCCTGGGCCGGGGCAGTTTCCTGTCCTAGCTCTGAAGCGTCCTCCTGCGGCGCTGCTTTGCCGATGCCACGGTCGATGTTAGCGGCGGCTGTGAGCCGCATATCGTCGGTGATGTGGGTATAGATGTCCAGTGTGGTGGCCGCCGACACATGGCCCAGCATGGCGGAGAGGGTTTTCACATCCATGCCGTTTTCCAGAGCCAGCGTTGCGAAAGTATGGCGAAGGTCATGAAATCTAACATGCTTGCACCCCGCGTGTTCCAGGATGAACTGCAGTCTGCGGCGCACCACGCCGGGTGTAATGGGACAGTCCTCTTTTACCGGGGATGGGAACATCCAGCGGGAGTCCACTGTTTTCTTATACTCCCGCAGCACCGCCACCACGGCGGGCGGCAGGACGATCTTGCGGACGGAGTTTTTCGTCTTGGGCGTGCTGATTTGAAGTTGGCCACGCACATCGTAGACCTGCTTGTTCACATTCAGTACGCCGGTTTTGAAGTTCAGGTCATCCCATTGCAGCGCCATCAACTCGCCCCGACGCAGGCCGGTGGCCAAGTCCAGAAGGAAGACCTCGTAGTAGCCCTCAAACTTCGCTTGAATGAGGAATCGCTGCAACTCTTCTCGTGTCAGCACCTGCATCTCCCGCGCTTTCTTGGGCGGCAGCTTGCAGCCGATAGCCGGGTTCACGCGAATCAGTCCATCCTGCACCGCTTTCTCCAGCGCGGAGCGACAGGTGGCGTGACACATGCGCACCATTCGGTCGGACAGCCCTTCGCCGTACTTGTCGGTGAAGCGCTTCCGGCCGCTTTTCTTGAGCCGCCCATAGAACTGCTGCAGGTCGTTCTGTGTCAGCTTATTCAGCGGGATGTCTCCGATCTCCGGGATGATGTGCAGGCGGATGCGGCTCTCATAGGTCTCCTGTGTGGTGGGGCGGATCTTGGTCTTGGAGTGATTCTCATACCAGTATGTCAGCCAATCCCCGAAGGGCATCTCGGGCCGCACCTTCTCTGGCTTCAGCCCGCCGCATTCCTCCTTGAGCTTTTGGAGCTTCTCGACGCACTCCTTCTTCGTTTTGGCGAGAACACTTTTCGTCTTGGGATAGCCGTTGTCATCGTAGCCGATGACAACTCGCCCCTCCCACCGGCCATCCTTGCGCTGCCTTACGGTTCCGTCGCCGGCTTTTCGTTTTCTTGCCACGGTTTCAACTCCTTTCCGAAGATATCCTCCATGAAGCCGCCCACGATGCCCGAGGCTGTCTTCTGCATATCTGAGGTGACATGGGTATAGGTGTCCAGCGTGAAGGACGCATTGGTGTGTCCCAGAATTCCAGACAGCGTTTTGGCATCCACGCCGCTGGTGAGGGCGTGGGTGGCGAAGGTGTGGCGCAGATCGTGGAAGCGAATACTGGGCAGCCCCGCCCGCCGGAGCAGCGTTTTCATGTGGAGGTAGGCCGAGCCGGGGTTGACAGGATCCTCCGGCTTCGCTGGGTCGGGGAATATCCATTGACTGATGGTATCCGCCTTGCGCCGCCGCAGGATGTCCGCCACCGTCTTCGGCAGGAGGATGGTACGCATTCCCTTTCCCGTTTTTGTCTCGCCGACGGTGTACTCACCCTTCCTCTGGCTGTGGAGGGTGCGGCACACCTTCAGCGTGCCGGCATTCCCGTCGAAGTCGCTCCACTGCAGACCGCAGATCTCACCGCGGCGCAGGCCGGTCATCAGCTCCGTCTGAAAGAAGTCCCGCCACACCTCGTCCCGCTCCACCACCGCGAGAAAGGCGTCCAGCTCCTCGCCGGTCAGAATGCGCTTGGGCTTGTAGTTGGGTTTGGGCGCCGTTGTACCTTCGGTGGGATTTCTGGGAATGACATGGGCCTGCACCGCGTCCTTCAGCGCGGTGTGGAGGGTGGTATGGATGTGGCGCACCATGGAGTCAGAGAGCTGATGCCCCATCTCGGGGTGCTCGCGGATGCGCCCCTCCGTTTTCAGACGGCGGTACATCCGCTGGATATCCTGTTGGGAGATGAGGGAGATCTGCTTGTCGCCCAACTGCGGCTTGATATAGTATTCGATGTAGCGGCGGTAGCCCTCGAGCGTACCGGACCGCACTGTGCCCGCCTTGTATTCTGCGAGCCAGCGATCCAGCCACTCGCCCAAGGTCATCCGGCTGTCCTCGGTCAGCTCCACATCACGGTAGCACTCGATGTTCTGGTGGAGCTTGTCCAGCAGTGCCTTTTGCGTCTTGGCGTAGACATGACGGAACAGCGGCTCGCCGTTTTCCTTGTGGCCAATGACGATGCGGCCTTCCCAGCGTCCGTCCTCCCGCCTTCGCACCATGCCGTCGCCGGACGGCCTTCGTTTTGCCATGTATTTCACTTCCTTTGGATTCATTTTCTTTTTGCAACACAAACAACTACCACACTTTTGCGGAAATAGCTATTGGTTTTTTGAAAGATTTAGACCGTCTTCTGGAAGTCGAGAGCTTCCTTGAAGGAGATCCGTCCGTTGGTGCTCTGCACCTCACGGACACTCCGACCACGCAGAAGCTGATAGTCACGTGCGTCCATATCGGTGTCCTCGGCCAAAATGTGATTGCATAGGTTCTGCTCCACAGCCAGCTTGTAGAGCTGTGAACCAACACGGCGCGCATAGTTGTCCATCGTACCGATCATCACAGAGGAGATGGCTTGTGGCAGGAATGCACCAGCACTCTTTGTGTTCAGGTACCCAATGTAGAATCGCAGCGCGTTCTCCACGAACTCATTTTGCGTGGAGCAGTTGTCACTTTTATAGTGGCTCAGTACATCCTCCCAGATTCGTTCATCGATCCAGATCGTATGTCTTTTTTTGTCACTCATAGCTTCAAATCCTTTCATTTTTTCTGATAAGCGTCATTTGTTTTCTCGAAAACACTGGCCCTTCGCCTGTATTTCACAAAAATAGCGTCATTTTATGGTTTCCCACGGCAAAACAGCGTCGATTGAAAGCCCTGAAACTGCCCGCACTGCGGGCAGTTGTGGCTCGCCCTGACGCAGAAAAGCGTCAGGGCTTTCTCCTGCTTCTCTTTCGTCGGCGGCAAATCGGTCTGATTTTCGGTCATCCCGCCCGGTCAAGCATCCACGGCGCATCACCCCCTTCCGGGCAGAACACGCTACGGTAGGTACTGATGTCCGGCACCATGCCACACTCCAGCATGATCCCACTTTGCAGTAAACGCACGCACAGCTCCGCATAGACCCTCCGCATCTCGTCCCGGCACCGACGGGCAACGGCTCTTTGCGCATCGGTCAGATCGCCGTAGTGCTCATCGCAGAGGAACAGGCGAAGCTCTTCTTCATCAATGGGGTCGGCATGATCCTTGTTCCATGCCCACCGGATGTAGCGCACCGTATCGTGCGTGCGACGGAGAACCACCATCGGGTCATGGTCTACGATAAAGTTTGCAATCTGCTGCATCATGCGCTTTCTTCCTCCTTCTTTTTGTTCTGCCGATTCAACTCGGCCAGCCGCTTTTCTGCCTTTGCTCGCTCCATGTCATGCTCCGCCTGCAGGAATTGCCGCTGGTAGTTCAGCTCCATTGCTTCCTGGATGGGGCGGATGGTGTAGATGAGACTTCCGTTGCGCACGCGGCCATCCTTTGTGGTGATGGTGCTGGACTCGGTGCGGATGAGCCCCTTCTCCTCCAGACCGGTCACATACTTCCGCACGGTGTTTTCACTCAGCTGCACCGCCCTGCCGATGGTACGGTAGCTGGGATGGCACTGATAGGTCCTGCGATCCTCGCAGCGCAGAAGGTAATTGTAGACGGCAATCTCGTGAGAGCTGAGTCCGAGATTAAAGACCTCGTTGGGCACGAGATAGTAGTGCTTGTTCGGATCCCGTTTAGGCCAGCGCTGGAACATCAGGCATCACCTCCTGTCTGCGCGTCTACCCACTGACGGAACTTTTCTTTTGGCACCACGATGCGGTTGCCGATCCGCAGTGCTGGGAAGCCCGTTTCGTGCATGAGTTCGTAGGCACTGGAGATGGACACGCCCAGCACCTGCGCCACCGTGTTCGCGTTGAGGAACAGCGGCAGCTGGTCAAAGTTGGTGAATGTGGATTCTTGCATTGGATTCCTCCTTTATAATTTTTTATTGAGAGCTGCAAGCAAAAAGCTCCCACCAAAAAAGTGGGAGCAGTATCCATGTTGCAAATTTGGGATCTCATGATAGAATAGAAGCATCAGGAGGTGAGCCGATGCCGTTGGTGAAATACAGGATCTATGAGTTGTCCGCCAGAACCGTGATCAGCTATGGAAGGCAGCAGGACGGTGCATATACCTTCCATCTCAGCGCCGCCGAAACAGAGAAATGCAAATCACTTTCCGCACCCCACGAGCAGGACGATAACGCACTGTTCTATCAGATCATGTGCGTGCTGCACGGCGATGCCTTCACCGGAACACCCGGCGGGCAGCTGGTGACGGACCTCTCCGACATCATTTTCTATATGGACTTCTCCGGCATCTTTGACCGGAGCGGTGCCAGAAAGAAACACCTGATTCGACAGGAGAAGGCCAAGGCTCTGTTCCGTCCCGAGGGCGTGAGCCTGGACTTTGGCTCCGGGCCACATCGCTACCTCGCCTTTGAGCGTTCGGGCAGCATGAGCCGGCAGGCGCGGCTGTCCTTCATCCGGGAGGATTTTTATGACGCGGTGCGCCGCCGCATCATGATGGATATGACCATCGGTGACTGCCAACTCAGTAAACTCTACGCTTACAACGGCCTGATGCTGTCCAGCGGTATCCGCATTGACGGCATCGACATTGACCGCCCCCACCGGGTGGTGGTCGTTGACAATCCGGTACGAACGCCCCCGCCCACAGAGGTGATCACGGTGGAGGACGACGGAACGCAGAGCAGCACCCGCAAATATCACCGGTTGGAAACGATGGCCGCTGTCGAAGTCACCTGCTTCGACGGCGAGGGGCTGATCTCCAAACAATATGCCCGCCTTGTTGACGAGAAGCTGTGCGGAAAGAAAGTCCATACCTCGTTTCAGATCCGTATGCCATATGTGAAGGGCATGCTGCATGAAGTGGACTTCAAGGATTATCTTGACCGCAGCGGTGCGGACACCATCACCGATCTGTGGGGCGTGCAGCATCCGATTCAGAAGGTCGACATCATCCTCACCAAGAGTATGTTCAAGGGCTGCGGCTGGCTGAACGAGAGCGGTATGAGCTGGGAGGACTACTGGGCGGTGTTCCGCAAGTACCGCCATGCGCTGTACATCACCAATGTGAGCAAGGAGAAACCGGAACAGACCACCGAGCTGAACTATCAGTTTCTGACCACCGTTTCCATTCAGGGTGACGAGTTCCGCCCCGCCGATCTGCCGGACGGCTGGGATCACAGTCCGGAGACGGACGAGCGAAATTGGCTCACCAAGCAGACGGAGCTGGCGTATTACAGCTTCTGCGCCGACGAGTCGTTTCGGCAGAATTATTTTCTGGAAAAGTTTGAACGGGTCAGCTGGTGGGAACGGCATCAGGGCAGAGACCAGATCCTTGCCGCCGTGCTGAAAAAGAATCCGCGCTTCATCAACGAACCAGTCTATGCCAAGCGGCTGGAGGCCGAAGCCGATAAAATCGCAGAGCAGTACGCCGTCGGACGGCTAATTGTGGCGGGAGACAACCGTTATCTTTCCGGGGATCTGCTGGATTTTCTGAATTGCCTGCCTGTTACGAAAACCGGAACAAGTAAAAAAGCGAACACCTTTATCAATTTTCGCTGGGCGCTGGAGTTAAACCATCAGAATTTCTTTGCTCCGGGCGCAGCTTACCAATCCGGTCATGTCTGCACGCTGCTGCGCAATCCGCACATTGCCCGGAATGAAGAAATGCAGCTTTATCCTCTTGAAGACAGTAAAAATCTACGCGATCAGTATCTCGGCCATCTGACGGATGTTGTTATGGTTGGCTACACTTCACTCGCCGCGGAGCGTTTGGGCGGTGCCGACTACGACGGCGACATGATCAAGACGATCAGCGATCCCATTTTGAACGAATGCGTGAAGCGAAACATCCATCACGATCCTCCGCGGCCGCAGAGCATATTTTCCCGGTCGCACAACCTGCCGCTGCTGATGATCCCCGCGGCCCAGCCACAGATTCGCAGCGCCGACGACTGGGAGGCCCGGTTTGAAACCGTCCGTAGTACCTTCTCCTCCCGTGTCGGCCAGATCTGCAATGCCGCGCTGGACCGCAGCATCATTGCCTACAACGAAAACTCCGACGCCGAGGAACGGGAGCGCTGCCGGGAGGAGACGGAAACATTAGCCATCCTCACCGGGCTGGAGATCGACTCGGCCAAGAGCGGCATCCGCCCTGATCTGGATGAGTACCTGACTCATAAAACCGTCAAGCGCAGCGACTTTCTCAAATATAAAACGCTGGTAGAGGAGATGGAAACCCGGCGGGCCTGGTACGAGCCTACCCATGCCGCCAGGGTGAAGGCATTCTTTAAGAAGGTGGATTGGAGCAAGGTGGACTCCAACGTGGAGCGTCTGCCGTATCTGGCACAGCAGCTGAAAAAGAACACGCCGCACATCAAGGCAAAGCCCGCCAAGGATGAGGAACTGTTTTCCTTCGCCCAGCAGCCGGACTGGAGGGAACAGCTGGATTCCGATAAGCTGGCGGCGGTAGATGCGCTGCTGCAAGATTACGATGCCTGCCTCTCCCGCATCCGGGCCTGCCGCGTTCCGTTGAAGGAGAAAAAGCGGAAGAGCGATGTGGAGCGCATTCTATATGCCAGAGGGCAGGAGGATGCATACGATCCTGACGAGCTGTACGCCCTGTTCGGCAGTCTGCCGCCGGAAAAGGTGTCCGCTCTACGGCAGGCCATTCGGGAACAGGCATGGCACCTCATGGACGAGGATGCACGGGAGCGCTTCCTGCGGGAATGGGTGCCGGAGCCGGAGTTTGAGGATGTTTACGATCTGCTGACCGATTTCCGCTTCGGCGGCTACCGCATCCTGGGAGACATTGTCTGTGATATGGAGGACGAGAACACCGGCAGGGAGAAAAAGCAGCTGTTTCGTGAAAGCGACTCGAAGGCCTTCACCGCCATGATGAGAGTCTTCGCGGACAAGTCCGCCTCCCGGAGCTACCGTGACGCCGTAACGGCCAAGTGCCGGGAGCTGCTGACCGCTATCGTGAGACCGACTTTGGCCGTGCGCTATGTGGTGGCCCTCGGCAGGCGTGACCTGCTGTGGGATCTGCTGCCGGAGTACATCGAGAAAAATGTTCTGGAGGTGCGGGATGATTAATGAATGGGGAGAATTCTGCGCATATACCGGAACGGTTTCCTATACCGCCAGCAAGAAGAGCGATACGACCTGGCTGGGCCGATTCACCTTTGCCACGATCCTGGAGTTCGAGGGGATGGCTCGGATTTTGACCATTCTGGCTCGCGGATATCTGTTCCATGGCAAGGGCGGCACGGTCATTTTAGGTGATCCTCACGATCGAATTGACTACGCCCGCCGTGCGCTCTGCGCCTGGTGCAGTGTTCCGGAGGACGGGAAGCGTGTGCCGGACAAGGAATGGCAGTTCCGGACGAACTTTTCGGAGCTGCATACGGAGTTCCCGGAGCTGGTGGATGCGGACGGGACCGGCTGGTTTCTCCGCCATGTTCTCTGCGCTGCTGACTTCATGCTGACGCACCCGGAAAAGGTGCGCAGCACCTCGCTCAAGTATGCGGAGGTCATTCAGTCAAAGTTCGCCGCCGCATGGCGAAGCAAGGTGCTGCAGTATCAGATCCCGATTTTTGCGCCCCAAACCAAGGGCGCGTGGACGCTGCGCTTTGATGATGTCCTTGCCGATGCGCTGGAGCTTGGCCCGCTGCGCAAAGAGGGACCGGAGCTACCGCCTGAATTGGCAGAGAAAGTGAACGCGGCGCTTCCGAAGGAAATTCCATCTGAGGTTGTCTGTACTCTGACCCGCTATTATCTCGCCAACCGGCAGGATGATTGTGAATGGGTGGTTCTGCCGGTGGCAAACTTTGACGCCTACTTCGGAGATACCAGCTTCAGCAAGAAATATCTGCCCAAAATCCCAGCGGAGATCGTGGAGCGGAGCAATGCCTTCGGCATCAGCCGGTATCGGATCACAGAAGAATATCTGCCATAAGACGCAAACAGCGGGACAAGCCTTTACGGCCTGTCCCGCTGTTTTTCCCGTCTGGATTTTGAAAGTGTTTTCCTTGTCTATGGCGGCTCAGTCTTTGAGCTGCTGCCTATGATTTACTCGTCATCATCGGGCCATGTTGAGATCATGTGAATATCGCCGGTGTCCATATCCATCGCCATGTGATCGCCCATGCGCATCATGAGATCCCCATCGGAGTCCATCGCCATATTATCCGAAATGCTCATGGCGAAGTCGCCGTCATCATAGTCAAAAAATCGATTGCACACTGTACCCACCTCCTCTATTGAAATATCTGTTATAAACCTCATTCACCGCTTCCACATACACCACAAAGGACGGATGATCATGATTTTGTCGAAACAGATACATATTTTTCTTCTCAAGATACCTGTCACGAACCTTCTGCCATAATCCAGCTTTCTTCAGTTTATCCGCTCTATCTTTTACTTGATGAGATTTCGGCACTTCGTTCCATGTGTATTGATCCAAGCCCAGTGCGTACACATTTTTGTTATGTATCAAGCGCATGTAATTCCCGTTTTTATTTTTCGTGGTAATAGCAACATCAAAGCTGAATTCAACATTTGGAGTGTCCTTAAAATACAGCAGTGCAGTCAAGCAAGAAGTTGAATCTTGTGCATCCGAAAAGAACTTTCCGCCCACCGCTTTGTTAAGGGCATTTCTAATTGTATCTTTCAACAATCGCGGGTCACGATACTCGTCATTTGCTTTCATGGCCAAAAGGTTGTAGTCAAGGTCATATGGACCCTCCCCGTTTCTCGTGATCATATTCCTTGCCCCGCTTCCGACAAGTGAAAACTGTGCAGAAATGCCCTCCTCCTTCAATAGCTCGCAGGTTTTCTTCAGGACGTCCGAGCAATTCGAACGATAGCACTTTGCTTCGGACTCGCAAACAAACTCATACGCCATGCATACTCTCCTTCTCGCCCATGCCATCCATTCAACATCAAGGTTAAATCATTATAGAATAGCATAGAAAGTTTGATTGTCAATAGCAACTTGGCCCTATTTTGAATATTTTCCGCATATTTCACCCCATGATCCCAATTTTGTTGCCGTTTTCGTAAATATCCGCGCCGTCTTCACAATGGTTGGGCCCCTCGTACTCCACCCAGCCGAAGCCTGCTACATAGACTTTATCACCGGGCTGCAGTTCTTTAGGAGGTTGGGGCGGAGTTGGCTCTGGTGCGGAATTCTTAGTGGGTGCCTGCCCTGTGGAAGGCTGGAGTTCGGAAGCTACGGGTGTTTCAATAGGCCCTATCTCCGGTTCAGGTTGCTCTTCTCGGGGCGCTTCTTGTCGCGGAATCGTTCCTTTTTCCTTCTCTGCCAGTGCTGCGGGTTCCTCAATTTCCGCAACGGTCGCTTTCTGGTCGCTCACAGCGGTTTCTGCGACTGGGACTGGTGTTTGCTCGGTTGCGTTGTTATTCGGCCACACGGCGGCGCACAAGGCGACACAGGTGGTAATCAGGGTTACTATGATGAGTTTCTTCATTTTTCTTCCTCCTTAGATGTGAAACGAGCACCCAATCCCATTGCCGTTCGGCAGGAGACTGAGCGCTCGTTTTCGTAGTGATTCAGTTCTACGGACAGCCTCCGCGCCAGTTCAAATCCGAAGATGAAGCTGTCGATGGAGGTATCCTCCGCGATGCGGTCTTTTGCGTCGATGATCTGGAGCACCAGCCGACGCTCCGGTTTGCCCAACACCTCGCTAAGTGCTTGATGGCACTCCTCAATTTCCTGCTTCTGAGCCTGGAGTTCAGGTGGGATATAAAAGCAGTCATATAGGTCTTTCAGTAGCTTGTATTTCATGCGCTCGCCTCCTTGCAGCACAAACATATACCACAGTTCGGCGGAAACAGCTACTGAAACTTTTTAGAAAAATAGCGGCTGAAGCAATGCGTCTCAGTCGCTATTTGGGGATGTGGGGTACTTATGGTGCGGGCTCGCGGGTTAACTATACCCCTAAGCAATTTTTACTTCTGTTTGCATCCACGCTGAGAGGTCCTTTTTTATAACGATGCCAGCCCTGAGCAATTCGTGGCGGCATTGCGAATGATGATAAGCGACATCCTTGCACCACCAATTTCCGCAAGCCAAGATCAAGTCAATGCATCTTTGTCTTCCACCTTTTCCGCTTTGGACAACTCTTCCCAGTCCTCACGATTTCCGCATCTGCGAAGGTAATCGTGGCCGCCGTCCACGGCGCATGAGCCACAGCTGCAAAATTTGAAATCATGGACAGTTTTACTCTCGATGACATCTCCACATTTCTTGCATCTAATCGCATTCCTAATAATCTTCTGCATAATCATTCTCCCTTTAGCGCAGTCCTGATCTTCTCTTTTTCTCCACTGCCGTCTGTACGGAGGCGCAGGAGCGGAACGGCACACTTCTTCAAAATAGAGTTCTTCTTTATATCTCGCTCTGCCTGTTTGCTCCCCGCTTCGTGGAAGCCAGTCCCATCTACTTCAATCGCCAGCACGGGCTGCTTATCCATCTGATTGAACAGCAGAAAATCCACATGGGTCAACGGATTGTGGGCATATTTGCGTTCTTCCTCTGTCAGCGGTTCATAATTCTTTACCAGCGTCGCAAGAGAAACATGCACCGCGCAGCCGATGGAGGAAAATACCTCCTCGGCCAGCACCTCTTGAATCACAGTGTACATGAGATTCTCGGAATCGTATTCCGATACCCGCTTATGTTTTTGCAGGTATGCCCTGCGCTGCTCGGCATAGCCCTGATAGAGCATATCGAACACGGAGTAGACCTGACTCTGGATAACCTCAAAATTGTTATATTCAATGTACCGCGTTAGGTCGCCGTAGTTGGTTTGGTCATTGCGCGGGTCCTGCGATGTGACCACCGCCAGCGAATGAACTGCGCGGGAAACTGCCACATTCAGCATGTGGGGATCATCCACGAAATCTGTGATGACATTGTCGACCGAAGTCAGAATGATGGCATCCTGCTCCCGCCCCTGAAACTTGTGGACGGTGTCCACCTCATAAGTATCTCCCAGCTGCTTGCGGATGGCTGTCACCTGATCCCGATACGGCGTGATAATGCCGATGCTCTGGAAATTCTGCTGATGCAGCCGCGGAAGCACCTCCTGCTGGATGACATCGATCTGACGCTGGTTGAGATGACCGCGGGCGTGGTTGCCCGCAGTTGTTCGGTACATGGTCAACACATTCGGCTCATCATGGTCTTTGGTCATGACGATCAGCTGCCCGTGGTAGAACTTCTGGTTGCAGAAGTTAATGATTTTCGGGTGGCAGCGGTAGTGTTCCCGCAGCAGCGTAACAGGCGCGTCCTGCCATATTTCCAACGCAGAGGACAACAGACTGTGGGTCGAAAAACGATACCGCTCATCCAAGGAATACTTCTGCCAGATAGCATCGCTGGTGCGGATGTCGTCCTCTGTCAGCACATTGGGAAGCTGCTTCAAGTCTCCGACAATCACGATATTCCGTGCGCAAGAAAATGCCAGCACCCCAGTGGCCAAATCAACCTGGGAGGCTTCATCCACGATTAAATAATCATAGACATGATCGATGCTCAACGTTCCCTTAATGGAATAGGTCGTGCTGAGTACCACCGGATACTCGTGGATAAACACTGCGGAATTCCGGCGGAAATCACTCATTTCAAAACGTTGCCTGTCATTCTGCCAGTGATACCGCGCTGCCAGCTCCGCCCGGAACAACCGCAGGGACTTCTGGGTAAGCTCGTCCATCTTTGCGTCAAAAGCGTAGTGTTCCAGCTTGCGGTTCAGTTCCTGCTTTTCGGCCTCCAGTTCCCGCCTCTTCACGGCATAAAACTGACTCTGCAAATAGGGAATGACCAGTTCCGGGGAACGAAGAAACAGTTTGAGCGCACTGCGATTGAATCGGAACATGATGGAGAGCTTTTGCAAAAGTCCTAAACGGCTCTCATACTCTGCGTGCTGTTCAAATTCCATCCAGAGCGCAAGGATCTTCTGCGAGGACAGCTTGTCCAGACTCTCTGTCGGCGCATCGCCGTAGGTCGCATAATACTCCTCGAAATAGTGCTGCTCTGGATTCAATCGCAAAAATTCCTGCTCAATTTCCGCAATGCGGTTCTTGGCATTGAGCATTTCATTCAGCTCTTTGGAAAGCGCGGTTGTCTCCTGATCCAGCTGCTGCCGTTTCTCTGGTGGTATCTCCCAATCGCTCATATCCGGATAGGCACCGGTCTGAGCCTCCAAGAACTTTTGCTTGTTGGCAAGGCTTCCGAGAAACGCAGTCAGAAAAACAGCATTCTTCTTTTCCAGCTTTTCCGCCACATTGTGTGTTGCAGAGTTGTTGTTGGATACGACCGCCACGGTCTTCCCGCTCCGGATAACATTGGCGATGATATTCAAAATCGTCTGCGTCTTTCCTGTCCCCGGAGGGCCCTGAATGATGCTGATTTTGGAGGAAAGCGCCCGCTCCACCGCCAGCTTCTGGCTCTGGTTCAGGCCAAACGGATAGATTACCGCCTCCGGCATCTGAGGTGCCCGGACTTCTTTCCGTGGTGCAAGATAGCTTGCCAGCACAGTATCCTCGCTGACCTGCTTGATCTTGTCATACTGCATACTCAGAATGTTGATACCTTCCACCTCGAGGCTAATTGCCGCGGCAGTTTCCTTGAAATATTGGAATGCTTCTTGATTTTTACCGTCTGTCAGGCAATTCTGCTGGAACTGCACTTCGTTTCTACAGAAGGATAAATCTTTCTTTCCGTCGCGGACAATGCGGTAATATCCGCCGAAGTCGAGAAGTTCGTCGATTCCGCCGATCGTTTGCTCGTTTGCGGTGACAATCACCTGCGCAGGTTCGATTTTCTTTTGTAGAGGCAGGATCTCCACATTACCGCTCTGGAAGCTGTATGTCTTATTGGGCGCACTGGTATAGACGACCTCACACTTCCCATCACGGAACTGGAAGCTCGCAACCGAGTCCGTCTGGTCTTTTCCCTTTATGATGATTAAACGCTTTCGTGCGTCCATAGGTATCTCCTATTCAACCAAACCTATAGGTATAAATTTATTATAGCATACTGAATGGACTGTGCCAACATCGTCTTTGATACCTCCACAAAACGCCTTTCAAAATCTTATATTAGGGACTACTAATATCAAATTACATTAGTTCGCCAGCAATAATCCATTTAATTATAATAGGTCATTTAATAGATTCATACACTTGACCTTTTGCTGAAGGTTTGCGCTTCCGTATACATTCAGGGTAAAAGATACGTTCTTATGTCCGAGGATTTCAGAAAGAGACTTTATATCAAACTCTGGTATCTCGATTGCCCTAACCGCAAATGTATGCCGGATCTCATGAAACTTCACTTTCTCCAATCCGTTCCGCTTCAAGAAACGTGTGAAAAATTGCCGATATGTTCTCGGCTCGGTTGGCTTTGTCTTGCCCGTGAGAAAATAGTGATTCGGGTTTTCCGTGTAAAACTTCTTGATGATATTCATGAGAAGGGACGGAACAGGAATCGTTCGAGCGGAGGTCTTCGTCTTTGGCGGTCCTATATGAAGATACGATTCTCCCTTCTTCTTGTCGTAGATACGCTGGACGGTTTTGTTGATGCTGATGGTCTTGTCCGTCAGCGAAATGTCCCTCATCTGCAAGCCGCACAGCTCGCCTATCCGGACTCCGGTAAACAATGCAATCAAAATTCCCGCTGTCTTCCGGTTCAAGTCCATGTAGATACACTGGATTAGAGCTTGCTCTTGATCTTTTGAGAGAGAAACCACTTTCTTGATACCAAGCTCTTTTGGGTATTCGATTAGGTCCCAGTTCAGGAGTGGAATAGCCCGTTCCTTGTAGGCATACTCCATTGACAACCGGAGAACGAGGATAACATCCCTTATCGTCTTCACGGTAAGCCCTCCGGTCTTATCCAAGCGTCCAGCATTGTAGAGATACGAAATGTAGCTCTGGATGTCCGCTTCGGTGATGCTGCCAATCTTGCGCTTGCCGAAATATGGGATCAGGTGATTTTCGGCAATCAGCGTAAAGCTGGCGTGGGTTGACGGCGTGATCATGGGCTTCTTTTGATTTAGCCATGTGTTCACAAGCGTCTTGAATTGTGTATTGTTAGTCATAATGACCACCTCCACGAACATTATCCGGTGGAGGGATAATCAGGGCATTAACACCCTCAAGTAACGGTCTTGAGAAGCGTCCAAAGCTCCGCTTTCCGGGCTTCGATGAGCCGTGGGAGCATAAAGGACTACTACATTATCTCGTTGAAAACACCGACCGCAATAAACAATTAAAGTTTGGAAAAGAGAATGTTCTTTCCGTCTCAGGGGAATATGGTATTGTTAATCAGATAGCGTTTCAGGGACGATCTTTCGCTGGTGAAAGTGTTGCTGATTATCATGTAGTCGAAACCGATGACATTGTATATACAAAGAGTCCCCTCAAAGCAAAACCTTATGGGATTATCAAAGTCAACAATGGTGTTCCCGGTATAGTGTCCACTCTTTACGCTGTGTACCACCCCTTAAAAACTGTTGTTCCGAGGTTTGTTGATTTCTATTTCTCGAACGATCTTCGACTTAACAAGTTTCTAAAGCCACTGGTTAATATTGGCGCAAAACATGATATGAAGGTCAATAATACATTTGTACTAACGGGGATGGTAGTTTTTCCTCCTTTGCGTGAGCAACAGAAAATCGTTGATTTTCTAACCATACTTGACCGTCGAATTGATGTTCAGCGAAAAAAAGTAGAAGCCCTCAAGAAGTATAAAAGAGGTGTCATGCAGCGCATTTTTCGCCAACTCCCTTCTCAGAATGGCGCAGAGTGGACTTGTGTTCGACTGGGTGATATTTTTAAAAAAGTTTCGCGCCGTAACACAGATGGAGTAATAAAAAATGTAATTACCAACTCTGCGGAATACGGACTAATTCCTCAGCGCGATTTCTTTGACAAGGTTATTGCAGTGGACGGAAACACAGCAAATTACTATGTCATCGAAAATGGAGACTTTGTTTACAATCCGAGAAAGTCAAATTCTGCGCCATACGGACCGTTCAATAGATATACTCTCAGTGAGCAAGGTATTATCTCGCCGCTATATACCTGTCTTGTGCTGCAAGCAGATATTTCTCCTTCATATCTCGCTTGGTACTTTAAGAGCGACGCATGGTACAGGTACATCTATGATAACGGCTCACAAGGCGTTCGTCATGATCGAGTATCTATGACGGATGATTTGCTTATGGGTATTCCTGTTATGTATCCCAGCCATGTGAAACAACTTCTGTATGCAGATATTCTTGATATGGTGGAGGCACGGTTGCAAGCAACCCAAAAAACACTTGAACTTCTGAGTAAAACGAGAGACGGCTATATGAGGCAGCTCTTTATATGAAGAGCTGTTGCAACAAGCCATTTCGCATTTGGGATAATAACGATAGTTCTTTTTCCTGAACATCTACATACTTTTCGAGTTTAGCCAGCTTGTCGATTATGCTTTGTTGCTGGTCAATGTCAGGCGTTGGTATTTCAATGTTTAAGAAGGAATCCATCATGAGACTTTGTACAGTTGTTCCGGTTTTCACAAGGGTTCTAATGATATTGTCCTCTTGCGACAGAATTGCATAATAGAGGTAGAATGCGTTGCAACCATGTACTTGCAATGCTTTGATGTCCTGATTTATCGTTGCATCTACTTCGAGAATAGCGAGAGGCAGCGAATGTTTCAAGATACCACTCCGCGCAACCAACAATAATGTCCCCGGATGATAAAGCGTCATCTCATTGAGCGCCAGATTTGTTATCTTTAGCTCGCTACCGGAAATTCTACTACTCTTCATGTCTTTGGAGGAAATCCAAACGATGTCTCCGTTCCAATAGAGCGAATTACTCATACTTGGCGTTTTGCCTCCTGAAACGTGAACAAGCTCACGAAGTTTTCTGCGCTGAGAACCTTTCGAGATTGCAGAAAATATTTGATTAAGCAATCCTCTTTTATACTTCTGATCAAGAAAGCAGAAACAGCTATATGACAGACGAAATCCCTTGCAATAGCGGAAAATCTCTGCTACTGCAAGGGATTTTACTTTTGGTTCATACCGAAATGAGGTCTGAAAATAGACCTCAAGTAACGGTCTTGAGAAGCGTCCGAAGCTCCGCTTTCCGGGCTTCGATGAGCCGTACAAGCAATGTCACATA
>CAKUAS010000006.1 GCA_934636655.1 uncultured Oscillospiraceae bacterium
TCGGTAACTTAGCCCATCCACATAATATTTTCGTATACAACTGCGCTCTTCTATGCTAAGATGTTTGTAGTTCATACGGATCTCCTTTTGGTTTTTTGTTTTTGTGGTAATTACATTCTACCAGAGATTCGTATGAACTTCTTTTCTTTTTTTACTGTTGCACTTGATAGTATTCACCTAGCTTTAAATAAAAAACCGGCTTAAGGCCGGCTGAGACAAGAAAACATACGGTTTTGAAGCGATCTTTTTCGCCCCTGACGCGTCTGAGACCTTGAGAATACGTCAGTATGCTCTGCGGTCTCATCCTTGCAGGAACAAAAAATCTCAGCTTCAAAACTGCGAGCACCCGAAAAGACGGAGCATGTGCGAGGTCAAGGCGCGGCGGGGAAGGCATACTTTGTGTATACCAAGCCGCCGCAACGATGACATTCGTGCATGCTCCGTCTTTTCGGACGTGTGTTTTCTTATCTCAGCCGGCCTAACAGCCGGTTTTTTCATATTGTTTCGTATTCTGCGTCATTTTCGATCATGCATGCAATTCTGGCGCTCTCTTCGAGCTCCTCTATACCGAAAAATGCATCCATAAGACTTTTTCCGCCAACGATGGCACCATGGTTTTTGAGAAGATATGCGTCTCCCGTATCGAGGTTTTCCTTAAACGCTGTAAAAAGCTCGTCCGAACCGGGCCTGCCATATGGTATAAGTCCTATCCTGCCTATCTTCATTCCGAGATACGGCGTATAAGGTGGAATAATGTCCGTGTTCGCGGCAAACTTGCGGCACGACCACAAGACGGCATTAGGGCCGTGGGTGTGTATAATTGCCTGCACGCTTTCATCGTGCTCGTAATAGTACCTGTGCAGCGTCAGCTCCTTGCTGGGTTTGAGTGAGTTGAACCGCTCGCCTAAGGGCGACACCACCGCAAAATCGTCGGACGTGAGCGTACCGAAGCATGTTCCGCTGGCAGTGATGTATATTCTACCATCGTGCAGGAAGCTGAGGTTCGCCGACGAACCGGAGGTCTTCCCGCGCTCGAACAGGCTGTGGGCTATCCACACCGCGTCTTTGAGCTTTTGCTCAAGCGTCATACTCATATTCCTCGCCTGCCCTTCGTAGTCATTTCAAGAGCAGCGCGGAAGAAATCCTCCTTGCCGAAGTTGCCGGACTTGAGAACGAGACGCAGCTCCGGCTTTTTCACGGGCATCATGACCGGAACTCCGGGCGCAACACTCTCGCCGATAAGATATGCACCAAAGTCGAGAGCCTTTGCAACAGCACCGGATGTCTCTCCACCCGCGACAATGATCTGCGTATAGCCGTCCTTTTCAGCCATAAGTGCAAGCTCGGAGATGAGCTTTTCAAGCGCTGCTGAGACCTGTGGACGGAGAGCATCGGGTATGCGGGATATCTCCTGTGCACTCTCGGAGCTGTAAAGCAGCACTCCGTCACGTCCTGCAACCTCTTCCCACAGCAATACACTGCTCTGGGTTCCGTCAATTACTTTCATGGGATCGATCTTTATCGCCGAATGATCCGCTTTATAGTCGGTTATCTGCCTCAGCGTCATGCTTGAGCAGCTTCCGGCAAGCAGAATACTCTTCCCCGCCGCGGTGCAGCTCACATTATCGGCAAGCGCTCTTTTGCAGTCGGGATTGACCGCCGCGAGCAGACCAGAACCTCCGCTGAGTATCTTAACGCCGCCAAAAAGCGAATAGATGAGCTCATTGTGCTCCTGCTCGAAGTAATCGGGAATGATGTAAAAGTGTTCCGACTGCGTTGAAAAGCGCTCCAGCATCGACTCAACGTGCTCTTGTCCGGCGAGCATATCCTCTATCGTTACAACATGGCAGGGATATTTGCTCTGCTCACGCATGAGCTCGGATATATCCGAGGCCCACATCGGATTTACCGGATGATCCTTCATGTGCGTAAGGTGCAGCGGCACGCCGCCGACAAACAGTCGCCCGTTTTTTACCGTTCTTCCATTCACGGGCAGAGCCGGACACAGGATAGTGTATTTTTCGCCGAGCTCGGAGAACGCCGCATCCATAACGGGGCCTATGTTGCCCTCACGAGTGGAATCAAACGTCGAGCAGTACTTGTAATAAAGCTGCTTTGCACCGACGGCCAGCAGCCATCGGAATGCCTCGGTACAGTCGCGCACTGCCTCCGCGGCGGGTGTTGACCGGCATTTTAGCGCTATGACCACCGCATCGCAGTCCGCGATCTCGGTGCTGTCCTTCGGCAGGCCGGTGCACATTGTGACCCTTAGCCCGGCAGAGCGGAGAAACGATGCCGCATCACTTGCACCGGTGAAATCATCCGCGACGCAGCCCAACAGAATATTGCTTTTCTTCATTGCATTGTGCTCCTTAAAAAATAGGATAAGGATTTTGTCCTTATCCTATTTCATATTAATTATCCTCTTGCCTTATCAATGAGGTCAAGAACGGGCTTAATGGTATCGTTGCCCTCGTACATGCTTGCGGTCGCAGCTCTGAACTCGGTGAGGTCGGGACGGATAATGGTGACACCCATTTCTTCCATCTTGTCAAGAGTTTTTGCTTCCTCGCTTGCAACGACGGTGCGGCTCTTTTCGGTGATCTCACGGCCTACCTCGAGAATGATCTTCTGGAGCTCTTCGGGGAAGGACTGGAAGGTCTCCTCATTGAAAAACAGCGAGCCTTCGTAGGGAACATGCTCGGTCATGATCGCATAGGGTGCGACTTCGTAGAAGTTCATATTCATGGTCAGCATAATATCGTTTTCCTGACCCTGAACGACATTATTCTGGATGGAGGTGTAGACCTCAGACAGTGCCATGGGAACGGGCGCAGTCCCGAAGCACTCCCAGACCTTCATATAGGTAGTGATGGTCGGAACGCGGATCTTGAGGCCCTTGAGGTCATTAAGATTGTTTACAGCCTTGGTGCAGCTAAGGTTGCGGTTAAGTCCGTCAAGAACTGTGACCATGCGGATGTTTGCCTTTTCGGCTACGAGCTCCGCGCACTCGTCAAAGTACTCGTCCCAGAACTTGTCGCGGTGTTCATCGTTATCATAGAGATAGGGCATGCCCCAGACGTCGAAGAGGGGGTTAACTTCGCCCAGAGAGCTGAAGCCGTCCATAACTATATCGACGGTGCCGAGTTCAAGCCCCTCAAGGGCATCGACGAGGCCGCCGAGCTGGCCGGATGCAAACACTTCACCGGTTACCTTTCCTCCGGTGCGTTCGCTGACCTTGTCCAAAAATTCCTGAGCGAGAACAGTCATGTAATAGTCGGAAGTTTCTGTCGTTGCGAGCTTCCAGTGATAGCTGTAATCACCTTCCGCCTTCTGATCGCCATTGTCCTTGCCGTCGCCGCAGCCGGTGCAGAGGCTGAGCATAAGCACAATAGCGAGGGCAAATGCTGCGAATTTTCTTAGATTCTTCATTTTTTCCTCCTGTTTTTAATTTTCTTTTTCATCCAAAACCCACTCAGGCAAGCAGACGCGGCAGCCAGAGTGAAAGCTCTTCCACATAGGTTATTATCATAAGGCCGACAAAGTTTGCCGCCAGAAACGGCAGGCTCGCCTTGAATTGCTTTTCAAACGGTATATCCGCAATGGCCGCGGCTATATACTGGTTTTCGCCGACGGGCGGAGTAGTTAGGCCCAGAGCAAGGTTTACGACCATGATAATGCCGAAGTGCACGGGGTCAACGCCGAGAGCAAGCGCCTGCGGAAGCAATATCGGCGTTACGATAAGGATACCTGCGACCGATTCAATGAAGCAGCCTATAAACAGGAATATAAGGTTACATATCAGCAGGAACATGAACTTGTTTCCGGCGATACTGCCGACCGCACTGCCGAGCAGCGAGGACACGCCGTTTGCCGTCAGCAACCAGCTGAACGCACCGGATGCCGACACAATTATGAGCACCATAACGGTGTTGGTCAGCGCCCCGCCCAGGATGCCGCCGATATTTGTGCTGTCGACCTCCTTATACCAGAAGCGGGCAACAAGATAACCGTAGACACAGGCAACGGCTCCCGCCTCGGTCGGGGAGAAGAAACCTCCGTAAATACCGCCGAGGAGAATAACCGGCACCAGCAGTGCGGGGATCGCATCGACAAAACTCAGCCACAGCTCCTTGAGTGAGAAATCCGTGGTCTGCTCTATGTGGCGCTTTCCGGCCTCGCCGCGTGCCGTTATCATAAATATGATGGCAAGCAGTATACCGGGAACTATTCCGGCAACAAACAGATCGCCTATCGATGTGTTAGAGCAAACGCCGTACATTATCATCGTTATGCTCGGCGGGATTATAACACCGAGGCCGCCGGCAACAGCCGTAAGACCGGCAACGAAATCCGCAGGATAGCCCTTTTTCTTCATGTCGGGGATGAGCGTCGAGCCTATCGCCGCGCAGGTCGCGGCAGCGGAGCCCGAAAGAGCGCCGAAGAACGCACATGCAACGATGACGACGTGGGCAAGACCGCCCTTCATCCAGCCGACGAGCGCGTTTGCAAATCTTACGATACGCCGCGACATTCCGCCGACCTCCATAAGCTTACCCGCCAGCATGAAAAACGGTATTGCCATCATCGTGAACGAATCGACGGCAACGAACATGCGCTGTGCAAACGTTGCGACCGGCATTCCGCTCAGAAGCATCACGGCCGCCGTAGGCAGTCCGATGCAGACTATGAGAGGCGCACCCAGGAAAAGCAGGACCAGCAGCAATCCGAACAGAACTATTGTTGTTACTAACGGAGTCATTTGATCTCCTCCTTTCCGTTTGCGCCGTCCTTGTGAAGTCTTGCAATATCAACTATTTGCTTTGCCGAGAATATCACGCACAGCACGCCGCTGAGCGCAAGCGCCGCGACTACTGCGGCATACGGCATCTGCGTTACGTTGTACACCTGGTGCTTTTTGATCGTCAGCATCATATAAAGAGCCGATGAATAAAGCAGGTATCCGAACGTAACGGCCAGCAGTGCCATGTCTATGATGTTTATGACCTTCTGTGCACCGGGCTTGAAGTATTTGTTCACAAAAAACTCTACCCTTATAAGCCCGCCGTTTTTGAAAGCATAACTCGCTCCGGCAAACGTGACCCAGATCATCGTCCAGCGCGCGACTTCTTCAGGCCACGACAGCGGATTCCCGAAATAACGGAATATGACCTGAAGCACAACGACCAGGACCATAAGTATCAGGACCACACCGCCGAGCCACAATTCAAATTTCTGAATTTTACTTTTCATACTCTGCCTCCGATGCTCAGGCACCTGTCACGGAAATAATTGCTTCCCTTAGTATCGCAACGGCAACATCCATTTCTTCGGGCGTCATTGTCAGCGCAGGGGATATCTGAAGCGCGTCACCAATGATTCCGTCTGCCGTTCCCGTAACGCCGGACAGCACCAACAGCCCCTTATCAAGGCAGTATGCCGCGATCTTTCCGGCAATACCGAGTTTTGGATCAAAGGGTGCCTTACTCTCGCGATCGGAAACGAGTTCAACGCCTGCAAGCATTCCTATACCGCGGATATCGCCGACAGCCGGGATATCACCCAGGGCGTCCTTGAGCTTTTTTAGAAGCGCCTCTCCGTTTTTGGCGGACATACCCACGACGTCGTTTTCTATTATGTACTTAACGACTGCGTTAGCGCCCGCCGTGGCTATGGGCATTCCGGCAAATGTATAGCTGTGCTCAAGTATGCCGGAGCCGTTTGCTATCGCATCTACGACCTTCTTGCGAGCAATGACTGCGCCGATGGGAACGTAGCCGCCGCCGAGTCCCTTTGCAATAGAGATAAGATCGGGTACTACGCCGAAGTGATCGACGGCAAAGTTTTTGCCGGTTCTGCCAAGCCCCGTTATGACTTCGTCACAGCACATGAGCACATCATATTTATCGCATATCTCTCGGATGCGCTTCATGTACTCGACCGGAGGCACCGTCGCAGTTGCGGTCGTTCCGGTAACAGGTTCAAGCACGAACGCCGCCACGGACTCCGCGCCCTCATATTTTATCACTCTCTCAAGCTCCTCGGCACAGGGAACACTGCAATTGCATCTTTCAAGGCCGTAAGGACATCTGTAGCAATTGCACTGAGCGATGTGCGGCATGTGCAGCAGCAGATTTTCGTATCTGCTGCGCCACGACGGACGTCCGCCAAGCGACAGTGTACCAAATGTATTGCCATGATAACTCTGCCATCTGGAAATGATCTTGTACTTGCTCGGACGGCCCATTTCTATCTGGTATTGCCGAGCGATCTTTGCCATAGATTCAACGGCTTCGGAACCGCCGCTGCAGAAGAACACTCTCTCCATACCCTTCGGAGCGAGTTTTATGATATTAGAGGCAAGCTCTTCTCGCGCCTGACTGGTAAACGCACCGCCGTTGAGGTAGGTCACCTCGTAGGCCTGCTTTGCTATTGCGTCGCAGACCTCCTTAACGCCGTTTCCGATGTTCGTCACCGCAAGTCCGGCGCCGAAGTCCATGTAGCGGCGGCCATCCTCGTCGTACAAATAGACCCCCTCGGCATGGGTGATCTTTTTGTAGGTCTTGGACAGCGATTTCGTGAATACATTGCTGCTGTTCTGTTCCATCCGATTTCTCCTTTTTTATATAATTTTCGCTTCACTGAAATTTAAAATCTGAAATTTTAGTTTATAATATCAAAAAGCCCTCACTTTTGCAATACACATTCTAAACAAAAGTGAGGGTAAGAGTATGTAAAAACTCAACAAATATGTGATTTTAATGGCAAAGCGCGTTCAAAAAATGACTTCCTGCTCTTCAATCGCCTCAAAGTTTTTGAGAATATCGTCCTTTGTGCCAGAAATATCCTCGCGAATCCCCTCGAGTGCACGCGTTTCATCTCCGCGCTCTATCGCCTCGGCGATGGCTATATGGACCATAACCTCGTTCCTTGCGATTTCAAGTGCATTATCTCTCTTCGTACAGAAATTAATGTGCCGTACGGTTATCTGGCGCGTAAGCAGCATAACGTTTCGGATCTCGTTATATATTATATCCGGGCACTGCTCCCATAGATACGCGTGGAATTTCTGCTGAATATCGTCGGCAATCCGCATTTTATCGGCCAATGATTCGGTGCTCAAATTCTCAAGGCTTTCCCTGAATGCGCATATAAACTGTCTCATGTCCAACGCCGCTGCGTTTTTTATAGCCCTTTTTATAACGACGACTTCAAGCGCCTCACGGAAGTCAAACAGCGCTTCGATCTCCTCTTTGGAATACTTGCGCACATAGCTGCCGCTTCGCTGAAGTATCGTCACATATCCTTCTTTTTCAAGCGTTTTGAGCGAATTTGTGACCGGTGTTCTGCTGACCTTCAGCTCTGCCGCGATCTGATCCACGTCAAGCTTTTGACCGGGATGGTAGCGGCTCGAAACTATCCTGTCTCTGATTTCCTCATAAACAAGGTCGTTTAAGCTTTTGTACTCTATCATGTTGTTTTGCTGCTCCATCTAAAACTTTAGATATTACAGTAGCATTATTTTTCTCAATTGTCAAGATTCGCTCAGCACAACTGATGTTTACGGTCATTGCACAGAGGAAATGAAAAAAGCAAGTGCAAATCGAATGGAAAGTTACATGAAAGTTGTTATGAACCAATAAAAAAGCAGCCTCGAAGTAATCGAAAAGCTGCTATGTTTTAGCCCCGTTAGGGTACGTTAGGGTACGCCTCAGATTTTTGATAACTTTTCAGGGCGAAAAGTGGGCAAAAACAAAAGAAACTGCACTAAAAAGTGCAGTTTCTGTGGTGGACGATACAAGACTCGAACTTGTGACCTCCCGCACGTCAAGCGGATGCGCTACCAGCTGCGCCAATCGTCCGTTTTTCATCGGCAACGGTTATTCTACCTGATGCCGATGAATTTGTCAACAGTTTTTTTCAGTTTCTCACATAAACCGTGCATTCGGCGGTTTTTCCGTAGCACGAGAGGATAACCTTCATCGTACCGGCGCTCACGCCCGTTACGGTGCATGTACCGTTTTCGTTGACCGTTACCGTAGCAATGCTCGGATCGGACGATGACCACTCGTACTCGGCGGCGACCGTCATCGGGAAATGCGAGCCCGTGAGCGTTATCGACTGTCCGACGCTGAACGCAAACTCCGTGCAGGGGCTTGCATAGGGACTGCTCATCGTGACCGAGGTTATCTCCGGCGTGGGAGTCGGAGTCGGGGTCGGCGTGGGCGTCGGAGTCGGCGCGGCAGAGACCTCGGCCGGAGGCGTCGGCATGACCGGAGCATTGGGATTGTCCGCGTTATCGAGACTCACCGTTATCATGACTATGAGAGCCGCAATGATGGCAACAATGAGTATCGCGCCGAAGATAAACTGCCATTTGCGATTATCGCCCGCTCTTTTGTTCGCGGCCGTGCCTTTGACGGCGCTGGGCGTTGTGCCGGGAGCGCGGCGGCTGTTCTGGACTCTGCGAGTGCTGCACTTCGGGCAGCGGCGGCGCATCGCGGAATATTTCTCTCCGCAGCGGCGGCAGGTCACCTGAGGGATAAGACCCATATATGCTCCTCCTTAATTACTTTATTATCTAATTAATAATACAGCATTCTGCAATTTTCGTCAAGTGTACGTAGATTGGGCAGCTAATTGTGTTTGCCTGCGGCAAACGGATTTTCAGATGCGCATTGAGATCGTACCGATACATCTTTTGCGGTGTCACGACCAGAAAGTACGAAGAAAACCGCAAAAAAACGGGCGAGCACTGCTCGCCCCTGCGAATTAGAATCAATTCCGACCAAAATTCAGCAAACGGGACGGGCAAGTCCATTCCATACAAAGGTGCGAAACAAAATCTGCACAACACTTATGGGATGCGAAACCTTACGGTTTCGGCTTCACCTTCGACACCGGGCTGACGCAATAAATGTATCCGTAGGTGCGTCAAAGCGCCTCTGAAAAACTGCGGATATAGTCCACGACATCGTCGACAGCTATGCCGAGGGCATAGGCCAGCTCGCCGTGCAGCATGCGCTCAGCGGTCTTGAGATACTGCGCGTCGACATTGTGGAAATGCTTCTTCTGATCCTTGAGCGCCTCGCGGCGGCGATAGAGCATGCCGACAAGCTGCATGAGCTGCTTGCGGTCGCCGTTTTTGACGATATCGTCGCACACCGTTTTGCGCTCAGCGTCGCTGACTATCCACTCAAGCGGCTCGCGCATAGCTTCGGTGATGAGCGCGTCGGCCTCCTCACCCGTCAGCACCGGGCGGAGCTTGCTCATGAGCTTTTCGTTTGCCGTCGGCACATAAACGGTGCTGCCCGGGTCGTCGACAGGAGTGAGAACGTAATATTCGCCCTTCGTTTTGCCGAGCTTGAGCATGCTTATTTCTTTTACCGTGCACACTCCCTGAGTTCCGTATACGACCGTTTGACCTACCGCCAGCATTCTTTACCTCCAAAAAAATCGCGCCGCAAAAGGCGGCGCCCAAAACGCGATACACTTCTTAATACATTATTAATATATCACAAATTTAAATTTGTTGCAAGGAAGAAAAAAATAGTATATAATGTGCATTTGTCAATATAGTTTCAGATTGGAGTGTCTTTTATGAAACGCACCAAGATAGCTCAGATATTTGCCGATCCCGAGAGTTTCGGCGGCAAGGAGATAACCGTCTGCGGCTGGGCACGCACCATCCGCGACATGAAGAATTTCGGATTTATAGAGCTCAACGACGGCTCGTGCTTCAAGAGCCTTCAGGTCGTGCTCGAGCGCGAAAAGCTGGCTAACTACGACGAGCTTGCGCATCAAAACGTCGGCGCCGCGTTCATCGCAAAAGGCGAGCTCGTGCTCACGCCCGAGGCAAAGCAGCCCTTCGAGCTCAAAGCGACCGAAGTCGTTGTAGAGGGCGTTTCCAGCCCCGACTATCCGCTTCAGAAAAAGCGCCACAGCGTCGAGTTCCTGCGCACGATCCAGCACCTGAGACCGCGCACGAATCTCTTCTCGGCGACCTTCCGCGTCCGCAGCGTCGCGGCTCAGGCGGTACACGAGTTTTTCCGCAATAACGGCTTTGTATACGTCCACACACCGATCATCACCGGCTCCGACTGCGAGGGCGCGGGCGAGATGTTCCGCGTGACGACTCTTGACCTCAACAACCTCCCCCTGCGTGAAGACGGCAAGGTAGACGACAGCAAGGATTTCTTTGGCAAGGTCACGAGCCTGACCGTTTCAGGCCAGCTCAACGCCGAGAACTTTGCCATGGCCTTCGGCGATGTCTACACCTTTGGACCGACCTTCCGCGCCGAGGTATCGTACACACAGCGTCACGCCGCCGAGTTCTGGATGATCGAGCCCGAGATGGCCTTTGCAGACCTCTATGACTACATGGATAACGCCGAGGCAATGGTCAAATACGTCATCAACACCGTCATCGAGCGCTGCCCGCAGGAGATGCAGTTTTTCAATTCCTTCGTTGACAAGGGCCTGCTCGAGCGCCTCGAGAACGTTGTATCCAACGAGTTCGGCCGCATAAGCTACACCGAGGCCGTCGATATCCTACAGAAGAGCGGCGAGAAGTTCGACTTCCCCGTCGAGTGGGGCATCGACCTCCAGACCGAGCATGAGCGCTATCTGACCGAGAAGGTCTTCAAAAAGCCCATTTTTGTCACCGATTACCCCAAGGATATCAAGGCATTCTATATGCGCATGAACGACGACGGCAAGACCGTTGCAGCAGCCGACTGCCTCGTTCCCGGTGTCGGTGAGATCATCGGCGGCTCTCAGCGTGAGGAAAGGCTCGACGTTCTGCTCGCACGCATGGACGAGCTGGGTCTGAATCCCGACGACTACTGGTGGTATCTCGATCTGCGCCGCTACGGCTCCTGCCGCCACGCGGGCTACGGCATGGGCTTCGAGCGCCTCGTCATGTACCTGACCGGCGTTTCAAATATCCGTGATGTGGAGCTCCATCCCCGCACCACCGGCAACGCAGATTTTTAACGGCGAGTTGACGCTGTTAAAACACATTAATCAAGCTTAATGAGTGCAAAAACCGAGAGCGCAGACTTGAGTCTGTACTCTCGGTTTTCACTTATATGCAGCACGCTGCGAGAACACACCTTTCTCGCGTGAGGCAAAACACTACGGTTTACGCCGTTGTTTCGACACGTGCTGCCGCAAAATACGCTTTCACATGCGGGGCGCGAAACACCCCCGGTTTACACCGGTGTTTCGATACCGGGCTACCGCAAAATATGCTTTCACCCGCGGGGCGCGAAACGTTCCGGTTTATATCGGCGTTTCGATACCGGGCCACCGCAATATGCGTATCCATAGGTGCGTCAATGCGCCTCTAAAAAACTCCGAGGGATTTGAATACCAAAGACCATGCGAACATCGTAAAGCAGCACAGGGCGCTGGTGGATACGACGATATCGCCGGCGAGCTCATCGTCACCGCCCATCTGCTGGACCATGGTGAACGACGCAATGGCGGTGGCCGAACCGAAAATGGCGATCATTCCGGCAAAGGCGATGCCTCGTATGCCGAAAAGATACGCCGCCGCGAGGAATATGCCCGGCATGATAACGAGTCTGCCGAGGCAGACCTCGACGAGATCTTTTATGTATTTATGTATGCCGCCCCACTGGAAGAATGCGCCGAGCACGAACAGCATCATGGGGTTTGTCGCTCCGGCGATCTGCTTTATCGTCGACAGCAGCGCCCCCGGGAGCTCGATGCCCAGCAGCAGGAACACGATACCGGCGATCGTGCCGAGGATGAGCGGGTTTTTGAAAATGTCTGCGATGATGCACAGGGGCTTCGGACTGTTGCCGTTAAAAAGCTCAAGCGTCACGACGGCGATGGCGTTGAACATGGGGACGACTACGGCTATCATTACGACGACCGGACCCGCATCCGCTCCGGGCACGAGCGCCGTCGCCAGCGGCAGACCGATGATGACGAAGTTAGAGCGGTAAATGCCCTGGATCTTCACGCCGCGCTTTGCCGTTTCCTTCTCGGTCAGCATGACATAAGCAAAGCTGAGAAAAAACTCGACAAGCACGCCGACTGCCGCGAATATGAGCAGCTTCGGCTGCACCGCGCTCGACAGATCGGAGGTGTAAATGTTGTAAAACAGCATCACCGGCATGAAGTAGCGAAACAGCAGCTTGTTGAGCTTCGGAACCTCCTCGCGCTTTATAGCGCCCAGATGCCTCGCAAGGCAGCCGAGCGCCATGATGAGAAATATCGGAACGACCGCGTTTATGCAGACTGCAAAGGCTGTCATTTCCCGTCCTTCCTCTGAAGCTTATGCTTTTTGCCGTCCGGCGTCTGGATATAGGTGTTTTCGAGCACCTCTATTGCGCCCTTGCGCCACTCGTCGAGATATTCTTTGCGCAGCGCGTCGCGCTCGGCGAGTTCCTCAGCGGTCAGCTCGCGCTCTTTTTTTATGCGCGCAAGCTCGTTTATTCTTTGAAGCTTTGAGTTTTCCATTATTCTATCGTCCCCAATTCGTCAAGAGTTTTCTCGAATGCCGGAATGAAGTGCTCGATGAAATATTCGGCCTCCGGCAGCTCGTAGGCGTGTATCGCCGCAAGCGTCTGCTTTTCGGCATTTAAAAATTCGTTGTTTCCGGCCTTGCGCTCCTCAATGCATTTTATGTACGCGCTCAGCTTGTCGGCAGCCTTAACTATCGGATGCAGTTCTCTCTGCACATCCCCAACAAGCACAGGCTCGAACGCAGCCTGAAGCTCCTGCGGCAGCATGCCCAGAAGCTTTTCCGAAGCTATCGTCTCGACTCTGCGGTAAGCGCTCATGATCTCCTCGTCGTGGTATTTTATCGGCGTGGGCAGGTCGCCGGTGAGTATCTCGCTTGCGTCGTGGTACAAAGCGACCGTCGCGCAGGCCTCGGGGTCACAGGGGATGCCGTATACGTCGCGGCGGATAACTCCCAGCGCGTGGGCGATAACGGCGACCATGTGGCTGTGCTCCTGGATATTTTCATGTATCGAATTGCGCATCAAGCTCCAGCGTTCGATATAACGCATGCGCGAAATAAGCGCGAAAAAATTGCTGTCCATTGTATTTCTCCTGTGTTAAAATCAGATGTATGTTATCACAACGCGCTTATAATATCAAATGTTTGCGGAACATTTTTTCGCGATACTTCGTCATAGGATTATTGATCGATCATCATGACCTCGAAAGGAGTAAATTTAAAATGAAAAAATTCAGAAATATGATTTGCTGTGTGCTGTGCCTTGCAATGGCCGCCGCGCTGTGCGCCTGCTCGGCTCAGAACAAGAAAAACACCAATGACATCAGCCAAATAGCAAACCCCGTGCACGAATCCAGCGCCGAGGAGTTTAAGGCTGCAAACATTGTTATGCCGGATATCGAGGGCAAAACGCCCGTTTACACGACCATCGACGGCGATGAGACGCTGTATCAGGCCGATTACGGCACCTTCACCATTCGCGCACAGAAGACGGATGAGCAGACGGACATCTCCGGCATGCACTATGAGTGGACCGAGGATCCGACAATGACCCTGGAGCTTTTGCAGGGAAATCCCTTATTCAAGCTCGACGGAAAGGGCGCCGGCATCGTCTACTGGTATCTTAACGGCAGCAGCTGGTCTGTCGGCATGACGGAGGGCGCGAGCGTGGAAACCCTGAAGAGCCTGTACTTTAAGACCGCAGAGCTGAATCCCGGCGACGACGGCTTTCTATCAAACTGAAAAAAGCTCTTTACAAACGCCGCCGCAAGTGGTAATATTACAAGGCTAAGCCCGTGAGCTCAGTATTCGGGAGACCTTTCATCCCTTTACTTGGCCACAGGGTATATGAAAATTCGGAAAGGGGTATCATTATGATCACCAAAGAGACCAAAACCGCCGTTATAGAGGCAAACAGGACCCACGAGAGCGACACCGGCTCTCCCGAGGTTCAGATCGCCATCCTCACGCAGCGCATCCGCGAGCTGACCGCTCACCTGAAGGTCCATCCCAACGACGACCACAGCCGTCTGGGCATGTACAAGATGGTCGGTAAGCGCCGCCGTCTGCTCGACTACCTCGCAAAGAAGGACATCGAGCGTTACCGCGCAATCATTGCAAAGCTGGGCATCCGCAAGTAAGTCCGGCATTTCCGAAGGGTATGAAGGTTTTAAGCAGGGGACAAGTGAATATGTCCCCTGCTTTTTTCATTGCAAGGCGATGAAAAAAGCAGGTTAGCCGAGAGCCGATAGCTGACAGTGGATAGCTAATTGTGTTTGCCTGCGGCAAACGAATTTAATTTCACCTCATCCGTCGGCTGCGCCGACACCTTCCCCTCGAAGGGGAAGGCTTTTTCAGAGGCGCATTGACGCACCTACCGATACGCATATTACGGTAGCCCGGTGTCGAAAATTCCGACAAAACCGGAAAACTGCCGCTTCCCGCGAGTGCAGTATATATTTGCAGCGCACCCCATTGGCTCCCCTGCGTAAGGGGAGCAGCCGACAAAGTCGGCTGAGGGGTCGCTGTACGCAGTTATCGTGCTATATTAGTGCAAAATCTTTGCCCGCACCCTTGCCTTCCCCTTCGAGGGGAAGGTGTCGGCGGAGCCGATGAATGAGGTGTTATTCCGATCCATTTGCCGTCGGCAAATAAACGTATAAGTTCATTCTCAATTCGCCTCTAAAGGGGCTTAGTATTTGAAAATGAGGCTGAGGCTTTGGCCTTAGTTTCAAGTGCTATGCTCCGGCGATTTTGAAATATAAATAATGAAAAGGAGCAAACAAATGATAATCACTCACAAAGAATTTCCCGAGTACAGAAAATTCGAGATCGAGTACGAAGGCCGTCCTCTGAAGATGGAAGTCGGCAAGATGGCAGAGCTGTGCAACGCGGCTGTCCTCGTGACCTACGGCGAGACCACCGTTTTAGTTACCTGCACCGCATCGGCTCGTCCCAAGGACGGCATCGACTACTTCCCCCTCGCAGTTGACTTCAACGAAAAGCTTTACGCAGTCGGCCGCATCCCCGGCAGCTTCATGCGCCGCGAGGGCAAGCCCAGCCTGCCCGCAGTCCTGGCCTCCCGCCTCATCGACCGTCCCATGCGCCCCCTGTTCCCCTCCGACCTGCGCAACGATGTTGTCATCGCCTGCGAGGTCCTGTCCGTCGACCGCGACTGCAGCCCCGAGATCACCGCAATGATCGGCGCATCGGCAGCAGTCAGCATTTCCGACGTTCCGTTTAACGGTCCTATCGCCGGCATCGTTCTCGGCTGGGACGGTGAGAAGTATCTGTTTAACCCCACTCAGGAGGAGCGCAAGACCAACCGCATGACCACCACCATCGCGGCGACTCATAAGAAGATCGTAATGATCGAGTCCGAGGCCGATCAGGTCCCCGAGGAGGTCATGTACGAGGGTATCGTTCAGGCTCACGAGCATCTGCAGCCCGTTCTTGACCTCATTGACAAGATGGTCGCCGAGGTCGGCAAGCCGAAGTTTGAATACGAGCACGCTTCCTTTGACGAGGAGCTGTTCAATAAGCTCGTCGAGAACGAGTTCGAGGGCATGGAATACTGCATGGACACCGACGACAAGAACGTCCGAGAATCTCGCGTCAACGAGTGGGTCACCGCAATGGAGGAAAAGTACTCCGAGGAGCACCCCGACATGATGCAGTACATGGACGAGATCCTCTACAAGCTGCAGAAGAAGGTCGTCAAGAAGTGGCTGCTGGCCGGCAAGCGCGTCGACGGCCGCGCAATGAACGAGATCCGCCCCCTCGGCAGCGAGGTCGGCCTGATCCCCCGCGTTCACGGCTCGGCACTGTTCACCCGCGGCCAGACTCAGGTCCTGTCCATCGCAACTCTCGCAACTCTCTCCATGTCCCAAAAGCTCGACACCATCTGGGAAGAGGAAGAGAAGCGCTTCATGCACCACTACAATATGCCCTCCTACTCCACAGGCGAGGCTCGTCCCAGCCGCAGCACCGGCCGCCGCGAATACGGCCACGGCGCGCTGGTCGAGAAGGCGCTCGAGAGCGTCATTCCCTCGGTCGAGGACTTCCCCTACACCATCCGCGTAGTCTCCGAGATCCTGTCCTCCAACGGCTCGACCTCACAGGGCTCGATCTGCGGCACGACGCTGGCACTCATGGACGCGGGCGTTCCCATCAAGGCTCCCGTTGCCGGTATCTCCTGCGGTCTTATCCAGGACGGCGACGACTTCACCACCTTCATCGACATTCAAGGCGTTGAGGACTTCCACGGCGAGATGGACTTCAAAGTCGCCGGTACCAAGGCCGGTATCACCGCCATCCAGATGGACCTCAAGAACGACGGCCTCAAGCACGAGATCGTCAAGGAAGCTCTCGAGATCACCCGCGAGGCTCGCTATCAGATCCTCGACGAGGTCATGCTCAAGGCTCTGCCCGAGCCTCGCAAGGAGCTTGCAAAGAGCGCACCGAAGATGATCCAGATGAAGATCAATCCCGACAAGATCCGCGAGGTCATCGGCTCCGGCGGCAAGGTCATCCAGAAGATCACTGCCGACACCGGCTGCAAGATCGACATCGACGACGACGGCAGCATCTTCATCGCCTCCGAGGATATCGAGGCATGCCGCGCGGCACGTCAGACTATCGAAAACATCGTTTTCGAGCCCGAGGTCGGCGCACTGTACTACGGCAAGGTCGTGCGCATCATCCCCATCGGCGCGTTCATCGAGCTCGCTCCGGGCAAGGACGGCATGTGCCACATCAAGGACCTCGAGTTCAAGCGCACCGAAAAGGTCGAGGATGTCCTGAATGTCGGCGACATGACCTGGGTCAAGGTCACCGAGATCGACGACCGCGGCAGAGTAAACCTCTCCCGCAAGGAAGCTCTCAAAGAGCGCGGCGAGGCCTAATCGAACAATCTCCAACAGCTGCTCATTCTTTAGAATAAGCAGCTGTTTTTAAAAAATGAAAGGAACTGCGGCCGATGGAAAACGAGGCAAAAGAAACATTATCATCGTATTTTCGGTACTTGTGTGCATATTGCTGGTGATTTCGTTTATCTTTTTCGTGTACCGCAGCCAGCACACATTCTCGCAGGAAAAGTGGCTTTCAAACGCAGACGAGCGCTATAAACTCGTCGACAGCATGCTCGAAAAGCACCCGCTCATCGGCATGAGCGAGGCCGATGTCATCGCGCTTCTGGGCAATGAGGACGGCGACGGGCAGAGCTCCTTCAAGCTGAGCCGTGAATACTTCCCGCCGGAAACCACGCTTGTGTACCATCTGGGCGTCGAATACATTGACAGCATGTGGCTCATAATCTCGATAAGCGACGGAATCGTCACGGAATACCTCATCGACGTGACCTGACGCTCAAGCAGGCACTGTGACAAAGCGGCAGGCCTTTCAATGACCGAAGAAGCTTTTTTCCCTCTGCGGGAACATTTCCGCATCCCTAGGCGTCATACAGGCAAAGAACACAAAAGGAGCTGAGAGATCATGACAAAAAGGCTTGCCGCGAGCATTCTGTGCCTTGCTCTTGCTTTTTCGCTCGCAGGCTGCGGCATATTTCGGGGCGCAGCGCCCGAAAACACTCCGGCGGTTCCGGACGACTTCTCGCTGCGCTTTTCGTGGTGGTACGACGAGACGCAGAAAAACATCCTGGACACACAGACGGGCAGCCTTCAAAAGGATCTTGCCTCGGACGGGACGGCATCGGCGGAGCTTCGCCCCGAGCCGGACTTTTTGCAGCGGCTGTATGAGCTTGTCTGCAAGTATCGCCTTACGGATATCGACCGCGAAATGACCTCGCAGGAGCTCGCGGACGATAAATCAAAGGCAGTCGGCATGATCCCGCTCGAGCATTACGAGATCTCCGTAACAATGAACGGAAGGAGCCTTCTTATCCGCGGCGATCAGACGGCCGTCTACCACATGACATCGGATGAGGACGCCGCAGATTTCATAAACGCCGTGACCTCCTTTAAGAAGGCCGTGGCGGAGCTGCCGGAATGGACGGCCCTGCCGCCCGCAAACGGAGGCTATGACTGAGCCTTAAGAAAACGTTCAGAATATGAATAAACGGTATATTTCGCCCTTATGCGCTTGCATAGGGGCGATTTTTATGTTATCATTTATCTAACAGTGTTAGTAATCGGAGGTCGAATGCGTAATGGATTACTCTCATCTTGCGGAAAAAATGCTGTCGGTCAGGGCACAGCTGAGCCATCTGCCGGCCGGCGAGGCTGTCAGCGACGCCTGCGGCGGCGAGTTTTTCGCGCTGAGTCTGCTTCTGCTCGGCGACGCGCCGAGCTGCCCCTCGGAGCTGAGCCGCAGCATGGGCGTATCCTCGGCACGCATCGCGGCGCTTTTAAAGCACCTTGAGCAGAAAGGCTTCATACAGCGGCGCGCCGATGAGTTCGACGAGCGGCGCGTGAACGTCTCTCTCACCGACACGGGGCGCGAGCTCATAAACGAACGGCGGCGCGAGGCCATAGAGCGCGTCGCGGCGGCTCTGCGCTCGCTCGGCGAGGAGGACGCACGCGAATATGTCCGGCTCCAGCAGAAAATGCTCGACGCGCTCTCCGCAAACGCCTTCAATTGACGAGAGCGCATACGGTTTCGGCAAGCGATCATTGTTGTGATGCCCGGCAGCTTCGATACCGGGCCGGCGCAATAATGTATCGGCAAAAGCGTTAAAACGCCTCCAAAAAAGTAAGGAGTGATATTATCAGAAGATCAGTTGATTTTGAAGCCAATCACACGGCGATAGTCGAAAAAACGCGCGAGGCGGCGGTGTCGGTGCTGCCTATCGTCGCTATTGTCATCGTGCTGTGCCTTTTTGTCATGCCAATGCAGGCAGACCTGCTTTTGTGCTTTCTCATCGGCGCGCTGATGATCGTCGCAGGCATGGGTCTGTTCTCGCTGGGCGCGGAGCAGGCTATGATGCCTATCGGCTCGAAGATCGGCACAGCGCTCACGAAAACAAAAAACCTGCCGCTCATCCTCGGTGTAAGCTTCCTGCTCGGCTTTGCGATAACGGTCGCCGAGCCGGATCTCCAGGTTCTTGCGCAGACGGTTCCGCACATAAAAAGCAGCGTTCTGCTCGTCACCGTCGGCGTGGGAGTCGGCTTTTTCATGACAGTGTGCATGCTGCGCATTCTGACCGGCGCGAGCCTCAGGTGGCTGCTCATCGGCTGCTATGCGCTCATCTTCGCGCTGGCAGCATTTACCGACCGCAATTATCTCAGCATCGCCTTTGACTCCGGCGGCGTAACGACCGGTCCCATGACCGTGCCGTTCATCCTCGCGATGGGTCTCGGCGTTTCAATGATACGAAGCGACCGCGCCGCCGAGGCCGACAGCTTCGGTCTTGTCGCACTTTGCTCGGTAGGACCGATCCTCTCGGTTCTCATCCTCGGCTTTTTCTACGACGGTAGCGAGGCGGTGGCCGGCATAAGCGCAGCCGCATTTTCCGACACGCGCGAGATCGGCTCGGCCTTCATCTCCGCTATACCGGCCTACATGCTCGAAATGGCCGTCGCGCTGCTGCCGATAGTCGCGATATTTCTCATCTTCCAGCTCTGTCTGCTGCGTCTGCACGGGCGGCCGCTTGCGAAGATACTCATCGGCATTGTCTACACCTATATCGGCCTCGTACTGTTTCTCACCGGCGTGAATGTCGGCTTCTCGACTCTCGGTGCGGAGCTCGGCGCTGCGCTTGCCGCAAGCAATACGCAGTGGCTGCTCGTTCCGCTGTCGATGCTTCTGGGCTGGTTCATCATTTCCGCCGAGCCCGCCGTAGGCGTTCTTGAAAAGCAGATCGAGCAGGTCAGCGCGGGCGCAATACCCGGCAAAGCGATAAAGCTCAGTCTTTCGGTCGCCATCGCGCTCGCAATGGGACTTGCGATGCTGCGCGTCGTGACGGGCATAAGCATCATGTGGTTTCTCGTCCCGGGCTACGCGATAGCGCTCGGCCTGTCGTTTTTCGTGCCGGATATCTACACGGCAATAGCCTTTGACTCCGGCGGCGTCGCGTCAGGCCCCATGACCGCAACGTTCATGCTGCAGTTCATGATGGGGGCGTCCATTGCTCTCGGCGGAAACGTTTTAAGCGACGCTTTCGGCGTTGTCGCAATGGTCGCGATGATGCCGCTGCTGTCGATCCAGGTCGTCGGCGTTCTGTTTGAAAAGCGCGCAAAGCGCGTCGAGACGCCCGAGGAGGTCTACGGCGACCTCGAGATCATCGAGCTGTGGGAGGAAGCTGTATGAACTACGTCATTTCAATAATCAACCCCGAAGCGCTCGATACTCTGAGCGATATCTGCACCGAGCTGCGGCTGCCTATGACAGTGGTCATGCACGGGCGCGGCACGGCGGTGCAAAGTATGATGGATCTTCTGGGCATTGAGTCAAACGACAAACGCGTCGTCATGACCGTCGCCGACCCCGAAAAGACGAAGGATCTCATCGCCGCACAGCGGCGCAGGCTGCATCTCGGCGTTCCGGGCCATGGCATCGTCATTGCCGTGCCGGTAAAAAGCATTGGAGGAGGAAAAGCCTTGGCATATCTTAATCAGGACAACAAAAATGTGAAACAGCCGCCTAATCTGAGCTTCGCTCACGAGCTCATCGTCGCTATAACCAACGAGGGCTGCACCGATATGGTCATGAACGCGGCTCGAGCCGCCGGTGCGCGCGGCGGTACGACCCTGCACGGCAAGGGCACGGGCGAGAAGGATCCAAAGTTCTATAACATCACCCTCGCCGAGGAAAAGGAGGTCGTCCTCATCGTTGCGGCCGCCGCGCAGAAGTCGGAGATCATGGCTTCCATCCTAAAAAAAGCGGGACCCGACACCGAAGCCGGAACCATCGTCTTCTCCCTTCCCACGACCGGGGTCGCCGGCTTCGGGCTTTTAGAGGCGAATTTTTAGAGGCGAATTAAGGCAGTCCTTATACACGTATTGCAGGTGCCCGGTATGGAAATGACGGCAGAAACCGTGACGTTTCGCGCCCCATGAGTGCGGTATAGGTCTGCGGTAGCCCGATATCGAAACGACGGTGGAAACCGTGACGTTTCGCGACCCGTGAGTGCGGTATAGGTCTGCAGTAGCCCGATATCGAAATGACGGCAGAAACCGTGACGTTTCGCGACCCGTGAGTGCGGTATAGGTCTGCGGCAGCCCGATATCGAAACGACGGCAGAAACCGTGGAATTTAGCGACCCACAAGTACGGCACAGCTTTTCGGGGGCTCGGTATTGGTGCTTGCAGGCCGGGTCATCGCAGGCGATGTATCGTCACAATGCAGCTGTACTATTAAAAACCGAGAGTATAGATTTTAGTCTATACTCTCGGCTTTTTGCTTTGTAGGCGGCTTGTGCCGCGATTAATAATACCTCATCCGTATGGGTAGTTTTCCGGCTTTGCCGGCAGAATCGGCACCGGATGAAAGAAAATTTGTGCTGCGCTCACTGGTCGCGAAACGTCACGGTTTTCTCCGCAGCTTCGACACCGGGCACCTGCAATACGTGTATAAGGACTGCGTTAATTCGCCTCTGAAAATTCGCCTCTAAAAAATCTTTTTGAAGAGCTCGGTGAGATCCTCGGGGCTGGTGTCGCGCGGATTACCGGGGCGGCAGGCATCGGCATAGGCACTCTCTGCAAGGAACGGCAGATCCTCTTCCCTGATCGCATCGAGCTTCTCGGGGATACCGACATCCTTGGAAAGCTGCTTGACCGCATCAATGGCGGCACGGCGGTACTCGGCCTGAGTCATATCATCAACGCCCTTGACACCCATTGCGCGCGCGATCTCTCGATACTTCTCGCCCGTATAGTCGGCGTTATACTCCATGACTATAGGCAGCATCATCGCGCAGGCGACTCCGTGCGGCGTATCGTAAACCGCGCCGAGAGTGTGCGCCATGGAATGAGCAATGCCGAGGCCGACATTTGAAAAGCCCATACCGGCAATATACTGGCCGAGCGCCATGCCCTCGCGCCCCTCCTTCTCGCCGGCGACCGATGAGCGCAGATACTTCGAGATGAGCTTTATCGCCTCAAGATGGAACATATCCGTCATCTCCCACGCGGCCTTGGTCGTGTAGCCCTCGATGGCATGCGTGAGAGCATCCATGCCGGTCGAAGCCGTCAGCCCCTTGGGCATTGAATCCATCATCTCGGGATCAACGACGGCAATAATGGGCATGTCGTGCGGGTCGACACATACAAATTTACGCTTGCGCTCGACATCGGTGATGACGTAGTTTATCGTGACCTCGGCAGCCGTACCGGCAGTCGTCGGGATCGCAATAATGGGTACACAGGGTTTCTTCGTATCGGCCACGCCCTCGAGTGAGCGCACATCGGCAAATTCGGGGTTGTTGATGATAATGCCGATGGCCTTGGCCGTGTCCATGGGCGAGCCTCCGCCGATGGCGATGAGGTAGTCCGCATTTGCTGCCTTGAACGCCGCAACACCGTTTACGACATTCTCTATCGTCGGGTTGGGCTTGATCTCGGAATAGATCGCATACTGAAGTCCGGCCTCGTCCAGAACGTCGGTCACATGGGCAATGACGCCGTGCTTTATGAGCGTCGGGCCGCAGCATATAAGCGCCTTTTTAAAACCGCGCGACTTGACCTCGCCCGGGATCTCGCGGATAGCTCCGGCGCCGTGATATGAAGTCTGATTGAGCATTATTCTGTTAGCCATAACAACATTCTCCTTTCAGATATAAGCAAATTTAGTATGCTCACCCTTGAGCGTTAATATTTTAACGCTATTGTTAAGGCGTGTCAACAGAACTTCGTTAAATTATTGTTAAACATATTTCTTCCAGTTTTCATTCAGGAAGGACTTGAAGTCAGCGCCGTGACCGGGGTATCGAATGTGTGTGAGCTCATGCAGGACTACCTTTGAGATAAACTCTCTCGGCTCGGCGGCAAGATACACGCTCAGCCAGATCCTTCGCTCGGCAACATTGCAGCTGCCCCAACGCGTTTTCATCTTTTTCGTTCGCCATTCGCGGCACCTTAGACCGGTCCTGTCCTGCCAAAGAGAGATATATTCCTCCGCGATCGGAATGAGTACAGCCCGGTAAAACTCAATCACCGCCGCTTCGCGCTGCTCGTGCGTACTGTTTCGGCGAACGGTGAGCACAAGCTCTTGGCCGTCTATTGCCGCGCCGGGTGCCGAGCCCTCAACAACGCGCAGAATGTACGGCTCGCCGAGGACGCGTATCGTCTCGCCGCTCACATACTCGCGAGGGCGCATACTTGCTTTTTTCAGCATCTCGGCGCGGTGCTTTTCGATCCAGCCGCGTTTTTGAAGCAGGAACGCGTCTATGTATTCGTCCGGCATACCCAGCGGCGCGGTAACGACTACTTCTCCCTCGCGCGTTATGCGTATGCTGAGATTTTTAACTCTTTTTTTGATTACGATCTGGCTCACCTACCCATATTTTCATTGCAGCGTCGCGACCGGAAACTTCGGATAAAGCCGTATACGCAGCTGTATCAATGCACCTCTAAAGCTCCTCCGAAAAACCTATTCTGTCGAGCTCCCCGTCTCTGTCCCAGAGGAAATCAAGCTTGAGTTCCTTGCCCTCTTTGATGCGCTCGAGATTCTCGACATGCTTTGAGAGCATGGGCAGAGTTATTAGACTCAGGATCGCGGCCGCGCGCCAGTCACCGCGCTCGATGCCGTGATAGATCGGATAAAATATCGCGCCGGTGATCGGCACGACGCAGAGGTAGCGCGTCGCCAGCAGCAGGATAGACTCGAGAAACAGCGTCGCAAGAAAGTCGTTGACGCCGAACGCAAGTATCACACCGCCAAGGCAGGCAAGCCCCTTGCCGCCGCGAAAACGCATCAGCGCCGGGTACATGTGGCCGAGGATGCAGGCCGTTCCGGCCGCCTCGCCTGCAAACTTGCTCTGAGCAAAGATCTTGCGCGCAAGCCCGACACTCACCGCGGCCTTGCTGATATCAAAGCACATGACGAACGCGCCGGCCTTTTTGCCCTCAAGTATCATCAGATTTGTAGCCCCGGCATTGCCAGAGCCCTTTTTTCGTATGTCATAGCCCCTTCGCAGACCCATAACATATGCCGGATTCAGGTTTCCGATGGCATAGCCCATTCCGGCGGCCGCAAGCGCGGCAGACAGCGCCTTGTTTATCTTCATCGTTCTTCCTCCGTCAGTATATTCAGTAGTTTGCCGGTATCGTCGGCGATCGGGCAGTTAAACGGCTCAAGCGTTGCACGGCTTCGAAAGCCCCACGACACGAGCACGCAGTCGCAGCCGGAGTTTACGGCCGTCTGTCCGTCCACGTCCGAGTCACCGATATACACCGCGTCACCTATCTTGCAGCCGAGACTGCGCACAGTTTCAAAAACGCTGTCGGGCGCGGGCTTTTTACGCACATTCTCGCGTTCACCGACAACGCTGTCGAAAACATCGGGAAAATAGTGCGCGATGAGCGCCTTGACGGGCGCATCTGCCTTGTTTGACACGACGCCAAGCTTCCATCCGCGCGCCTTGAGCTGCGCCAAGGTCTCCGGTATGCCGGGGTACGGCCGCGTCAGGTTCATGCAGTTGGCCGAATAATGGCGCTTAAACGCCTCGAACACACGGTCTGTCTGCTCTGGCGGCGTTTCGGGCGGCACAGCGCGCTCAATGAGCAGACGTATGCCGTTTCCGACAAAGCGCCGCACCTCGTCGAGACTGCGCTCGGGCAAGCCCTCGCTCGCGAGGGCAAAATTCGTAGACGCATGCAGATCCTCTATCGTATACAGCAATGTCCCGTCCAAATCAAATATCGCAAGCTTTTTCATAGTCTTTCCTCCACCATGATTTTAATACAGCCGAGCAAGAATTTCAACATTCTTTGCCATAGTGATTGACCGCCGAAGCAAACAGTGATAAAATATTTGTCTAATATCTGAAAGGGGGCTATCGGTAAATGGAAGACAAGACGATCCTTGAAGAGCTGCTTGAGCGCTCGCCGGACGAGCGGATGCATAAGCGCAAAATGGATAAGGCATATCACCTGATGACCATGGGCATGCGCAGCGAAGCCGATGCTCTTTTTGACGAGATTCTGGCCGAAGAGCCTTATAATCGCGACGCGCTGACGGGAAAAAAGCTCATCGCACGGCAAAAAGCGGTCGAGAGCAGGCTCGATAACCTGAGCGCACGCGCAAGGGCGGCGCTCCCCGAGGCACGGTCGGCGCAGAATGATGATGAGCCGCCGGAGCCCTTAAACGAAGCGAAAGAAGCGCCCGAACGCGAGCCGAGGTTCATGTTTCTGCGCTCAAGGAAGGTGAAAGCCGCACTGATCGCGGCATTTGCGCTGCTCGTCGCCGCTGCCGCGGCATTTGTGATCACAGATAAGCTCGGATCCGATACGGATGCAAGCGCATGTGAATATGAATATCTCCGGTGTACATATGTTGAGGTCGGCCTTTAGCAGGCAATCCGGTATACATAGAAAAAAGATAGAAGAGAGTGCAGACAAAAGTCTGCACTCTCTTCTATGTATACGTTTTTATATTTACCATCATATATACTCTTTTTGAGTGATGCGTTTTACGATGGCTCGCAGGAGGAGCTTTGCAACGCCCGTATCCTCGGGAACATGCTTTTTGCCGTGAAGATATAGATCCTTAACCTCGATCCCTGCTATATCTTCGGCGGTGAGCGGATCGTCGCCGAGTACGACGAAATCAGCGATCTTGCCTACGGTGAGCGTGCCGCGCTTATCCTCTTCATGACTCATGTATGCCGGATTTGCGGTTATCATACGCAGTGCGTCAAGACGCGAGATGCGTTCGGACGGGGTGGGGTGATTTACAGAGCACGCCATGCCGTACAGAGGCTTCGGGCGCGTACACGGTCCGTCCGAGCCGTCACCGACAACAAGACCGACTCGATGCATCGTGCCGATGGCATTGAGCCTGTCCGTGCGCTCACGGCCGAGGATCGAGCACAGGTACTCGTCCGGCTCCTGCTTCCAGTAGATAAACGGTGACTGCGCAGCGATGCACAGGCCGATCTTTGCGGCTCTTTTGAGCTGCTCCTCACTGGCAAGGCATGTGTGGATCATTACATGGCGCGCATCGTCCCAGGGCTTATCGGCGTAGGCGGCCTCATAAGCGGTGATGCACTGCTCGACCGCCGCATCGCCGATGGCGTGCATGGTTATCTGCCAGCCTTCGCGGTTTGCGCCGATGGCAAACTCGTTGACGCGCTCCTGAGAGTAGTTCAAAACACCGTAGTTCTTCGGATCGTTTGCATAGGGCTCGGTGAGCGCCGCGTCCTCCGAACCGAAGCAGCCGTCGAGTGCAAGCTTGAAGCAGCCCCCGACACGCTTGAATCCATGGCGCTTGACCGCTTTGAGGTCCATCGTCTGGAAGAAAATGCGGAACGCCTGCGGCAGACCGGGTGCAAGGATCTTTATCATGTCGATATCCATATCGTTTGCAAAGCCCACGCCCTCGACGGTGTGTACAAGGCCGACACCGACCGAGGCGAGGTACTCCGCGCCACCGGACAGGCCGCGAATGATGTCCATCGTCGGGATATAAGCCGTGGCCTCGTTCACACCGTTATAAAACGCCGACTGATACAGCCAGCCGGTCCCCTCGTTGCAGCCAGGATCGGACTTGACCTTTTTCGACAGCAGCTTCATCATCGCGCTGTTGCACACGGCGGCGTGGCCGTCGTATTTCATTATCATCAGCGGGCGGCGCGTCCACTCGTCGAGATCGCGCCTTTCCGGCAGGCGATGCTCGGCCACCGTGTTTGCCGTGCAGCCGTAGCCCATGAGCACCTTGTTTTTCTTATGACTGTCGGCATAGCGGCGCACGGCCTGCTTCGCCTCGTCAAAATTCTTCACGTCCATGAGATAAAACGTGTTTTCAAAAACGCACAGCGAACCGAAGTGCATGTGCGTATCGCCGAACGCAGGCGTCACCGTAGCGCCGCCGAGGTCGACCTTTTTCCACGCCCTGTAGCGCAGAGGCAGCCTTTTCGCCTCGCCCAGCCACGCGATGTGGCCGTTTTTGACCGCCATCGCGGAGTATACCTTATTCTGCTTCTCGCAGGATATGAATTTCGCGTTTGTATAAACCTCCATGTCTTCCTCCTTCTTTTAGTGGCGCATTGACGCACCTACGGATACGGTTTTTGCGGTAGCCCGAATCGAGACATTGGTGGAAACCGCGGTGTTTCGCGCTCCGCGAAATTGTGCTGACTTAGTGCAAAAATTTTGCTTGCACTCTTGCCTTCCCCTTGAGGGGAAGGTGTCGGCCATAGGCCGACGGATGAGGTGATTTTTCAGAGGCGCATTCAAATTGTGCCGATACATATTCTGCGTCAGCACGACCGTGGAGCGCGGTGGAAACCACGGCATGCGGGCGAGCAATGCTCGCCCCTACACTGGCTCGGTACACTACGATAGTGCGATGCACCTACGGTCTCCTCCGCACTTTCGACACCGGGTTCACGCAATCACCGTATCGGTAGCAGAGTCCGTGCGCTAATAAAAGACCCCCATGGGGATCATGGGGGTCAGAATTTCAGTCCTCGGGTATATGGATCTCGCGGATGAGGAAATCCTTGCCCGAAAGTATGGTTTTTTCAAAGCTGCCGCAGTTCGGGCAATAGCCTTCGTGCTCGATGACATTGAACAGCTCATTGCACTCGTCGCACTCGGCCATGCCGGGGATAACATTTATGATGAGCTTCGTGTCCTTCAGGAACGTATCCTCGACCACAACCGGATAGATGTCCTCAACATACTTCGGAATGACCAGCGAAAGCTCGCCGATATCCAGAACGATCTCGGCCACCTCCGCGATATTATTCTCTTTGGCAAAGTCCGTGACGGTCTTTACGACCGAGCGGACGACGCCTATCTCATGCATTGTGCGGCTCCTTTACTTTCTTGCGATTTTCTTGGTTACGAGCTTCGCGACTGCTGCCGGAGCGTTTCCTGCCGCGCCGAGCAGGGCCTTGAAGTACGGTGCGCCGACATAGTCGGTGACCTTCTCAAGGTGGATCGCGTCGAATTTGCACTTGGTGGTGCAGATGCCGCAGCCTACGCAGAGGCTCTCGTCGACGACGGCCGCGCCGCAGCCGAGGCAGCGCGAGGTCTCGATCTTCATCTGCTCCTCGGTGAGGGTTCCGCGCAGATCCTTGAAGGTCTTCTTTGCTTCCTTTGCCGAGCCCGCGGCGGCCTTCTGCCTGGGAGCGGTGTCAAAGCCCGCTACGGAGATGCCTGCGGTGGCGGTGTTCATTGCCTTATAATCGCGTCTGTCGCGGCCGATGACCTGCGACTGGCCGGGATGTACATAACGGTGGATGGAGACTGCGCCCTCCTTGCCTGCCGCGATAGCGTCGATGGCAAACTTCGGACCGGTGACAACATCGCCGCCTGCGAACACATCGGAAACACTGGTCTGATAGCTGGGAAGAGATACCTTGACCTCGCCCTTTGCACCGGTCTCAATGCACTGCATGCCGCCGAGATCGATCTTCTGACCGATGGCGGAGATAACGGCGGAGACCTTGAGAGTCTCGAACTCGCCGGTACCTACAGGCTTTCCGGCCTTGAGCTCCATGACCTCGACCTTGAGTTCCTCTGCCTTGCCCTCGCCGCTGATCTCTGCAGGAGCGGCCAGGAACATGAACTTTACGCCCTCTTCGATGGCCTCTTCGACCTCATCGTCGGCTGCGGGCATTGCGTCGCGGTCGCGGCGGTAGACGACGGTGGTCTTTGCACCGAGTCGGACTGCCGCGCGCGCAACGTCGATGGCGACATTGCCGCCGCCGATGACGGCAACGCTCTTGCCGATGGCGGGCTTCTCGCCGAGGTTCACTTCACGCAGGAAGTCGATACCGGTGAACACGCCGGGCAGATCGTCGCCCGGGCAGCCGACCTTTGCGCCCTTTGACGCGCCGACAGCGAGATAGAATGCCTTGAAGCCCTGCTCGCGCAGCTTATCGAGCGAAATGTCCTTGCCGACCTCAACGCCGGTTTTGAACTTTACGCCCAGATCCTTGAGGACCTTGATCTCGGCGTTGATAACGTCCTTTTCAAGGCGGAAGGAGGGGATGCCCATGGTGAGCATACCGCCGAGCGCTTTTTCCTTTTCATATACGGTCACGGGGTAGCCCTTTACAGCGAGATAGTACGCGCAGCTCAGGCCGGCAGGACCCGCGCCGATGACGGCGATCTTCTCCTCATAGGGCTTGCCGAGCTGGTTGACCATCTTGGGAACGAAGCGGTGCTTTGCCTCAAGATCCTTCTCGGCAATGAATTTCTTGATATCGTCGATAGCGATAGGCGAGTCGATATCGCCGCGGGTGCAGGCGTCCTCGCAGGCCTTGTTGCAGATGCGGCCGCAGACTGCCGGGAAGGGGTTTTCCTTCTTTATGAGCTCAAGAGCCTCGGTGTAGCGGCCCTGAGAAGCAAGCTTTATGTAGCCCTGAACGGGAACGTGAGCCGGGCACTGTGCCTTGCAGGGTGCCGTGCCGGATTCCATAACGTCGGTGCGGGTGGTGCGGTAATCGACGTTGTAGCTCTTCTTATCCCAGGGCACTTCCTTATCCGACTGATACGCATCGGAGATATGCGGATCGGTGGTGCACAGCTTCTGGCCGAGGCGAACGGCGTTGGGCTGGCAGTTCTCGACGCACTGGCCGCAGGCGACGCACTTGTCTTTATCGACCTTGGCGATAAAGTTCGAGCTTACGCCCTCGGGAGCGCGGAACATCTCGGCAATGCGCAGCGCATAGCAGGAGCAACCGCAGCAGTTGCAGATGGCGGTGACATCGTCAAAGCCGGGAGCCTGGTTAACGTCGTGGACAAGGCCGTTATCCTCGGCACGCTTTAAGATCTCATAGGCCTCTTCCTTGCTGATGAGGCGGTGCTCGCCGTTTTTGGAGAAGTTGATGGCATTATCATTGATGTACATGCACATATCCTCTTCCAGGTGGCCGCAGCCCTCGCCCATAAGGCGGCGGGAACGGCGGCAGGAGCACGGGCCGACGGAAATGGCCGTTGCGTTTTCGATGATGGTGCTCAGCTCATCGTAGGAAGCGGCATGAGTGTTGTTCTCGATGGCGCTCATAACGGGCATTACGCGCATGAAGTTTACGCCGTTGCCGAGAACGGGCGCGAGCATGCCGACGCGGATGCGGGTATACTCCTCAAAGCACTTGCCGAGGTCGGGATACTTCTCGCACTGCTCGCGGTTGCCGAGGATACCCTCCATGATGCCGGGTACCCAGATGGGGTAGTAGTAGCAGGGCTCCTCGCCGCGGTAGCGCACACGTATAACGCCTGCCTTGACAAGCTTGTCGCACTGCTCCTGAGTAAACTCAACGCTCTTTCTCGCCTTCTTTGCGATCTCCTCGACGGAGAGTTCCTTCTCAAGGCGCATGCGCATCATGATCGCGCACATATCGTCGTCGACGATCGGGTCAAGGATCCTGTACTCGGGATCCTTATAGGTGATGCCGGTGTAGGTCAGTCCCTCAAGGCTGATCTTGGATGCCAGCGCAAGGATATTAGGTCTGTTAGCCATGTTTTTTCCCCCTGTTTTAATTGTAATATGTATCTTCTTCGGTTTTACATTGGTCTAAAGACCTTTATACCATGAAATCATACACTTTGTCAATTATTTAGCGTTGCCATTTAATAGTGTATTACGAAACTGCACATTTTTATGTACCGAAAACATGTTAAAAAAGCCGCAAACCATTGAAACTGCACGGTTTTTTGCTCAGAACAATTTTTTGCCATGTTTATTCCGCATTCATGCAAAAAGTTTTATATTTTTTACTATTTAATTTAGATAGATGAATTTTTAAATTTTTTTGAACGTTTTTAATTCGCTTTAGTGAAATTGACGAAAAATACGCATTTGTTTGATTTTTGACAGTCCAAATTTATTAAAAATATCGGTGCAAATATTGACGCATTGTGAACCCGCAATGTACAATATGCTTGCGTTTTGAAAGAAACCATAACTAAACTCTATAATGCGTAAGACAATTCCGCAGGTCCTCCCGGCGGAATACGACGGGCAAGAAGCAGCCCGTTTGTCTGCCGCGGAAAGATTTTTTCTCTCCGGTGAAGCCCTGTTGCTCAAGGAATTGTTTTATGAACCGTTCCTTTGGAGCGGCGGGGACTTTGTTTTGATTTTGACAAGGCGTGTGTAAGTCAGAACATTTTTCCTGAGATTTTGCCGGGCGGTTGAGGAGCCGCTTCGCAAAAGAGGAAATGTTAGACCAAAATAGAAGAGACTTAGAAAAAGGAGAGTCATCATGAACAACAAAGCAGCCAAGGGCACATGGGCGGCCGCGTTTACGGTCGGTTCAGTGTGGTTCGGTACCCACGTCGGCGGCGGTTTCGCCTCCGGTAACCAGGTAGTCAGCTATTTCTCGCAGTACGGCATTTGGGCCGCTGTTCTCCCCATTATCGCAATGGGCATTCTCGCACTTGTAATGTACACCGTCATGAAGTTTGCAAAGCTCAGCGGCTTTACAAACTACAAGGACACCTTCTCGGCTCTGTATCCGAAGCCCTGGATGGAGGTCTTCTTTGAGATATTCTATATCGTCATCCTGCTCGCAGCCGTCGCGGCCGCAGTCGCAGGCGCAGGCGAAGTTCTCGCAAACTTCTTCGGCGTTGACTATTCCGTGACCGCAAACAAGCTCATCTTCAACCTCATCATCGTTGCGGTCCTCATCATCCTGAGCATCTTCGGCGTTAAGCTCGTTATCGCGGCTTCCACCGTTCTTTCCATCGCAATTCTTATTTCCACCGCAGTCGTCGTCGTCGCGGGCTTTGCCGCAGACTTCGACGCTATCAGCGCACAGCTTCTGGCTGAGAACAGCCTTGAGACAGCACAGTATGTCTCCAATCCCGCAGAAGCCATTTGGCGCGGCGTTCTTGTTTACGCCGCATTCCAGTGCGTATCCATCCCCGCAATGATCGCGGCAGGCGAAGGCCTGACCCTCAAGGGCATCAAGCGCGCAAACATCCTCGGCTGGCTCATGAACGGCCTTGCACTGGCTGCATCGACCGCAATGCTCGCCCGCTGGTACCCGCTGCTCAAGGCACTCCAGGACGGCGGCGTTGCAGGCTTCACCACCGCAGCAAACGGTATCCCCAACCAGACCGTTCTGACCCTCGTCGACATCAAGTGGCTGATGGCCATCTTCAGCGTCCTGCTGTTCTGCGCATTCGTATCCACCAGCGTCACCCTTGTATTCACTATGATCCAGCGCTTCCAGGGTCACTGCTTCCCCAAGGCCATCCCCAATGAGAAGGTCCGCGGCGTTATCGTCGGTGTTGTCGTCATCGCTATCTGCTTCGCGATCTCCCTGCTCGGCCTCGGCAACATCATCAAGTACGCTTACGGCTACGACGGCTACTACGCCATCCTCGTTATCTTCCTGCCCGTCCTGATCTGGGGTCTCCCCAAGCTCAAGAAGCTCTCGGCAGAGAAGAAGGCAGAGCTCGAATAATTCGAATAATAAAAACTCAAACACCACCGGATAACCGGTGGTGTTTGACAAGGAACTTTTAACATGAAAATAGCTATGATAGGTTCCGGCGCGGCCGGCAGTGTTTTTGCTTCATATCTCAATAAGGGCGGCGCGGAGCTTTGGCTCGTTGACCGCTACAAGGCACACATGGACAAGGTCGCCGAGTCCGGCATGACCTTCGTAAGCCCCTCGGGTGAGGAGGTTCTCACCGGCTTTCACACCGCCGCTACCGCCGAGGATATCGGCCTCATGGACATGGTCATCCTCATGGTCAAGGCCACGCAGACCGACGACGTAATGCCCTCCGTCATGCCCTGCATCGGCAAGGAAACGGTCGTCGTTTCCCTGCAAAACGGCATAGGCAACGACGATGTGCTTAAAAAGTACGTCCCGGCGGACAGAATACTCTATGGCTTCGGCACGATAGGCACGGAGCTTCCCGAGCCGGGCAAATGCGTTTCAAAGCCCGAAAGCGGCGTTATCATGCGCTTCGGCGCCTCGGAAAACGATCCTGTTTCCGAAAAGGCCGGCAAGGCGCTCGAAAAGTGCTTCTGCGACGGCGGCTGCCTGACGAGCTTTGAAAAGGATATCCGCCCCTTCGTTTGGAAAAAGGCGATATCCAACAGCGGCTACAACACGCTCTCGGCGCTCACGCGGCTCAAGGTCGGCCCCATGCTCGACTGCGAGGAAGGCCGGCAGCTCATAAAAAGCGTATGGGCGGAGGGCTGCGCTGTAGCCAAGGCTCTCACGGGCGTCGATCTCTGGGGAGAGATGCTCGAGGAGCTCCCGAGACTCCAGGAGGGCTTTGCGAAATATTACCCCTCCATGGCACAGGATGTGCTCATCCACCAACGTCAGACCGAGGTCGAGCTGCTCAACGGTGCTATAGTGCGCTACGGTAAGCTTCTCGGTATCCCCACCCCCGTCAACGGGGCGCTGACGCTTATGATTCAGACAATACAGCAAAACTACGATAAGCAGTATTGCAAACAATAAGTTTACACTCAAATTTTTATAAGGAGACGAATAAAAATGAAAATTGCAATGTATGGTTCCGGCGCAGCAGGCAGTGTTTTTGCTTCTTACCTGAAGAAGGGCGGCGCAGACATGATCCTCATCGACCGCTATGAGGCTCACATGAAGAAGGTTACCGAGGACGGCATGCACTTCACCATCCACCAGGAAGAGAACGGTGCTTACACCGATTATAATTATCAGCTCAAGGGCTTCCGCACCTACACCAGCTCCACCGCAGCCGCAGAGGCCGAGGGCAAGGTCGACGTTATCATCTACATGACCAAGGCAACTCAGCTCGAGCAGGCGATTCAGGACTCCCTGCCCGTCGTCGGCGACACCACCGTCGCTGTTTCCCTCATCAACGGCCTCGGCAACGATGACAACCTCTTCAAGGTCTTCCCGAAAGAGCGCTGCATCATCGGCTCCGGCGTTCTCGGCACCGCACTGCCCGAGCCCGGCCACTGCGTATCCACTCCTGCCGGCGGCGTTCAGATGAACTTCGGCGGCGCTGTAAGAAGCGAGCTCAACGACGCTGCATGCGCAGAGATGCTCAAGTGCTACCGCGAAGGCGGCTGCGACGCATACTGGCGCGACGGCGAGCCGGGCACCGACAACAACATATACAAGTTCATCTGGAAAAAGGTCTGCGTCAACGCGACCGTCAACACCGTCTGCGCAGTTCTGCGTCTGAAGATCGGTGAGGTCGAGGCTGATCCTTGGGGCCAGCAGCTGTTCCACGGCGTTATCCGCGAGACCTGCGCTGTCGCAACCGCAAAGGGCGTTCCCATGAACGCGGACGAGTTCATTGCTCATGACCATGCAGACATCGTCACCAACATCGGCGACTACTATCCCTCCATGTGCCAGGACGCACTGTTCCATCAGCGTCAGACCGAGATCGACGTTCTCAACGGCAAGATCGCTGAGTACGGCAAAGAGCTCGGTATCCCCACCCCGACCTGCGACATCCTCACCAAGGTCGTACACTGCATCCAGGACAACTATGCAAACCAGTACTTCCAGGACAAGGACGGCAACGCCTTCCACATCGGCAAGTAATTTCAGTATTAAAAAACCTCCGGCCATTGGTCGGAGGTTTTTTGTCGTTTTATCGTCGGTGAAGCATAAGCAACGGAGTGTATCCGATCTCAGCGCATCTCTGAAAACATCGCAAAGAAGTAGGCTTTGAAGGCCCTTGCTGCGGGGGAGATAACGTCGTCGGGCGGGGTGACGGCGCATATCTCAACAACTTCCGGCGGATCGAGCGGCACATAGGCCACGGCATCGGACAGTTCATCGGCAATAACGCGGTTTACAAGCGCTACGCCCAACCCGGCCTTGACCATGCCGCAGGCTATAAAGCTGTCGGGCGTTGAAAAGCTCAGATTCGGCGTGATGCCGCGGTCAAGAAAACACAGTGTGTTGTCGGTCTGAAGTCCGGTGTGTATCTCGATGAAGGGCTCGGTCTCGAAGATCGTTGCCGGAACGGACGCACTGCTCGCGAGCGGATGCTCAGGCGGCAGCATCGCGACGAGTTCATCGCGCATTATGACGGTGCTCGAAAACGCGCCGTCGCGGCGGCTGATGATGCCGAAGTCGAGCACTTTGCCGTTCATGCGCGAAGCAAGCTCCGTACTTGTACCGGAGCAGAGCTCGACCGTAATACCCGGATACTTTTCGTGAAAGCCGGAGATAATCTTCGTCAGCCACGGGAAGAACTTGACATATGATGATCCGACCGCCAGCTTGCCCGTCTGCACGCCGCGCAGCTTCTGCACCGTCTGGTCAAACTGCTCGGCCCAGTACGCCATCTCACGCATCGACGGCAGCAGCTCCTCGCCCTCGCGCGTCAGGCGCACACCTCCGCGCCCACGGCTGAGTATAGGAAATCCGACGGTTTTCTCCAACGCTTCGACCGCGCGGCTGATACCGGACTGCGTATAGTTGAGCTCCTCGGCCGCCGCCGACATGCTGCCGTTTTTGAGTATGCTCAGCAGGATCGTGCACTTTTCACTGTCCATATCGTCCACCTCGTCAATATGATCAACCGTCATATAAATGTTGACTACATCTCGCTTTACTCAAGTATAAACCCGTATTATACTGATGTCAACAGAGGTGATAAGAATGAATCGAAAACAGGCCGAGCTGCTGCTGGCAGCGGTTATTCTGACGCGCAGCAGCGCTTATCTTTTCAGCAAAACCGGACTTGAAACCCTCGGCACGTTTAATCTGCTTGCCGCGCGGTTCCTTCTGGGCTTTGCGGTATTAGCCATAATATTCTTCAAGCGTATGCGCCGAATCAACCGGCATGACCTGATCGGCGGCGCTGTTATTGGCGCGGTGTTCACTGCCGTCATGACGCTTGAACTAACTGCACTCAAAACTACCGATACATCGACGGTATCGTTTCTCGAAAACACGGCTATCGTGTTCGTACCGCTGATTGAAGCGCTGCTCATCCGCAGGCTGCCCAAGCCCGCTAGCATTGCGAGCGCACTCCTTGCACTGTGCGGCGTGGGGCTGCTCACGCTGCGCGGCGGCGCATTCGGCTTCACCCCCGGTGAGGTCTGCTGCCTGTGTGCCGCGGTGCTGTACGCCGTCGGCATCATCACGACCGACCGCTTTTCGCACAAATGCGATGCACTGCTTGTCGGCATCGTCGAGGTAGGCTGCATCGGGCTGTTCTCGCTCGTACTGTCGTTTATTTTCGAGCAGCCGCGCATTCCGTCAGGCGGCACCGAGTGGGGCTGTGTACTTGTGCTCGCGCTCCTGTGCACGGGATTTGGATTTACGCTCCAACCGGTCGCGCAGTCACACACGACCAGTCAGCGCGCGGGGCTCATGTGTGCATTGAATCCGTCGTTCGCGTCGATCCTCGGCGTTGTGTTTCTCAGCGAGCCCGTCACCGTACAGGGCGTATGCGGCGCGGCGCTTATCCTGTTCAGTTTATATATACCGCATTTTTTCAATGGCGCACGAACTCAGCTGCGGACGCATCAGTTGAGGTAGCCCGATGTCGAAAACACAGGCAAAACCATAAATCAGTTCGCCACTAAATTGCCGTCGTTGGAGATCGTCACGACGTGCAGAGGGATCTTCTTTCCTGTGGCGGCAATGGCGCGTGTCAGGGCCATTTGCAGGCCGCCGCAGCAGGGCACCTGCATGCGCGTGAGGGTGACGGACTTAATATCGTTGGCCGCAAGTATTTCGCCGAGCTTTTCGGCGTAATCGACGGGATCAAGCTTCGGACAGCCGACGAGCGTCACGCGGCCCTTGATGAAGTCGTTGTGGAAATTGCCGTAGGCATACGCGCTGCAATCGGCGGCAACGAGCAGATCCGCACCGTCAAAATACGCGGCCTTTACCGGCGCAAGACGTATCTGCACCGGCCAATTGCAAAGCTGTGCCGGGGCGTGGACGTCCTCTCCCCTGCACGTCTCGATGCGCCGCGGCGCTGAACCCGGGCAGCCGGAGAATGCCTGCTTTTTGGCCTTCTGCGCCGCCTTTACCGCGGCCTCGTCATATGCTGCCGCCTCGCGCTCTATGAAGCTTATCGCGCCCGTCGGGCAGTTGGGCAGACAGTCGCCGAGCCCGTCGCAGTAATCGTCGCGCATGAGATGCGCCTTGCCGTCGACGAGACCTATCGCGCCCTCGTGGCAGGCGTGAACGCACTTGCCGCAGCCGTTGCACTTAGCTTCATCTATCTGAATAACTCTGCGTATCATTTTTCTACCTCCAAAGTATTTTCACACTTATGCGACACTATATTATACCCAAACGAAAAGTGCCGGTGTAGCAAATGCTACACCGGCGCGATTCTACTTATTATAATCTTCGAGCCTGCGGATGCTGCCGGTTTGCGGAACGTAGGAGACAAGCTGCTCCATCGCCTGCTGCGGCGTGTCGGCAACAGAATACAGCGACAGGCAGTTTTTCGACATGAATCGCCGCTCGGCGAGCTCTTCGAGCATGCTTATCATCTTATCATGCGCACCCAGCGTATTCAAAAGCACGATGGCGCGGTCGTTGCGGCCGAGCTGCTTGAGAGTGAGTATCTCAAAAAACTCCTCGAGCGTGCCTATGCCGCCGGGCAGGACAATGCAGGCATCCGAATTTTCCTGCATGAGCTGCTTGCGCTCGCGCATCGTCTCGGTGAAGATCATGCGGCTGCACTTATCGTACAGGATACCCGGTTCGTCGAAAAATCGCGGCGCAACACCGATGATCTCACCGCCGGTGCGGTGAACTCCGCGCGCACACGCGCCCATTAAGCCCTCCGCACCGCCGCCGAACACGATAGAATCGCCGTTACGGCCGATCAGCTCGCCGAGAGTATCGGCTTCGTCGTAGTAGCGCTTATCCAGCTCGCGGCCGGACGCGCCGAAAATACAGATCCTCATCAGTCGTCAAGATCCTCGAACGCGTCGAGCCCGCGTTTGGCCTCGGGCTTATTGTCGCCGTGCTTTACGAAGATCATCGTCACAAAGCTGAGTGCGACGAACAGCGCGGCGTAAGGGAACAGCACCGTGTAGCTCACATGGCGCATCAGCGAGCCCGCGACGATCGGGGTCACGACCTGCGCGACCATCGAGAAGGTATAGTAGTAGCCGGTGAATTTGCCGATATCCGAGCCGCGGCACATCTCGACAACCATCGGAAGGGAGTTTACGTTTATCGCCGCCCATGCAAGGCCGACGAGCGCGAAGACGATGAACATGATGAGGTTTATGCTGCTGTAGGCCGTGGTCAGGAAATAGCCCAGGGCAAAGCAGGCCGCCAGAAGGATGATGCCCGCCATGATGGTGCGCTTTCTGCCGACCTTGGAGGCGATGATTCCGATGGGTATGTAGCTTATGACAGCGCCGCCGGTCGCAATGAGCAGACAGGTCGAGGCGCCGCCCAGAGCCTGACCCATGACCTGGCTGACATAGGTCGTGAACCATGTCTCCACTGCGTTATAGCCGATAAACCACAGGCAGATCGACGAGAGCAGGAAAATGAGGCTTTTCTTTACGGGTTTAGGCAGGGTCTCGTTGCCGCTGCCGTCGTCCTCGGCGAGGTTCCACTCAGGGTGCTGCTTTTCAAGCTCCTGCTGCTCGGCAACGAGCTTCGGCTCCTTGATCGTCAGGAACAGTATCGCGATAGCGACGAACATGATCGCGGAAACTACCATGAACAGGGGCTGATAGTTTACATGCTCAAGACCCGCAACCTTGCTGTTGGGGTACATGACCGCCGCAACGCCGAGATAAATAACGCCGCCGAGCGCGCCCATGAGGTTTATTATGGCGTTGCCCTTGCTGCGCAGGGGCTTGGGGGTGATGTCCGGCATCAGAGCGACCGCCGGGGAGCGGTAGGTGCCCATTGCAACGAGCAGCAGGCCGAGCACGACCACGAAGGATACGGTCTTGAAGGTGCTGGGCGCGGCGGCATAGCTGTTATCGATCATCGGAAGCAGATTCATGAGTATGATCGCAAGGCCGGTGCCGAACAGGATAAAGGGCATGCGTTTGCCGATCTTGGTGCTCGTTTTATCCGATATTGCGCCGAACAGCGGCAGCAGGAACAGCGCAAGCACATTGTCGGCCGCCATAATCGCGCCGGAATATGTTTCGTTGAGGTGGAATGTGTTCGTAAGTATAAGAGGTACGATGCTGTTATACATCTGCCAGAACGCGCAGATGGACAGGAACGCAAAGCCTGTCAGTATGGTGCGTTTGTTATCAAGCTTCATTCTCCGCTTTTCCTCCAATTTCATTGTGTCCCGATTATAACACACCGCTTACCAAAACTCAAACATCTTTGGTTGGTCGGCCGGAGATGAGCGGCAAAACCATAAAAAAGGGGCGCCGCTTGCCGCCCCTATACAATATTAGACTTAAGCATCTGCGGTTTTCCCCACAGCTTTGATGCCGGCAAACACAATTACCGTATTTGCAGATACCTCAATACGTTTCTAAATCGGCAACGTCGAAGACGAAGAGATAACGTCAAGATCCTGGCCGCTGTACTGGCCTTTATAGTTCCAGTCGACTGTAACGGAGACTGTGCTGCCGCGCTCGACGGTGGTCGTGTAGGTATAGATCAGTGTATCGGTCTGTGAGTTTGGAGAGTTTACGCTCATTGCGCGTGTCATGCCGCTGGCAGAGCTTCCGTTTACGCTGATGCCGATAGCACGCTGACCGATCTCCATAGTGTACGAGCGCACATACACCGAAAGAGTGAGCTTGACGCTGCCGTCTGATTGCTCGGCCGCCGTCCACACGGTGTGGGTGTTTATGCCGACGCCGGTTGAAGAATCGAAAGCGCCTGAGCCGATGACAGTGCCGCTCGGCTGCTCGGGAGTGGGCTCGGGAGTTGAAGTCACCTCGGGCGTGGGCATGACATCGGTGGGTGTGGGCGTTTCCGTCGGGATAACGAACAGTGTCTGGCGCGGAGCGTCGGTCACGACATCGGTAGGACTGGGGCTTGCCTCGGGCTCATCGCCGCCGCCAATGCCGCCTGTCAGCCACATTATGACTATTGCGAGAATGAGCAGCACGACGATGAACGCCGCGAAAATGTAAGCAGTCTGTTTTTTCATTGCTTTCTCCTCATATTTTAATCTTAACTTCGCCGCTGTGCACCGTGCGGCGCGTCCCGTCCGGCATGCGCAGTACAAGGCCGTAGTCGGCGCTTATGTTTTCGGCAACGGCTTCAAATTCGCCCTCGGGGGATGTGACCGTTATCTGCCTGTCAAGAACGATGCAGCGGCGCTTATATTCGGCGTGGCACACACTCGGGCCTTCGAGCCACACGGTGTACAGTGAGCTGAGCTCCGCGATAATGGCGGCAATGAGCTTGCCTCGCTCGAACACGAAGCCCGTCTGTGTGTACAGCGAGCCCGCAGTACCGCGCAGCTCCTCGGGAAAGTCCTCATCCTTAGTCGTAACATTCAGACCGATGCCGAGCACCGCGTATTCGACTTTACCGTCCCGGACAGAGCTTTCGCACAGTATGCCGCAGATCTTCCTGCCTCGCAGGTACAGATCGTTTATCCACTTTATCCCCGGCGCGCGGCCGCATACCTTTTCCACTGCGCGGCACACCGCAACTGCGGCGACCGCCGTGAGGCTCGATGCACAGTCGACGGTGCAGTTCTCCGGCCGCAAAAGCATCGACATATATATGCCGCAGCCCGGTGCGGACGCAAAGCTGCGCCCCATTCTGCCTCGTCCGGCGGTCTGAGCGTCGGCAATTACGACCGTGCCCTCCGCCGCGCCTTCGGAAGCGAGCTTCTTCAAATAATTATTCGTCGAATCAAGGCTCTCAAAAGCCTGTACCTTTATCTCCATTTTTCTAGTGGCGCTTTGGCGCACTCTCCTTTTTTCAGTGGCGAATTAACGCCTCTCTTATACATTTTTTGCGGTTGCCCGGTATCGAGGATGCGGTGGAAACCGATTTTGCCTCGCACTATCGTAGTACGCCGCACTGTGTAGGCAAGATTTTTGCACCAATATAGAACATTGTACCCATTGCCTTCCCCTTGAGGGGAAGGTGTCTTTTCAGAGGCGCACCTACATTGTACCGATACATTTTTTGCGGTATCCCGACCGGTAAGTACTGACAAAGCCATAACAGGCGGAACGGGCAATCACATTCCCTACATGGCGCGGCGCAAGATCAGAACCGCACTCACGGGAAGCGGCAGTTTACCTGTTTTGTCGGCAGTTCAGAACCGGGCAACCGCAATCACCGTATCCGTAGCTGCGCTAAATCGCCATTAAAACTAATTTTTGAGGCTTTGCAGGGGGGCGGGGATGCGGCCTCCGCGGGCAATGAAGCCAACACTTTGCGCCTTGTGTACGGGCATGACGGGAGCCGAACCGAGAAGTCCGCCCATCTCGACCATATCTCCTACGTCCTTGCCCTCGACGGGGATGATACGCACGGCGGTGGTCTTGCTGTTTACCATGCCGATGGCCGCCTCGTCGGCGATGATGGCCGATATCGTCTCGGCGCTCGTGTCGCCGGGAACGGCGATCATGTCGAGGCCTACCGAACACACGCAGGTCATCGCTTCGAGCTTGTCTATCGTCAGCGTGCCGCACTCGGCGGCCGCGATCATACCCTCATCCTCAGACACGGGGATAAACGCACCGGACAGACCTCCGACGTGGCCGGAGGCCATGATGCCGCCTTTTTTGACCGCATCGTTCAAAAGCGCCAGCGCGGCTGTCGTGCCGTGCGTTCCGCAGGTCTCAAGCCCCATCTCCTCAAGGATGCGCGCAACGCTGTCGCCCACGGCAGGTGTCGGCGCGAGAGAAAGATCGACGATACCGAACGGCGTATCGAGCCTGTTTGATGCCTCGGCCGCGACCATCTGCCCCATGCGGGTTATCTGGAACGCGGTCTTTTTTATCGTTTCGGCAACGACGTCGAACGGCGCGCCCTTGCATTTTTGCAGTGCGTGGTATACGACTCCCGGACCGGATACGCCGACATTTATTACACTGTCTGCCTCGCCCACGCCGTGGAATGCTCCGGCCATGAACGGGTTATCCTCCACCGCGTTGCAGAACACGACAAGCTTTGCGCAGCCGAGCCCGTCGGTATCGCGGGTAAGGTGCGCGGTCTCTTTTATTATGCGGCCCATCTTGGCGACGGCGTCCATGTTGATGCCGGCGCGTGTCGAGCCGACGTTCACACTTGAGCAGACGAGATCGGTCTGCGCCATCGCCTGCGGTATCGCGCGCAGCAGCAGCTCATCGCCCTTGGCAAATCCCTTCTGCACGAGCGCCGAATAGCCGCCGATGAAATTTACGCCGCAGGTCTTTGCCGCGCGGTCGAGCGTCAATGCAAATTGCACATAGTCCTCGGTCTCGCAGCTTCCCGCGACGAGCGCGATGGGCGTGACGGAAATGCGCTTGTTGACGATGGGTATGCCGAACTCGCTCTCTATATCCTCGCCGGTTTTCACGAGCTTTTCGGCACGGCGGCAGATCTTGTCGTATATTTTCTCGCAGCAGCGCCCGGGATCCTCGCTCACGCAGTCGAGCAGCGATATGCCCATGGTGATCGTGCGGATATCGAGATGCTGCTTGTCGATCATGTCGATGGTATCAAAAATGTTGTTAAGGCTCAGCATGACGGCACCTCACAGCTTGTGCATCGCGTCGAAAATATCCTCGCGCTGGATGCGGATTGACAGGCCGCGCCCCTCGCCATAAGTTTTAAGCACGCTTTGCAGGCTCGCAAAGGGCTCGTCGCACAGCGCAAGATCGACGACCATCATCATCGTGAAGTATCCCTCCATGATGGTCTGACTGATATCCAGGACGTTTATGCTGTGATCGGCCAGCGTATTGCACACGCCCGCGATTATGCCGACCTGATCCTTGCCCACGACCGTTACTATTGCTTTCATTTTTTCTTCACTCCCGTGCATTGTTAATTAAATTATTATATCCGATTGGTGTTTAGTTTTCAACTCCTTTAATGGTTTCGGTCATTGTTCCGACACCGGGCTGCCGCAGCAAACATATCCGCGAGTGCTCAGGTCCACCTCTAAAAAAGCTTGAAAGACTGCGGCATCGGTGCTACAATAATACTAATAAAAAAGCTGCCTAACGGCGGCTTTTTGGCGGCGCTTGAGTTAGCATCAGCTAACTCAGATGTACACTATAGCATTTAAGGTGATACTTATGAACGACTTTAACGACATCGGTATATCGCGCAAGCTTGACTGGCCGCGGATCGAGCACCTGTTCCGCCTTGGGCTGTTCGGCGCACTTTTGACTCTCGTAGGCGATTTTCTTCTCGGCTGGGGAGTTGAGAACACAGCGCTTACCGGCTTTGAGCGAATGATCTCGGCATATACAGGCACCTCCGACGGCGGAATTTTTGTCTCGGCGCTGCTTGGTCTGTTCGGTCTGACGCTCGAGGGGCTGTGCTATTTCGGCGTTCACCGCCTGTTTGCCGAGCTCGCGCCGCAGCTTGCCCATCGCTACCGCGCCGGTATACTCGGCTACGTCATATTCGGCGGCTGCGGTTTCCATCTGCCGGTTTGTGCGCTGACTTTTCTCACGAAGCACGGACTCGCGGCGGAGCTTTTGTCGAAATACATCGCATACTTCGTGCTGCCGGGGCTCATCCTGTTCTGGATATTCTTCCTCATTCTCGTCATCACTCAGATACAGGCCTTTACCAGGGGACTTACGCCGTATCCCAAGCGCTGCTGGGCATTCTCCCTGCCGATAGGTATGGCAGCGGCGATACTCGTAAGTGCGCTGCTCGGCAACACGCCGTTTGCAAACGCCCTTGGCTGCGCGTGGATAAGCGTGGGTAACCTCTGGATGTTCGGCGGCCTGCTGGCATCGGCAAAAAAGGCAAAAACACAATCATGAAAGAAGGGTTTACTATGCTGTTTTCAGAAAAATTAAAGGGCTTTGAAGCCGCGCATCCCTGCAAAACCGTAACGGTCGACGGGGCGCAGTTCCGCTATGTTCTCAGCGGCTTAGAGCACGGAAAAACACTCGTGCTCTTAAACGGCGGCATGAACACGCTCGAAATGTGGATCGACTATGTCGACGAACTCTCCAAGGACTTCCGTGTCCTCCTGTTTGACTACCCGCAGGAACTCGCCACGAATCAGGAACTCGTAACAGGCATGCACGCATTCTTTAAGGAGCTCGGTGTCACCGCGCCCATCTTCGTCGGCGCAAGCGACGGCGGCATGGTCTCGCAGATATACGTCCAGAAATATCCCGGCGAGACCGGCGGCCTTGTGCTCATTTCTACCGGCGGTATGGACGAGAACACACTCAAGAGTCTGAAGAAAAAATACCGCCTCGCACCGCTCATGCTGGCATACATGAAGCGCTGCAACTACGAAAAGCTCAAGCCCAAACTCATCAAGGCCGGCATGAGTCACATCCGCAACGAAAGCGCGGAGGAGATCGCTTACGCACAGGACATGTTCGAGACGATCTTCAGGGGCTACAAACAGGAAAAGGACATCCACATCTCCGGACTTCTGGCCGATCTCATGAATCAGACGCCCGTCACGGCGGAAAACTTCGCCGAGCTCAAGGGACGTATTCTGCTCATCCTGCCCGACCAGGACTTCTTCTCCGGCCAGATGCAGAAGGATCTCATCGAACTCATGCACGAACCGCGCATCGCCTATGTTTCCGGCGGTCATCTCTCGACCGTGCTGAAAGCCGATGAATACATTAAGGCCATACGCGATTTTCTGAGCAGCGAAGAGTTTTAGCCTCACAAAAAAATATTTTTAAGCACAACAAAGCCCCGGAATTTTCATCCGGGGCTTTGCCGCAAAGTGTGCATAAAGTGAAGATAAAAGGAGTATAGAACTTGCTACATTAACTTTGCTATGGTAAAGGGAAGGTTTAAACCATGCGCTGGCTGGGCGCCGGTTTGTATCACACAGAGCGGAGACCTGACCGCTCTGCGGACAAAGAAGATACATATGGGGGTTACAATATGCATTTTAGCTTATGTGCCCCTCCGTTTCAGCTCCAAAAAGGCATTCCTATGCTCCAAATAGGTTTTAATAGCGCATTAAGGCTGTACCTATACGGTAATTGCGGTAGCCCGGTATCGAAACAACGGTGGAAACCGGGGCGTTTCGCACTCCGTGAGTAAATGCGTATCTTGCGGCGGCCCGGTATCGGGACGGCGGCGGAAACCGGGGCGTTTCGCACTCCGTGAGTAAATGCGTATCTTGCGGCGGCCCGGCATCGAAACGGTGGTGGAAGCCGGAGCATTTCGCGCACCGTGAGTGAATACGTGTTTTGCAGCGGCCCGGTATCGAGGCTGCGGCAGGAGCCGAGTGTTTTGCGCGTTGCGATTACAGTGTTATTTTTTGCAGCGGTGATAAACTGAAATTTAAAAAACATGGCGTTGCTTTTCGGACGTTTGTATAGTAAAATGTACTATAGAAATAATACTTTAAGGAGTGTGGCGGGCATGGAGACAGCCAGACCGAAAAAAGAGGACAGGCGTGTCAGATACACAAAGCAGGCGATAAGAGACGGCTTTCTGCGTCTGCTTGCCGAAAAGCCGATCGAAAAGATAAGCGTGACGGAGATCTGCCGCGAGGCGGACATAAACCGCGGTACGTTCTACGCGCACTACTCTGACCCCTACGAGCTCAAGCACAGCCTTGAGAATCAACTGTCAGAGGCGATGGAGCAGCGGCTGCATGAAAGCGGCCTCAAACGCCTGAATTCGCTCCAGACTTTGCGGCTTTTGAAGGAAAATCAGGAGCTTTGCCGCGTCTTTGCCGGTCCTTACGGCGACCACGACGCAATGCTCAAGGTTATTGCACGGCACGCGGACGCATACCTTCAGCAGGAGATCCTCGTTCTCGGTGATATCAGCGACCAGTTGGCCGAGTGTCTCAAGGGACTTCTGGTATCGTCGATATCGACCGTGGTGAAGTATTGGCTCGACACCGGCATGAAGGCCGAGCCCGAGCGCGTCGCATATGTGCTCGACACCTACTGCTTTACCGGCATAAAGGGTTTTCTGGACAACAAAGGCCAGTTTTGATTTACATAATGTGTTGATAACTTTGTTGAAAGTGTGCAAAACTATTGCGTTTAAAGCGGTTTGTTTTTGCTTTGTTAACAATTCGTTACCGGTGAAAGGTTGAAGATAAATGAAGAAGATAATTTCCATGCTGCTTTGCTGCGCGATGCTGGGCACATTATGCGCCTGCCAGCACGGCGGCGATTATGAAAAGCGCACGCCCGTGCCGCAGTTTGACATGATGGCAAGCTACAGCTTTGACGATGCCGCTTTGACAAACGATGACGGCGTTTCATATTACAGGCAGAGTCTCGGCATGGCAAAGATAAGCTCGAAGGACGAGCGCGCAGCCCAGCGCATAAATGCGTCGCTGGCCGAGCTTTACGTCAAGTTCAATGCCGACGCCGAGTACACCCAGCGAGTCGCCGAGGATCAGCCCGAGGGCGAGACGATCGAACTGAGCTATTACTGTACGCCGAGCGTCACGCGCTGCGATACGAATGCACTGAGCCTCGTATTTGATATTTCGCAGGATATAGGCGGCGTTCACGCCGACTTCACGCGCATCGGCCGCAGCTTCAACGCCGACACCGGCGAGCTGCTTACGCTTGCGGACATTGCAAAAAACGAGGATCAGCTCAAGACATTCTTGAAAAACTACGTCATCGGTCTTGCCGCCGGAGATGAATACAAGGAAAACGGCGAGAGCATATTCTTTGACGATTTCGAGACTACCATCGGCGAGCTCGTCGATGGCGGCGGCAACTGGTATCTGAACGACGAGGGTCTTGTCGTGTACGCAAACCCCTACGACATCGCGCCCTACAGCTGCGGCGTGCTGTTGTTCGAGATACCGTACTCCGCACTTGAGGAATTCATTTCCGCCGACTTCATGCCCGTTGAATACGAGGGCGAAAACGGCATGGTGCTTGCCGACGACGGAGATAAGCTTGACCGCGACAGCATCAACATTCTCGACACCGTTACAGTTGACACCGAAGGACAGAGCGTTGTACTCTCGGCCGAGGAAACGGTGTACAACGTCAAGATCTACACGGAAAACCGCACACTGTGGCAGCGCAACTACCTCACGACCGGCGAGGGCATCGAGGTCAAAAGCTTCATCCCCGACACGCAGGCAAACATCGCCGTGTCTTATCAGCTGGCCGACGGCACCGAGATCATCCGCGGCATATTCCAAAGCGGCAACGACGGCTCTATAATCCTCGTTGATCTCCAGACGGGCGATGCATTCAACGCGCTGAGCGCGATCGACGGCGATGAGGTCAGGAACTTCTGATACGGAGGCGCAAAGTGGATAGACTTGCAAAAATTCGCGGCGGACTTATTGATCTCGGGCTCGACGCGGTACTTATAACAGATGAACTGAACCAGCGCTATGCGACAGGCTTTGCGTTTACCGACGGTGCAGTGCTCGTGACGCTCGACAAAGCGTTTCTGATAACCGACTCGCGCTATATCGAGGCGGCGGAAAGGTGCGTTTCACGCGATATAACTGTGCGTATGTTCGGCGCGGGCAAGCGCCTGACGGAGCTTACGCGCGAAGCGATGGCCGAGTGCAATGTTGCAAAACTCGGCGCAGAGGAGTTCTCGCTCTCGTACGGGGCGTACATGGGCTGGCAGAAGGCGCTGGGAACAGAGCTTCATCCCTGTCAGAGCCTGTTTTACACTCTGCGCGCATCCAAGGACGAGTCCGAACAGCGCAGCATGCGCCATGCGCAGGCAATAGCCGAAAAAGCGCTGGACGATGTCCTGCACATCATACGCCCGGGTGTGACTGAGCGAGACATTGCCGCCGAGATCACCTATCGGCTTTTAAAGCACGGCGGCGAAGGCAACAGCTTCGACCCCATCGCCGTGACGGGCGCAAATTCCAGCATGCCGCACGGCGTACCGTCGGACGCTGTAGTTCGCGAGGGTGACTTTGTGACGATGGACTTCGGCTGCCTCAAGGACGGCTACTGCTCGGACATGACGCGCACTGTTGCCGTCGGCTACGCGACCGATGAGATGAAAAACGTGTACGATATCGTGCTGCGCGCGCAGCTTGCGGGCATAGCCAAGGCCGCGGCCGGAGTCACCGGCGCGGAGATCGACGGTGCGGCGCGCAGGGTGATAGCCGACGCGGGTTTTGGTGAGTATTTCGGACACAGCTTCGGCCACTCGCTGGGGCTTTACATCCACGAAAGTCCCGCCGCGGCGCCATCGGTGAAAACGCCGATGCCCGTAGGCGCGGTCATATCCGCCGAGCCCGGCATATATCTTCCCGGCAAATTCGGTGTCAGGATCGAGGATGTGCTCATCCTGCGCGAGGGCGGCTGCGAGGTCATAACCAAGGCAAACAAAGAGCTTGTGATTTTATAAGGGAGAGAAATTATGGCAAAGGGAAACAAAAAAGAAAAGAAACTGAACTTCTCGCTCACGCCGTTTTTGTACATCGGCTTCGTGATCGTGTGCGTGACGGCACTGCTGCAAAGCTTTGTTCCGAACTTCCCCGAGGGACTGCGGAACATCCTGTACATAGTCGGCGTTCTGGCGATGGTTGTGTATATGTTCCAGATCGCGTTTGAAAAACGCACCGGAAAACGCGAAAATGACGTTCCCGCAAAGGAAAACAAGAGCAAAAACAGAAAATAATCTTGCAATATGACGTAATTTAATGTAAACTATTAAGGCTATAGACGAATTTATACTTTCACATAGGAGGATAATACATTATGCCTATTACAGCAGGTGATTTCAGAAACGGTGTTACTTTTGAGATGGACGGCCAGGTCATGCAGGTCGTTTCATTCCAGCACGTCAAGCCCGGCAAGGGCGCGGCTTTCGTCCGCACCAAGATGAAGAACGTCATCACCGGCGCAGTCACCGAGACTTCCTTTAACCCCACCGCAAAGTTCGAGACCGCTACCGTCGAGCGCAAAACCATGGAATACAGCTACAACGACGGCAGCCTCTATTACTTCATGGATCCCGAGACCTACGAGCTCGAGCCCGTTGACGAGTCCAATCTGGGCGACAGCTTCAAGTTCGTAAAAGAAAATATGGAGTGCACCATCTACTCCTACAAGGGCAAGGTCTTTAACGTTGAGCCTCCGTTCTTCGTCGACCTCGTCGTTACCGACACCGACCCCGGCTTTGCAGGCAACACCGCGACCAACGCGACCAAGCCCGCGACCCTCGAGACCGGCGCAGAGGTCAAGGTCCCTCTCTTCATCGAGCCCGGCGAGAAGATCCAGATAGACACCCGTACCGGCGAGTACCTCAGCCGCTCCAAGTAAATTTAGTAGCGCACGAACGCTGTACCTATACGGGGATTGCGGTAGCCCGGTATCGTGATTGCCGATTGGGACAGCGCAAAAGCTGTATCGGTGCAATGTAAATGCGCCACTAAAAAAGCCTTCCCCTTGAGGGGAAGGTGTCGGCATAGCCGACGGATGAGGTGTCATATATCATCAGCTGACGTAGAAACACCCACAAAGCACTTCCGAGAAGGAGTTATTTAATGACAGTAAGTGAAAAAGTAGCATATCTGAAAGGCCTTGCCGACGGCCTCGGCATAAAGGACAGCACCAACGAGGGCAAGCTTATGCTCGCGGTTATCGACGTTCTTGAGGCTATGGCCGACGACATTGAAGCCGTTGACGCCCACGCAAAGGACCTTTCCGACAGCATCAGCGACATAAGCGAGGATATGGAATACCTCGAAGATCTTTGCATCGGCGATATGGACGACGATGACGAGGATTACGATGAAGTCGATGATGACAACGCCGAAGTATCCTGCCCGGGCTGCTGCGGCAGCTGCGGAGATGAGCAGGAGTATGAAGTCACCTGCCCCAAGTGCGGCGAGACCATCACCGTTTACGAGGAGGATCTTGATTTCGGCTCGATCCGCTGTCCCAAGTGCGACGCGGAGCTTGAGTTCGACATGAGTTCCGACGACGGCGAAGATAAGTGATTAAAACGAAAAAAGGCGGCCAATAGGCCGTCTTTTTTTTAGTGGCGCACGGGGGTCATACGGATACATTTATTGCGGTCGCCCGACCGTAGAGCACGCAGAAAACCATGAAAAACGGGCGATCAATGATCGCCCCTACGACTCTAAATCAGTTCCGGCCGGAGTTCAACAAGCGGAACGGGCAAACCCGTTCCCTACAAGGGCACGGTGAAAGCTTTGGGAAGCGGCAGTTTTTCGGTTTCCACCGCTCCCTCGATACCGAGCAACTGCAAAAACCGTATCGGTACAGCCTCAGTGCGCCTCTAAAAATCTAATCGGCGCGACTAATCTCGCGGATATTCTTTTCAAACTTACTGCGCGGGCCCATGACCTCGTGGCCGCAGCCGAGGCACTTGAGCTTAAAGTCCGCACCTATGCGCAGCACCTGCCAGCGCTTCTCGCCGCAGGGGTGCGCTTTTTTCATCGTCAGCACATCGCCGACGCGTATGTCCATTGGCATGGTCTGCACCTCACTTTTTTATCTCGTCCCAGTATTTTTTCGCGGTCTGCTCGATCTTATTGTCACCGTATTCGTAGTAGCACGCGTTCTTCAGCGCGTCGGGCAGATATTGCTGACGCACCCAGTGGTTCGGGTAGCTGTGCGGATATTTATAGCCCTGCTCGCGCTCGAAGCCCGTACCGTCGGCGTGAACGTTTTGCAGCTCGCGCGGCGGCGGACCGCTTTTCCCGGCGCGAACATCGGCTATAGCGGCGTCAATTGCCATGAGACCGCTGTTGGATTTCGGCGCGGTTGCAAGAAATACTGCGGCCTCGGCCAGCGGCAGCCGCGCCTCCGGCAGACCGAGCTGCAAAGCGGAATCGACGCAGGCCTTGACGATGGGCACGGCCTGCGGATAGGCAAGGCCGATATCCTCGCTGGCCGAGCACAGTATCCTGCGGCACGCGCCGACAAGGTCCCCTGCTTCCAAAAGCCGCGCAAGATAATGCAGCGCAGCATCCGGATCCGAACCGCGCAGCGACTTCATGAGCGCCGACAGCGCGTCGTAGTGCTCATCGCCGTCGCGATCGTAACGCATCGCGCTTTTCTGGGTGACGGTCTTTGCGTCATCAAGGCTTATACGCACTGTGTCGCCGCTGATTTCGCCTGCGGAGAACAGCAGTTCAACCGCGTTTAACGCCTTGCGCACATCGCCGCCGCAGGACTGGCTTATCCGCTGCACAACACCGGGCTCAAGCTCCGGTGTTTTTCCCTCGCGTTCGGCAAGTATGTTGAACGCGCGAATTACGGCGGGCTCGGCCTCTTTCGGCGTGACGGGCTTGAACTCAAACACCGTTGAGCGGCTCAGGATTGCGCCGAACACACAGAAATACGGGTTTTCCGTCGTCGATGCGATGAGCGTGATGCGCCCGTCCTCTATAAACTCCAGCAGCGATTGCTGCTGTTTTTTGTTGAAATACTGTATCTCGTCGAGATACAGCAGCACGCCGCCCGGTGTCAGCAGCGTGTCGAGCTCGGCGATGATCTCCTTTATATCGGCAAGCCCGGCGGTCGTTGCGTTTAATTTGCGCAGGGTGCGGTTGGTTTTTTCCGCGATTATGCGCGCGACGGTGGTCTTACCCGTGCCCGACGGGCCATAGAATATCATGTTCGGGATGCTGCCGCTTTCGACGATGCGGCGCAGCAGACCTCGCTGCCCGAGGATATGTTTCTGGCCGACAACGTCGTCGAGGCTGTGCGGCCTGATTTCATCTGCAAGAGGTTTATACATGCGTGTTCCTCCGGAAAATGTTGAGATCGGCCGCATTTTAAGTGGCGCTGCGGCCGAGGCTGTGTTAAAATACCGTAAAGAGGTGATTTCGATGCGTACAAAACAGCAGGTTTTGGAGATAGTCCGGCTTTTGGAGGAGGCTTATCCCCTGGCCGACTGCACGCTTGATTATAAGAAGGATTACGAGCTTTTGTTCTCGGTGCGTCTTGCTGCGCAGTGCACGGATGCGCGCGTTAATGAGATAACGCCCGCACTGTTCGCGCGCTTTCCGACGCTTGAAAGCTTTGCCGAAGCCGATGTAGCCGAGGTCGAGGACTATGTCCACTCCTGCGGCTTTTACAGGGCCAAGGCGCGCGACATAGTAGGCGCGGCCCGGATGATAATACGCGACTTCGACGGAAAGGTACCGGGGAATATGGACGATCTCTTGAAGCTGCCCGGCGTCGGGCGCAAGACCGCAAACCTGATCCTCGGCGATATTTTCAAAGTTCCCGGTTCGACAGTCGTGGATACGCACTGTATCCGAATATCAAACCGTCTCGGACTCGTCGATGATCTGAAAGAGCCCGTCAAGATCGAGCAGGAGCTGCGCAGGCAGCTTCCGCCGGAGAAGAGCTCCGACTTTTGCCACCGCATCGTTCTGCACGGACGCGCCGTCTGCACGGCGCGCAAGCCCGACTGCGAAAACTGCACATTGCGCGGTGTCTGTCAATTCGCCGAACAGAAAGGCTAAAATAATTATAGCCCAAGTGGTCTGTCATTTCAATCTTTTTCAGAGGCGCACAGACGTTGTGTTGATACGCATATTGCATGAATCCGGTATCGAATCACCGGTTTTGCATTGCACTGCTGTGCTGCTCTGCACCTGTGTAGGGAATGGGCTTGCCCATTCCGCTTCTAAAAGTTTTGCACCAAATCAGAACAAAGACTGCATACAGCGACCCCTCAGTCAGACTACGGCTGCCAGCTCCCCTTACGCAGGGAAGCCAATGGGGGTGCGCTGCCTCCCCTGTGTAAGGGGAGGTGGGTCGGCCTTGGCCGACTCGGTGGGGTTGTTTATTTAAATCCGTGCGCTTTGCGCACACATATAGCTATCAGCTATTGGCTGTCCACTATCGACTCTCTGCGGTCTTGACCGCAGCTTCGATACCGGGCTATCGCAAAAAAGTATAAGAAAGGCGTTGATGCGCTATTAAAAAAATAGGGTGCTTTAATTTGGGGCTGGCGTTTGCCGGCTGCTTTTTGGGCGCGGGCTATGTCTCCGGGCAGGAGCTGTGGCAGTTTTTCGGTTCGTTCGGCGCAAAGGGCGCGGCGGGGCTTCTGCTGGCGGTCGGACTGCTGTTTTTCACCGGTGTTGTGATGATCCTGCTGGGCAGACTCACGGGACTTAAAGAGATCGATAAACTCGTCGTAAGCCGGAATGTGCCGCTTCTGCGCGGCGCGGTGACGATCCTCGAGCTGCTGTTTCTCTTCGGCGTGGGAACGATCATGTCCGCCGGCATCGGTGCGCTTCTAAATCAGCTGTTCGGTCTTGCACCGTTTGTCGGTTCGGCGGTGTTCATCGCGCTCGTCGCGCTCGTGTCGCTGGCGGGATTTTCGGGCATGGTCTCGGCGTTCTCGGCGACCGTGCCGGTGCTGTCGGTCGTCACACTTATATTCGGCATCATGAGCATATGCGAAAACGGCGTCGTTCTGCCGGAAGCTGCCGGAGGCAGCAATCCGCTCATGAGCTCGTGGGTCGTGGCCGCGGTGAGCTTTGCCTGCTATAACGTTTTCGGCAGCATCGCCATGATAGCGCCGCTCGGCCCGTACATAAAAAGTAAAAAAGCCGCAGTCGGCGGCATCGCGGTCGGTGCATGCGTGCTGCTGCTGATAGCCGGCAGCGTACTCGTCTCTGTCTCGGCTGCACCGGAAACGGCCTCGGCAGAGCTTCCGATGCTGGCGCTGGCACAGAGCCGCGGTTCTGCCTGGGGCTACGTCTACGGCGTACTGCTGCTGCTTGCGATGTTCGGCACGGCTCTGTCGAGCCTTGTCGCGTTCGTGAGCATGCTCGCGGCCAAGTCCGAGCGCATATCGCAGCGAAAAAAGCCGTTCACCGCGCTGTGCGCTCTGTGCATGTTCCTCGGCAGCCTCTTTGGCTTCGGTGATCTCATCGGCGTCGTATACCCCATATTCGGATATTGCAGCAGCGTGTTCATCGTGCTCATGGCCGCGCACTATTTTAAAGTTTCTAAATGTATTGAAAATAAATAGACGGAATTTCTAATGTTATTTTAATCTTTTCCCTTTATAGTAAAAATCGGAGTTGGGAGAACTCAAAACTATAAAGGAGGAAGAAAAGCAATGCTGTGGGATATCATTCTTGACATTCTTGACAAGGCTGAAGCTGACGAAGCCGCAAAAATAGCCATTGAGGCTATCAAGGCATTCTTCGCAGGCCTGAAGTAATTTAAAAGCGTAGAAAAAGCCGTACAGTCAGTTGACTGCACGGCTTTTTTCAATGTTCAAATCAAACGCTCGGGGTGTTAGTGTTCGTCTCCTCCGGAATGATATCGTAGGTCGGGATGACCTCGACGCTTATGCGGCCGTCGGCCACGTCGAAGCTTTGCAGAACATCGGCGCCTGCGATAACAAAGGTAAAGGTCTCGATATCGTTTACTTTCATATCGATGCCGACCATGCGGTTAAGGTCGTAAGCGACGAGCTGCCCATCGAGATAGACCTTGACGATGTACGAACGCAGAGTAATGCCCGTGTCGAGCTGGTTGATGTACTTAGTCTGTACAATGAAGTCGCTCCCGCGCGAGAAAGCCTTAGTGACGGTAATCGGCAGATTGGTCACCGTGCTGACGCTCTCGGTCGTTGAGTAATAGCCCTTGCCGTTTTCGGGCACAAAGCGCGCGCCTGTGTAGTAAACGCTCTGGCCGAGCCAGTCACCGTAAAGCGAGCGTGCAGCCATGCTCTTTGCGTTGTAGACCTTCAGCTCATTTGCATTGCTGGTAGTGAGCGTGTTGGGGATGAGCACAAGCTTGTCGGCAGTGAAGTTCATGCTGTCGTAAACGCCGCCGCATATAAGTGCAAGTTTGGTGTTTCCTGTGTTGTCCATGCTGTAGACATTGCGGTTGAACGATGACAGGCAGTAGAACCTGTCGTCATACTTGTATATCGAGCGGTTGCGCACGTTCGTTGTCTTGGGGAATTCGCCGAAAGTGGTAACCGCACCGGGAGCCTGCAATGAGATCGCATACATGTTCAGATCATAGTTTCCATCGGTATCGTATGCAAGGAAGTACATGACGTGACCTTCATAGAAACTGGTGTTTATCTTATAGTCGCAGACTTTTTCGATATCGCCGCGAGCGATATCATAAGCATAGAGCTTGTCCATATCAACGATCGTATCGTCGCCGCGGGTGTCCTTTACGACACAGGGCTCTGCCATCTTGAAATAGATCTTGCCGTTCCAGCCGTAAGGCACAAAATTAGGCACCTGTGAGTAGCTGAGGCCTGAGCTAATCGCATTAAACGCACCGTTTACTATCTGACCGAAGGCATAGCTGTAGCCGTCGGGCTTATCGGCATATTGGGTGAATGCCAGCGCGTAAATGCTGCCATTGTAGAAGCAGTACGATTCTACAATGTATCCGTCGTAGATCGTGACGATCATGCCGGTCGCGGGATCGTAGCACATCAGTGAGCCGTTTGCGCTGCCGGTATTGCTGCGGCAGAAATAGACCTTGCCCTGATACACGCTTATGTTTTCAAGGTACTGTCCGACGGCCGCTTCATAAAGAAGGGTGCTTGTACCGTCCTCTGTGACTTTATACAAACCGTAAGCCACGGTGTCTACTGTCTTGTAGCTTTTATAAAGGCAGTAGTTTACCTTACCGATCTGAACTGCGATGCTGTCGTTTTCGAGGTTTGCCTCGTAGGCCGCCATGTCGGCGTTCACTCTTGAGTCGTGACCCAGACGCAGAGCCGGCTCAACTATGCGGGAGATGACCGCCGAGATCTGACCGCGGGTCGTAGTGCCCGTGCCGTAGAAACGCTTGGCCGCATCCACGCCTACCATTATACCGGACGAATACAGCAATTCGACCGAAGCCTTGTAGTACGCCGGAATACTGCTGAGGTCGCCGATAGTGTAATCACTGATCTTCGGCATATCCTGTGCGCTTATAGTACGCGCAAATATGTACGCAAGGTTGTATCTGTTGATGGTCTGGCTGAGCCTGTTCGCCGCAGGAGTTGACGATGGCAGCATATCGTGCTCTGCACAGTATCTGTAATAAACGCTGTACCACGCATCGTTCGGGCGGGGCTCTTCAATGAGGTTGTCATTGTACGCCGCATGTATGCGCGCGGCGATCGCTATCGCCTCCGCCCAGCTCACACTGCTGTTCGGACGGAAGGTCTTGTCCGTAAAACCGAGCATGATGCCCTTGTTGTAGGCTGTTTTTATGCCCGAATAGCACCACGTGCTCGAGCTTACGTCGGTAAACGTGTTGCTGTTCATCTGGCCGACATCGTCAAAAACAGCCAAGCGCTCGCCGGGTATCGAATCGGCCAGCGCGCCGAAGGATGTTACGGCAAGCAGACTGCTTACGACAAGTACCAGAGCCAACGCTCTGCGGAATTTTTTCATATGGCAAACCTCCGAGGATGTACGGTTACAATTTGGTGTCAACTATTATATCAGGTTACATAATATTTTGCAATAGAAAAATAACATTAATATTGTATAGTGTACAGCGGCTGTGATTGCGAAAATGTCTGAGTGATGGTAAAATAACAGCCAAATAAATAATTCAAGGAGTGTGCGCAATGAAATACGGCTTCATCGGGCTCGGCAACATGGCCGGAGCCATCATCGCAGGCATGGCCTCCTGCGGCAAATTTAAAAACGACTATCTTTACGGCTACAACCGCAGCCAGGGCAAGACCCTTGCGCTCAAGGAAAAACACGGTCTAATCCCCTGCGCGACCGCGGCCGAGGTCGCGGAAAAGGCCGATGTCATCATCCTTGCGGTCAAGCCGCAGGTGCTCCCGGAGGTGCTGCCGGAAATATCGAAGATCATCACCAAGGACAAAACCGTCATCACCATCGCCGCCGGCAAGAACACCGAATGGTATGAGGAGCGCCTTGCTAAGGGCGTGCCCGTCGTGCGGGTCATGCCAAACATAAACGCCAAGGTCAAGGCATCCGTCACCGCCATCTGCGGCGGTAAGGGTGCAACAAAGGACGATATAAGGATCGCCGACGGCATATTCTCGTCCGTCGGCAAGATATATCACATTGAGGAGAGCATGTTCCCGGCGTTCGGCGCGCTGGGCGGCGCGTCAGGTGCATTCGTACTTTTGTACATAAACGCTCTGGCCGAGGCCGGAGTGCGCGCAGGCTTTGCCCGCCCCATGGCCGAGGAGATCGCGACCGCGACCGTAATGGGCAGCGGGGCCCTCGCCATGGACAGTGACGAACACCCCATCGCGCTCATGAACCGCGTCTGCTCCCCCGGCGGCACAACCATTGAGGGCGTGTGCAAGCTCAAGGAGCTTGGCTTTGAGACCGCGGTCCAGCAGGCCCTCCAGGCCATAATCGAAAAAGACTTCTTTTTGGAAGCGAATTGAGACTTCTACGGATGCAGTGATTGCGGGCGCCCGGTTCGAAAGTGCAGGCAAGACCGGTAACCTACTGTCTATCAACCGTACCGGACACAAAACATGTATAGGAGGGGCGATGATTCGCCGCTGAAAATGAGCTTCACGGAATTACTTTGGTTATTTTTTATTTACGGCTTTGCCGGATGGTGTGTGGAGGTAATATTCCACGCCGCAAACAAAGGCATATTCATTAACCGCGGCTTTCTGATCGGCCCGATCTGTCCGATCTACGGCTACGGGCTTGTCGCGGTCATACTGGCGCTCACGCCGATAAAAGGCAACGTATTTCTTGTGTACATAGGCAGCGTTGTCATATGCTCGGTGTTCGAGCTGATCGTCGGTTGGGCATCGGAGAAATTCATGCATACACGATTGTGGGACTACAGCGACAATGCATTCAACATCGGCGGCTATGTATGCCTTAAATTCTCGCTGCTGTGGGGCGTGGGCTGCATCTGCATAATGTATATCTTCCACCCGATGGCGATGAAGCTCGTGTATCTTATCGAAGCGATACCGCACACGCACGGCAACATACTGCTGGGCATACTCTCGGCAATATTCCTTGCGGACCTCGGCATTACGGGCTTCAACGCACTCAAGCTCGATGCGCACATGCGTGCGATCGATGAAGTCGCGAAAGCGATCGAAAAACTGTCCTGCGGTATCGGTGACGGTCTGACCGACGGCACTCTCAAGGTGCAGGAGGGACGCGCGGAGGCGCAGCAGGACGCAGCGGAGCTGCGCGAAAAGCTCAAGGAGCGCCGCGAGGACGCTCAGCAGGATGTCTCCGAGCTGCGTGCAAAGCTCAAGAGTTTGCTCGAAGAGCGCAACTTTGTCCACCGCCATCTGCTAAATGCCTTCCCCCGTCTGAGCCAAAAGGAGTACAAATCCGCGTTTGACCGCATACAGGAGCACCGAAAGAAGAAATTTTAATGGCGTTTTTTTCGGAGGCGCTTTTATACTGGACCGATACGTTTATTGCGGCATCCCGACCGGAAGCGGGCGGCAAAACCGAAAAAGCGGGCGGGCATTGCCAGTTCCCTGCAAGGGTGCGGTGCAGTACTGTAGTGCGGCGCAAAACCCGCATCGCACTCACGGGAAGCGGCAATTTCACGGTTTCGCCGGCAGTCTCGACACCGGGCGACCGCAATTTGCTGCGCACTTATGGGATGCGGCAGTCTCCAGGTTTTGTCGGCGGGTTAGATACCGGGTGCCGGCAATCACCGTATTCGTAGGTGCGCCAAAGCGCTATTAAAAGAACGAAAAAAGCTCGCCGTATGGCGAGCTTGTTTCGGGTAATATCAGGTTATTACACAGCGCGGGTGACCTTGCCGCTGCGCAGGCAGCGAGTGCATGCGTAAACGTGCTTGGGACTTCCGTCCACGATCGCCTTGACGCGCTTCACATTGGGCTTCCAAGTACGGTTGGAACGCCTGTGGGAGTGAGACACCTGAATGCCAAAGGCAACGCCCTTGTCGCAAAACTGACATTTTGCCATAAGTTGAAGCACCTCCTTGCTTGTGTTTAGCTGTGCGCATTTGCAGACAGCTTATTAATAATAACAGAAGCAGGCTATAATTGCAAGAAAAATTTTCGGATTATTAAAAATCATTGCAAATTAATGCATTACAGGTTAATATTAAATAGTAATATTATAAATGATGGAGAATTACGATGGCGAGTAAATATTCTGTCCTGCTGCGCACCGTTGCCGAGGAAAACGGCCTTGAGCCGCTGCACACCTCGGCCGATTACGAAACGCGCCTTTTGACGGTCGCTGATGTGAACCGTCCGGCGCTTCAGCTTGCCGGATTTTATAACTATTTTGACCCCAAAAGGCTTCAGATATTGGGCCGGGTCGAGAGCACATATCTCGAGCTCAAAACAGAGGCCGAGCGCCGCAGCTGCTTTGAGGAGCTCATGCGCTACGATATATCGGCGCTGGTAATATGCCACGGCGCGTCCGCATTTCCCGAGTGCCTTGAGATGGCCGAGAAATACGACCGCAACGTGTTCGTCACCCCCGAGGACACCTCCGACTTCATGGCCGACGTAATAAGCTCGCTGCACACGCACCTTGCTCCGCGCACAACGATGCACGGCGTGCTCGTCGAGGTCCATGGTGAGGGTGTGCTGCTCACGGGCGACTCCGGTATCGGCAAGAGCGAGACCGCGCTCGAGCTCATAAAGCGCGGACACAAGCTCATAGCCGACGACGCGGTGGATATTCGCCGCATCGGGCGCTACATGCTCGTCGGAACCGCACCGGAGCTCATCCGCTATTACATGGAGCTGCGCGGCATCGGTGTTGTCGATGTACGCCATCTGTACGGCGTAGGTGCGGTGAAGCCCGAGGGCAACATCGACCTTGTCGTGAACCTCGAAGCCTGGGACGATCAGAAGGCCTATGACCGTCTCGGCCTCATAAGCGAGACGCAGGATATCCTCGGCGTTACGGTGCCGAGCGTGACTATCCCGGTGCGCCCGGGCCGAAACCTCGCCGTGATCCTCGAGCTTGCCTCTATGAACAATCGCCAGAAGAAAATGGGCTATAACGCCGCAGAAACCCTCGCGTCGAACGTAGATCACGCCGTTGACAGCGGAATGTTTTGATAGGAGAAACTATGGAAGGTCTTGAAAAAGCTTTAGAACAGATAAAGGAGAACATGCCGAAGCTCGATCTGAGAGAGAACGAGTCCATGCGCGAGCACTGCTCGTTCAAGGTCGGCGGAACGGTGCGGGCATTTGCCGTGCCGCGCGACCTTTTCGAGATGTCGAAGGTCATGTTCTATCTGCATATGAACGGCGTTTCGCCGCTTACGCTCGGCAAGTGCACCAATGTCATCATCCCCGAAGAGGGGCTTGATATCTGCGTCATCAGCACCGAAAACCTGCGCAAGCTTCGCCTCGGCGAAACGGAGAACACCATCTACGCAGAAGCCGGCGTATCGCTTGCAAAGCTTGCGCAGTTTGCGCGCGATAACGGGCTTTCGGGTCTGGAGTTTGCAAGCGGCATCCCGGGCTCCGTGGGCGGCGGCGTTCTGATGAACGCGGGCGCTTACGGCGGCGAGATGAAGGACGTTATCGAGTCCGTCGTCGTGTATTACATTCCTACGCAGGCACTGACCGAAGTCAAGGCAGAGGACTGCGGCTTTGAGTATCGCCGCAGCGGCTTTGAGAAGATAAACTGCGCTATCATGGGCGCGGTGTTCAAATTGACTCCCGACGAGCCGGAGGCAATCGGCGCCAGGATGAAGGAAATGAACGAAAAACGCACAACGAGCCAACCGCTGGATATGCCCTCTGCCGGAAGCGCGTTCAAGCGCCCCGTGGGAGGCTATGCCGCGGCGCTTATCGATCAGTGCGGTCTCAAGGGCTACACCGTGGGCGGCGCGCAGATAAGCACGAAGCACGCGGGCTTTGCGGTGAACACCGGAAGTGCAACATATGACGACGTAGTCGCACTTTTGGACCACGTCCGCCGTGAGGTCTACGCTCAGACACAGATAACCCTTGAGCCGGAGATACGCATCTACCCCAAGGGTATGCTGCTCGTAGACGACTGGCGCGAGAAAAAGCAGTCGATCATCGACAACATGCTCGAGCAGGCAAAGCAAAAAGCGGCGGAGGCATCCGCGGAGCAGGCGGATGTCGATCCGAGCTGACGGAGAAAGATCATGGAATTTCTTATAATAACCGGCCTGTCCGGCGGCGGCAAGAGTCAGGCCGCGGACATCATCGAGGATCTCGACTACTACTGCGTGGATAACATGCCCGTCGCACTCATTCCGAAGTTTGCCGAGCTTTGCGCGGCGACGAAGGGGCGCTACGAAAAGGTCGCGCTCGTGACGGATATCCGCGAAAAAAACGGGATAAAGGACATTTTCAGCGCTCTTGAAACGCTGAGGGAGATGGACTTCGGATACAAGATCCTGTTCATGGAGGCAAAGCCTTCGGTCATCGTAAAGCGCTATAAGGAGTCGCGCCGTCCGCATCCGCTGGCGGCAAAAAGCGGCGGCTCTATAGAGGACGCGATACTCAAGGAGACAGAGCAGCTTCGCCCGATACGCGATATCGCCGATTATATCATCGACACCTCACATCTTACTCTCGGGCAGCTGCACAACGAATTGTATACTTATTTTTCGGACTCTGCGACCGATCGCGCGATCATGGTAAACGTCGTATCCTTCGGCTTTAAATACGGCATGCCGCTCGACGCCGACCTTGTGTTCGACGTGAGATTTCTGCCCAACCCCTTTTATGTTGAGGACCTCAAGCTTTTAAGCGGCCTCGACGCACCGGTCAGAGACTATGTTTTCAGCTTTGAGCAGTCGAACGTGTTCATGGACAAGCTCACCGACATGATAGAGTACCTGCTGCCGCTGTACATCGAAGAGGGCAAGTACAGTCTTACCATCGCAATCGGCTGTACCGGCGGCCGGCATCGCAGTGTGGCCGTTGCCTCGGCTCTGGCAGGGCACCTGAAATGTCTCGGCGTGCCGACGGTGGGCATAAACCGTGACCTCAATAAGTAAATGGAAAAAACCTTCGCACAAAAAGTAAAAACTGAGCTGTGTCAGCCTCGGGTCGAGCGCAAGTGCTGCGCCGTCGCCGAGGCCTATGGCGTTTTACTGTACGCACACAGCTTTTCGGCAAAAGAGATACGCATAACGACAGCAAGCGACGAGTTCGCCGCCCGGCTGCCGCATCTCATGCGCCGCGCCTTCGGCATTGATTTTGACGAACCGGAAAAGGCCCGGGGTGTGAAGCACTCGTTTCGTGTGGCCGATCCCGCAAAGCTGCGCGCGGTGTTCGACGTTGTCGGAAATGATATGAACAGCCCATCGCTGCACATTAATTTCGGAGTCATTGAAGAACCCTGTTGCAAGGCCTCGTTTATCCGCGGCGCGTTTCTCGCGGGCGGCTCTGTCACTAATCCTTCAAAGCGCTATCACCTTGAGCTTGCAACAACGCACTACAGCGTCAGCCGCGAGACATACTCGGTTCTGCTCGAGATGGGCTTCTCACCCAAGGAGGCGCAGCGCAAGGGCGATTATCTTCTGTATTTCAAAAAAAGCGAGCATATCGAGGATCTGCTCACTACCATCGGCGCTTCCGTCTCGGCCATGGACGTAATGTCTGCCAAGGTCGAAAAGGACATGAAAAACAGCATTAACCGCAAGGTAAACTGCGATTCCGCCAATGCCGACAAGGTCGTCGAGGCCGCGGCAAAGCAGATGGAGGCCATAAAGCGCATAGATAAGCTCTACGGGCTCGATTCTCTGCCGGATAAGCTCCAGCAGGCCGCTCTCCTGCGCTACGCAAACCCCGAAGCGAGTCTCTCGGACCTCGCCACGCTTTCATATCCGCCGGTATCTAAAAGCTGCCTGAGCCACAGGCTCAAGAAGCTGCTGACATATACGCCAGAGGGGGAATAAGAAATGAAAAAGCTATTTGCACCGTTACTGCTCATTACTGTATTATACTTGAGCGCTTGCTCTCTACAGCCCGCTGAACCACAGTCTACCCCCGTTCTCGAAACGCCAGAGGTAACAGCGGCTACTCCTACACCTACACCCACACCTTCACAATTCCCTACTCCCGCTGAGGAACAAAAATCGGCAAACCCCGCAGATTCGCAACAGAATTCAGAATCCGTGGAACACATCAAAACAACGGTAAATGTTTGCTATCATTATGGCAGATGGCTTGACCCCGACGGTAATTGGATCAATAGCGGTCATGCATTTTATAGCATCTGCGGAAACTGTGGGGAAATGGGCAATTGGTTTGATGATGAATGTATGCATTGTGGTGCAATATATACTGATAGAACGGAGAACGAATTTTTCTACACCTGCATCTGCGACCCGAATGATACAAGCATAATTTATAGCGAAAGTCACGAGCCGTTTATTGTAAAATAGCTTACGAGGATACAATATGAGCTTTGTTCATCTGCATGTCCATACCGAATATTCGCTGCTCGACGGCGACTGCCGCATCGAGCCTTTGGTCGAACGCGCAAAGCAGCTCGGTCAGACCGCGCTTGCCGTCACCGACCACGGCGTCATGTACGGTGCCGTCGCTTTTTACAAGGCCTGCTGCGCGGCGGGGATAAAGCCCATCATCGGCTGCGAGGTCTATGTCGCGCCGAGAACGCGCTTTGACCGCGAGCACGGCATCGACTCGGAATATACGCACCTTATCCTGCTGTGCAAAAACGAGGAAGGCTACAAAAACCTCTGCTATCTCGTATCCATGGCCTTCACCGAAGGCTTTTACGGCAAGCCGCGCATAGACTGGGCGCTGCTGCACGAACATTCAAGGGGCCTTATCTGCCTTTCCGGCTGCGTTGCGGGCGCTATACCTCGCATGATAAACGCCGGAAACTACGAAGGCGCAAAGAAAAAAGCGCTTGAGCTGCGCGAGCTTTTCGGCGAGGACGGATTTTATCTTGAAATTCAGGATCACGGCCTTGACGTAGAAAAGCGCGCTGCGGAAGGGCTTTTAAAGATCCACCGCGAGACGGGTATACCTCTGGTAGTCACCAACGACGCGCATTATGTCGAAAAATCGGATGCTTACTATCAGGACGTACTGATGTGCGTGCAGATGCAGAAGACCATCTCCGACCCTGCGCGCATGAAATTCGAGACAAACGAGTTCTACCTCAAGGACGAGGCCGAGATGCGCGCACTGTTCCCCGAATATCCCGAAGCTGCCGACAACACGGTGAAGATAGCCGAAATGTGCAGCTACGATTTTGAGTTCGGCAAATACAAGCTGCCGCGCTTTAAGCTCCCCGAGGGCGAGAGCGACAGCTTTGAATACCTGCAAAAGCTCTGCAATGAGGGACTAAAGCGCCGCTATCCGAACGATGACGGCACTGTCAGAAAGCAGCTCGACTATGAGCTTCAGATGATAAAAAAGATGGGCTTTGTCGACTACTTCCTCATCGTCTCGGACTTCATCGCCTACGCCAAGGGGCAGAAGATCCCCGTCGGCCCGGGACGCGGCTCGGCGGCGGGAAGCGTCGTTTCTTATACGCTGAACATCACCGACGTCGACCCCATAAAATACAGCCTTTATTTTGAGCGATTTCTCAATCCCGAGCGCGTCAGCATGCCGGATATCGATATCGACTTCTGCGTCAACCGCCGCGGCGAGGTCATCGACTACGTCAACCGCAAATACGGCCACGACCACGTTGCGCAGATAGTCACTTTCGGAACCATGGCCGCACGAGCGGCTGTGCGCGACGTTGCGCGAGTTCTCGATATCAGCTACGGCGAGGCCGACGCCGTCGCAAAGGCCATACCCATGGGTCCAAACATGACGATAAAGGAGGCTATGCGCGTCTCTAAGCCTCTGCGCGACATGTACGAGAGCGACGAGATGCTCCGCAGGCTCATCGACGTTGCGCAGGCTCTCGAGGGCATGCCGCGCCACGCGAGCATGCACGCAGCCGGCGTCGTCATAACGGATAAGCCCGTTTATGAATACGTTCCCCTGTCGAAAAACGACGAATCCGTCGTCACGCAATATCAGATGACGACGCTCGAGGAGCTGGGGCTTCTCAAAATGGACTTCCTCGGCCTGCGAAACCTCACGGTTCTGGAGGATGCGGCGAAGATGGTGCGGCTCACAGAGCCCGAGTTCACCGTCGAGACCATCCCGGACGGCGACGCGGAGGTGTTCAAAATGCTCTCCGAGGGACACACGAGCGGCGTATTCCAGCTTGAAAGCACGGGTATGACCGGCGTATGCACCGGCCTTAAGCCCAAGAGCATTGAAGATATCACCGCAGTCATAGCCCTCTACCGCCCCGGCCCGATGGACAGCATTCCGCGCTTTATCGAGTGCTCGGCACACCCGGAAAAGATAAGCTACAAGCATGAAATGCTCCGACCGATACTTGAGGTCACCTACGGCTGTATCGTCTATCAGGAGCAGGTAATCGAAATTTTTCGCCGCCTCGCGGGCTTCTCGCTCGGCCAGGCGGACATGATCCGCCGTGCGATGAGCAAGAAAAAGCACAAGGTCATCGACGCAGAGCGCGTGGCCTTCGTCCACGGCGACGAATCCCGCGGCATTGACGGTGCCGTCAAGCGCGGCATACCCGAAGCGACGGCAAACAGCATTTATGACGAGATACTCGACTTTGCGTCCTACGCCTTCAACAAGGCGCACGCAGTGAGCTACGCCATCGTATCCTATCGCACGGCTTATATGAAACGGCACTATCCGCGCCAGTACATGGCGGCGCTCCTGTCCTCGGTGCTCGATAACAGCCCGAAGGTCGCCGAATACATCGCCGAGTGCCGCGAGATGGGCATAAAGCTCCTGCCGCCGGATGTAAACGAGTCCTACGCCGACTTCTCCGTCAGCGGAAACGATATCCGCTTCGGCCTCGTCGCAATAAAAAGCATCGGCCGCGGCTTCATAAGCGAGCTCATCGCCCGCCGCGAGGAGGACGGCCCGTTCCGCAGTCTTGAAGACTTCTGCCGCCGCATGGCGGGCAAGGAGCTCAACCGCCGCGCCGTCGAAAATCTGATCCGCGCCGGAGCCTTCGACAGCATGGGCTTTAAGCGCAAGGCGCTGCTGCGCGTTGCGGGCGTTATGATAGACGGCATCCAGCAGGAGAGCCGCAACAATGTGGACGGGCAGCTAAACCTCTTCGGCGAGCCCGATTTCGAGGAAGCAGGCGCTATCAGCATCAAGATCCCCGAGGTCGAGGAGTACACGAGATCCGAGCTCTTGGCCATGGAAAAGGAGACTGCCGGTCTGTATCTGAGCGGTCACCCAATGGATGAGTACCGCGCAGCCGTGCGCCGTGCGGGGATCGTACCAATTGGCGCTATAATCACCGACGCCGCCTCCGAGAGCGAAAAAAAGACCTACCCCGACGGAGCGGTCGTGACCGTTGCCGGCGTTGTGCAGTCAAGCCGCACGCGTACAACAAAATCAAACACACTCATGAGCTATATTAACCTTGAGGACGACACCGGAGCTATGGAGCTCATCGCCTTTCAGCGCGCGCTGGACACCGGCAGCGTCTACATTAAAGACAACGCGCCCATCATAGTCCGCGGGCGAATCTCCATGCGCGACGAAAAAGAGCCGCAGCTTATGGTCGACAGCATCCGCCCGATCTCCGACCTCGGCAAGTTAAAGCCGGAAGCGCCGCAGATAAACGCCGAATCCAAGCTCTGGGTAAAGCTCCGGAGCGGGGATGATCCGCTTTTTAAGCGCATAGAGCTCATCCTCACCATGTTTCCCGGCCAGCAGCAGCTCATAATTTATTTTGAGCGCGAAAAGCGCCGCGTCGGCGCAAGGTGCCTCATTCACCCCTCACTCGTTGCGGAGCTTCAGGAGCTCTGCGGCAGCGATAACGTCGTTTTAAAGACGAATTAGGCCGCCTCGGATGTATATATTACGGCCGCCCGGTATCGAAAATTAGGACGACCCCGTATAAGAAAAAGAGAGTGCAGACTTTAATTCTGCACTCTCTTTTTTCGTTTGTATTTAATTTTTGCTCCGCCGCGGCATCAATGTGCCGCCGAAAGGGCGCGCATGGCGTTGAGGACAGCTATGACCATAACGCCGACGTCGGCAAATATCGCAGCTCCCATATCGGCAACGCCGAGGGCGACCAGCAGCAGGCAGGCAAATTTAACGCCGAGGGCAAAAATGATGTTTTCGTAAACGATGCGGATGCATTTGCGCGAGATCTTAATAGCCTTGGATATCTTCAGCGGATCGTCGTCCATGAGGACAACGTCGGCGGCCTCAATGGCGGCGTCCGAGCCCATAGCGCCCATGGCGATGCCTATATCGGCACGCGAAAGGACAGGTGCGTCGTTTATGCCGTCGCCGACGAAAGCGAGCTTTGCCTTGCCGCTGTTCTCGCCGAGCAGACGCTCTACCTCGCTGACCTTATCGCCGGGCAGGAGCTGACTGTGCACCTCGTCAACGCCGAGGTCTGCCGCGACCTTATCGGCGACCGCCTTCGCGTCGCCCGTGAGCATGACGGTCTTGTTAACGCCGGCTTTTTTGAGTTCTGCGATAGCCTTGGCGGAATTGGGCTTAACAATATCGGAAATAACGATGTGACCGGAGTACACACCGTCGATCGCGACGTGGACGATGGTGCCAACGCTGTGGCAGTCCGTGTGCTCGATACCGAGCTTGCGCATCAGGCGGTCATTGCCGGCGGCAACGGTGTGCCCGTCGACAGTGGCGATAATGCCGTTGCCGCTGATCTCCTCGATATCGCTTACGCGGCTGCGGTCAAGCTCCTTGCCGTAGGCGCTCTGGAGGCTCTTGCTGATCGGGTGCGAGGACGCACACTCGGCAAGGGCTGCGTACTCGATGAGCTTTTCGTCCTCGATCGGGCAGTGGTGAATGCCGCTGACCTCGAACACGCCCTGAGTGAGCGTGCCGGTCTTGTCGAAAACGACGGTCTTCGTCTGTGCGAGAGCTTCAAGGTAGTTCGAGCCCTTTATGAGCACGCCCTCGCTGCTGGCTCCGCCGAGTCCTGCGAAGAAGCTCAGCGGAATGCTGATGACCAGCGCACAGGGGCAGCTGACTATCAGGAACGCAAGCGCGCGGTAGATCCATACAGACCAGTCGCCGCCCGCACTCATGAACAGGATACGCACCAGCGGCGGCAGGAATGCCAGCGCCAGCGCCGCGTAACACACGATGGGGGTGTAGACCCTCGCGAAGCGCGAGATGAACTGCTCCGAGTGCGACTTGCGCGAGCCGGAGTTCTCGACGAGCTCGAGGATCTTCGACACGGTCGATTCGCCAAAGGGCTTTGTCGTGCGCACCTTGATAACGCCGCTGAGGTTTATGCAGCCGCTTATGATCTCCTCGCCGGGAGCAACGTCGCGCGGCAGGCTCTCGCCCGTAAGTGCGCTGGTGTTTATCGTGGTCCTGCCGTCGACAACAACGCCGTCAATAGGGACCTTTTCGCCCGGCTGGACGACGATAACTGTGCCGGTCTCGACCTCATCGGGGTCGACCTGCTCGAGCTTTCCGTCGACCTCAATATTGGCGTAGTCGGGGCGGATGTCCATCAGCGAGGATATGCTGCGGCGGCTCTTGCCGACGGCGTAGCTTTGGAACAGCTCGCCGATCTGGTAAAACAGCATGACGAGCACCGCCTCGTTGAAGTCGTGGCTGCCGCTTATGAACGCAAGCGCGATAGCGCCGACGGTCGCGACGGCCATGAGGAAGTTTTCGTCGAAAACGCGGCCGTTCAAAATGCCTTTTCCTGCCTTGCGCAGAATGTCATAGCCGATAACGATATACGCCGCGAAGTACAGGATCATCGCCGGTATCTCCGGGATACTCACAATATTCAGCAGCGCCAGCAGTACAGCGGCGATTATTATGCGCACAAGCACTTTTTTCTGCTTTTTATTCATATAAATCGGTCCTCATATCTGTATAAAATACGCCCTTCTGAACGAAGGGCGTTTTTGGCCAGCTTTCAGCTTAGAGATAGATCTCGCAGTCGTCCTCGACCTTTTTGCAGTTTTTGACCACTGCCTGCATAACGGAATCAACATCCGCGCCCTCGGCAAACTCGATGGTCATCTTCTGGGTCATGAAATTGACAGCTGCCTTCTCGACGCCTTCGGTCTTGCCGGCTGCTTCTTCCATGAGGTTTGCACAGTTGGCGCAGTCTACTTCGATCTTGTAAGTCTTTTTCATGATATTTCTCCTCTATCTTTTGATTTTACAATATAAATTAGAAACCTATGATGTCGCCGGACAATATCGACAAAAGTATTTGGCGAGATATTTTGAGTCGGAAAAAGGCTTTCTTTTGCGGGAATATTTTGTGTATTTCAAAAAAGAATAACGCATTTCCGGCTCAAAAGAGCCGCCAAAGACCGCAGTCGATGCTGGTCGGGGACATCACCGTTAAACAATTAAATGATTGTTTAATCGTTATGCTTGCAGTATAATAAGCCTGAGCCAAAAAGTCAATGCCATACGGCGACTTACTTCCGAATGGGCTCAAATCATTTCCGAATGGAGTAACGGCATGGAAAACGAGATAATGCCCCACGATCACGGGGAGGAGATAAACGAGCATCTGCGCGATAACGTCGCAAAAACGGAGAGTTTCCGAACGGTATCCGACATATTCAAGCTTTTGGCCGATTCGAGCCGCACGCGGATATTCTGGCTGTTGTGCCACTGCGAGGAGTGTGTTGTGAACATATCGTTTTTGACGGATATGACGAGTCCCGCGGTGTCGCACCACCTGCGCCAGCTCAAGGACGGCGGACTGATAGTCAGCCGCCGCGAGGGCAAGGAGGTATACTACAAGGCCGCGTCCACCGAGCAGGTGCGCCTGCTGCATATCATGATTGAAAAAACGATGGAGATATCCTGCCCCGAGGAGCGCGGCGGCGATATACAAAGCGTGCCCGAGCTTCCGGAGCTCGACGCGCACACAGGCGGAGAGGCGCGCTACTCCACCGAGCAGGTCGAGACGATACGCCGTGTACATGATCTTCTGACGGAAAATCTCGACCGGCGATACACGATAGAGGAGCTGTCGAAACGGTTTCTTATTAACCCCTCGTCGCTCAAGGAGATGTTCAAGGCCGTCTATGGCAAGTCGCTGGCCGCGCACATCAAGGAGCACCGCATGGAGCTCGCCTCCGAGCTTCTGCGCGGTACCGACCTCAGCATCGCCGAGGTCGCCGAGCGCGTAGGCTACGAGAATCAGAGCAAGTTTTCCGCCGAGTTCAAAAAATTCTCCGGCAAACTTCCGACGGAATACCGCAGATTTTTAGAGGCGAATTGAGGCTGTAGCAATACGGTGATCACGGCAGCCCGGTATCGATACATTGGCAGAAACCATAGTGTTTCGCACACCGCAGCGTTGTTCTATATCGGTGCAAAATTGCGCCGCGCCGCGGTTTCGGCACCGGGCACCGGCAATACGCGTATCGGCAGCTGCGTCAATGCGTCACTAAAAACGTTGAGGGGTAGTAATGTTCAAGGATATCACGGTAGGACGAGCCGCTTTTGGCCATAGTGTTTGCGCCGTACTGACTCATACCGACGCCGTGGCCGTAGCCGTGAACGGTGAAAACGAACTTGCCGTCTGTGTGGCTGAGCTCAAAATCGGTCGAACGCAGCTTAAAAAGCGACCGCAGCTCGCTGCCGGTGAATTCGACACCGCCGATCGTGATACTCGCAACGCGGCCGGAAGAGCTGTGCTCTGTCTCGCCGACCCAGGCCGATGCGTCGCCGGTCATATCCGCTTCGGGTTTGAGGTATAGTATCGTGTCGCGAAAATCGAGCTCGGAGTTTTCAACGGTGCTCGTGAAGTTCGGCACGGTATCGCCCGTCTCGGGCGAGGAAACGCTCTTGAGGTACGGCACATCGGACCACACTGCGCTTGCATCCTCGGTCGAGCCGTCGGAGGAGGAGTGGAACGCCGCGAGCGCGGGCTGTCCGTCATAGCTGAGATACTCGCCGTCGGTCGCCTTGACGGCGCTGCTTATTTTTTCTATGTATTTTTCATACTTGTCCCCCCAGCTCTCGCGAAGCCGCTCGGGGCTCAGATACGCCTGGCAGCAGGCTGAATCGGCGCAGATATCCGCACCCTCGTGCTTGGGCGAGGAGATGGCACGCTGGAGATAGCTGCGCGCAGCTACAGACTGCGCCTTGAGAGCCTCGAGTTCGAACGAGACTGGCATCTCGGCGGCCACAACGCCTGTGAGATAGTCGAAAACGCTTATCTCTTCGACCGCATCGCCATTTAGCAGACGTACGCTGCGCGCGGAATCCGAAGCGAGCTTTTCGGCAGTCTTGTCCGGCTCTGTATCCGGCTGCGGCTCGGCAGTCTGTATTGGAAAAAGCCGCGGCAGACTCACGACGATAAGCGTCATGAAAAGCGCGGCACACAGTATTCTTTTCACCCGGCATCACCCTTTCATCTTGACTGTCAGTGTAAAAAAGTATAAAATCAGTTTTGATACAAATTTATTCGTACAGGATTGATACTATGCTTAAAAACAACAACAAGGCCAACGATGCACTGATCATGCTGTGCTACGTCTGTGCGCTCGGCGCATTCGGCGCGTTCTTCCGCTGGCTGCAGATGCAGGTAGCACGCGACTCCGAAACAGGACTCATAAACCCCAGCATCCTCAACTTCCTGCTGCCGGCGATCATCATCGCGGCGGCTGTCGTGCTCTGGCTGCGGACAAAGAAACTGACGGATGCGGAAACTGTGTTCCCGACCGGCATGAGCGAGGCGCTGCGCGGCCTTTCGCTGGTGTATATAATATTCGCGTGGGTGATCGCGGCTCTGGCCGTTATCGGCGGCGTGCTGACGATCGTCAATTCCGCGCTTGACAGTCTGCGCACGATGTATGTCATCATCGCGGTGCTGGCAATTCTCAGCGGTCTAAGCTTTCCGCTCATTTGCAGCGCTTCGCGCAGCCACTACTCCCCCAGCCTCGTGAGCGTTTTCATGGCGATCCCCATAGTTATGTATTGCTTGTGGCTCATCGCAAGCTACAGATCCAATGCCAACAACCCCAACGTGTGGATGTTTGCGATCGAGATCATAGCTATCTGCTGCGTCATCCTGGCGCTGTTTTATGTCGCGGGCTACGCCTTTGGCCGCCCGAATCCGCAAAAGGCCTGTTATCTGAGCCTTTTGGGCGCATTCATGTGCATAACCACACTGGCCGACAGCCGCTATATGGGCCTTGAGCTCATCATACTCGCAACGGCGGGCATGCTGCTGATGTACAGCTGGCTGATCGTGAAAAACCGCTGCGCAAAGGCCGATATCCCGACCAGAGCCAAGCCGGTCAGGCCCAGAGAGCCCGAACCCGAGCCCGAGGAGGATACGGTCATAGAGGCATCTCCCGACGTGGTTTCGCCCGAACCCACGATCGAGGCTCCGGCCAGAAACGCAAAGTCAGAGCCCGCGCCCGACGAAGTCGAAGAGATCATAAAAGAGTACAACAGCAAATAACAAATCAGCCGGTATTAAAATTTTTAATACCGGCTTTAATTATGCTGTAGCCGCACAGTGTAAAATCCGCGTGAAAGGCTATGCAAATTTCTTGACAAAACCATGTGGATTTGTATAATTATCTTTGGCTTAAAATAACTAAGGAAATTTATTAGGAGCACATTTGGAGGATTGACCCTATGAGAGGAATGGAGACCGGCAAAACACGAATAAGGCACGAGGTTTTCACGGAGATCGCGCGCATGGCATACGAGGGCGGAGACTACGCTCAGAAGCTTGAGGAGCTGCCGTACAAAATATGTCCGGGCGATCCAGATGAGATAGGGCCTTTCAGGAACAATCTTCTGATCGAGCGTGCCGTCGTCGGCGAAAGACTGCGCCTCGCGATGGGTCTGCCGATGCGCAAGCTCGGCGAGCACAACAACATCTCTGACAGTGTCGAGGAGACGGTCATCGCCGAGAAATACTACGAGCCGCCGCTCATAAACGTCATCAAATTCGCCTGCAACCGCTGCCCGGATAACATCATCAAGGTCACGAACGGCTGCCAGGGCTGCATCGAGCACCCCTGTATCGAGATCTGCCCCAAGAAGGCCATCAGCAAGGTCAACGGCCACGCGCACGTCGACACCGAAAAGTGCATTCGCTGCGGCAGATGCATGGATGCGTGCTCGTTCTCCGCGATCATCCGTCAGGAGCGCCCCTGTAAAAAGGCCTGCGGCATCGCGGCCATCGGCAAGGACGAGCTCGGCCGTGCGGCGATAGACTACAAGAAGTGTACCTCCTGCGGTCAGTGCCTTGTAAACTGCCCCTTCGGCGCGATAAGCGATAAAAGCCAGATCTTCCAGACCATCATGGCGATAAAGAGCGGCGTTCCCGTCTACGTCGTGCTTGCACCGGCTTTCGTCGGTCAGTTCGGACCGGACGCAACGCCGGAGAAGATGAAGCCCGCATTCCAGCGCCTCGGCTTTACGGACGTGTATGAGGCTGCGATCGGCGCAGACCTTTGCGTCATCGAGGAGGCCGCCGACTTCCTTGAGGAGGTTCCGGCAAAGCACCGCTTCATGGTCACCTCCTGCTGCCCCTCGTGGAGCGATATGGTCAAGAAAATGTTCCCCGATATGGCCGAGAATATCTCCGTTGCGATGACGCCCATGGTGCTCACCGCGCGCTTTGTAAAGAAAACTCACCCCGGCTGCAAGGTCGTTTTCGTAGGCCCCTGCGACGCCAAGAAGCTCGAGGCAAGCCGCCGCACCGTGCGCAGCGACGTTGACTTCGTCCTCACCTTTGAGGAGGTGCTCGGCATGTTCGCGGCCAAGGGCGTTGATAAAGAGTGCATCCCCGCCGACGAGGCGCAGAAGCTCTCGCAGGCGGGCGCTGACGCGCGCAAGTTCGCCGTTTCCGGCGGCGTAGCGCAGGCGGTCGTCAATGCCATCAAGTCCATAGACCCGACGCGCGAGGTCAAGATCGCAAAGGCCACCGGCCTGCACGAGTGCCGCAAGCTGCTTATGATGGCGCGCGACGGCAAGTATGACGGATATCTGCTCGAGGGCATGGCATGTCCCGGCGGCTGCGTCGCCGGCGCGGGCACGCTCCAGCCGATCGACCGCTCGACACGCGCGGTCGCAAAGTTTGCAGACTGCGCCGAGTATTCCTGCGCATACGATACGCAGTATAAGGACTTCCTTCCCTTAATTGAAGAGAAGGATTCACAGGCGCATTGACGCAGCGGCAATACAAATAAACATAACAACTATATAAAATAAAAAGAGAGTTCGGATTAAAATCCGAACTCTTTTCAGACCATCAAAAAACTATGCTGCTGCGGAAAGATATCCGCGCAGCAGGGGAGCTCGAGGGGGCAAAGGCCCCGCTCGAAATCAGATTATAGCCATCAAAAATGTCTGATCTATCAGACTTTTTGACGAGCTCAGCGAGATTTTTCGTGAAGATTTATCTTCACAAAAAATGTGGCGTATTTGAAGCGTGCAAAAAAGTCACCGACTTTTTTGACACGCTGAAGAGAGTTCGGATTAAAATCCGAACTCTCTTTTTTGTGTATCGCTACGGCGCTAAAGTGCATTTAAACAGAAGCGCGGTATAGGAAAGTCACTACCTGGCCGCGGGTACAGGTCGCGTTCGGGGAGAAGTGCGATGCGTCCGTTCCTGCGGTAACTTTGTTCATGACCGCCCAGTTGACCGCATTGTAGCAGTATGAGGTCGGTGCAACATCGACAAAGCTGCTTGCCGTGCTCACATCGGGCGAACCGTCCGCACGATAAAGGAACGACACTACCTGGCCTCGAGTGCAGGTGGCGTTGGGTGCAAAATGCGTTGCATCCGTACCTGCGGTTATCTTGTTCTCGACAGCCCATTTTACGGCCTCGTAGTAGTACGAGCCCTCTTTTACGTCGACAAAGCTCACATTCGCGTTCGACTTAGGCTCACCGGCGGCACGCCAGAGGAAGGTCACGACCTGTGCGCGGGTGCAGCCTGCATTCGGCGCAAAGTGCGTCGAGTCCGTGCCTGCTGTAACGCCGTTGGTGACCGCCCATTGCACAGCATTATAGCAATACGATCCCTTCGCAACGTCTACGAACAGTGAGGCAAGATCCGCGCCGCAGCGTGTGCATACGCCATCCTTGAAATCGTGGCCGAGCGCAGCCGTATAGTTATCCCTATATGCGCCTTCGCCGCAGGTGCAGCCATGCTGCGTGTAGCCTTTTTCGGTGCAGGTAGGCTCGACGACTTTGGTGATGTCCCTGTGATAATGGACCATTGCAAAATCCGTGCCGGTCTCATATTCCTTTCCGTCTGCAACGATATAAAGCCTTACGCTTCTATATTCCGCGCCGGGATACGGTACGGTGTAGTCAAAATCGATCCTCGAATAGCTCTTGTTCGGGCTCTCCTCCGAGGAATAGACGATTTTACCGTTCTTATCCGCCATCTCGATGCCGGTTTTTGTGACGAACATGGGCGCGCTGAAATCGACAGATATCGAAATATTTGCGTGCTCGTAATCCGGTGCATCTGTACTGTTAAACAGCCACTTTACATCAGTTTCATCTTTAAAATCAGGCCTTATAACGCCCCAATAAGGTGTGCTTCCGCCCTCAAAGGAATAGTAGTATTCGACACGTTCAACATAGTCGTGACCGTTGAAATTCTGATGATAGGTGACACAGTCGTCCTCGTACAGCGCAACGTGGCCGTAAGGGCTGCTGTCGGACTTATCATAGACAAGGATATCGCCCGGATGCGGCTGCGCACCCTCTATGCGCGTCCAACCGTCGGGGAGCGCATTCGTTTTGTATTCATACGCATCGCCCTTGGCGTAGCTCGCACAGCCGAGGAAGTCGTAATAGTACTTTATGAGGTCCACGCACTGCGCTCCGTTATAGTTATCGTAGTCAAGGCTTTTGCCGACCTGCTGCGCCATCCAGTCGACCGCATCCTGCCGCGAGCGGCCGTTTGTATCCGCAAGCGCGGCCATGGGTACGAGCGACACGAGCATCACCACAGCAAGCAGCGCACTGATAAGTCTTTTTTTCATAGGCTTACTCCTTTTTATTAACAGGTTATAACTGTATATACTTTATCACATTCTATAAATCTCCGCAACTTTTTAGCGACAGATTTTCAGAGGAATTTTTTGGTGGCGCATTGAGACAGTACTGATACGATTTTTGCGTCAGCCCGACCGGAAATCGCCTAACAAAACAGTAAAAAACGGGCGGGCAATGCCCGCCCCTACGATATAGGTTCATGTTCCGACTATTCCCGCAGAGGCGACCATTGGTCGCCCGCTGTAACGGTTTTGTCGGTATCCTCGATACCGGAAAGTTCGCAGGAAACAATAAAAAGCGAAACGCTGCGCTTTCCTCCGCGCCTTCCGGTCGGGTTCACGCGATCACCGTATCGGTGACTGCGTCAATGCGCCTCTGAAATCCCCCAGCCGGGGAGTGGGAGGCGCTGCATCGCGCCAAAGACCTTCGACTTCATGTCCGGATAGGTCGCCGACAGGGTTTTAATGAGCTGCTTTATCTCATAGCGCTTGCTGGCCTTGTCCTGCGGACAGGGATTTTCGACGATGGGGATATCAAGCGAATCGGCAAGGTTAATGATCTTCTGTTCGCCGGCATAAATGAGCGGACGGATCTGCGTAACGCCGCTGCGATCCATGTATGTCACGGGCCTGAAGCAGCTCAGGCGTCCCTCAAACAGCAGGCTCATGAGGAAGGTCTCGACCGCATCGTCAAAATGGTGTCCGAGGGCGAGCTTGGATATGCCGCGCGCGCGTATCGCATCGTTGAGCGCTCCCCTGCGCATCTTAGCGCACAGCGAGCAGGGGTTATCCTCCTTGCGAACATCAAAAACGATCTCCTTGATGTCGGTTTTCAGACAGGTGTAGGGGATGCCGAGCTCTTCGCACAGCTCGCGCACGGGCGTAAAATCCATACCCTCAAAGCCGAGCTCGATAGTGATCGCCTCAAGCTCAAAATGCTTGGGATAGTAGCTTTGCAGATGCTTCAGAGCCAGCAGGAGCAGCATGCTGTCCTTGCCGCCGGATACACCTACGGCGACCTTATCTCCCTCGTTTATCATGCCATAATCGTCCACGGCCTTGCGGATAATGCCGGAAAATTCATTAAGTGCGCGTATGTCCATAAAATTGCACCTCGCAATATTTAAAATCGAAATTCAGCATCAGCAAGTTTTCGGGAGTATTTGCGAGAATTTGCGAGTTTCCGAAGCGCAGATTAAAATCGGTGTTGACACTGTTTCGTCACTGTGGTATAAAAATAGAGCACGCTATTTTCAGATGTATGTATTTTAATAGCGCCCCGTTAAAAAGTCAAAGTATTATTTAATTTTTTGGAGGCACAAATATGTCCACGACAATGCTTACCAAGGAGACCGTTGAAAGAAAATGGTACGTCCTTGATGCAGCAGGCAAGCCCCTCGGCAAGACCGCTGCAATTGCCGCCGATCTGCTTCGCGGCAAGCTCAAGACCACTTATACTCCTCACGTCGATTGCGGCGATTACGTCATCATCATCAACGCAAAGGATGCAGTCCTGACCGGCAAGAAGCTCGAGCAGAAGTACTATCGTACTCACTCCGGCTGGGTCGGCGGCCTGAAGGAGACCCAGTACAAGCACCTGATGGCAAAGCGCCCGGAGCTGGCAATGCGTCTGGCAGTCCGCGGCATGCTTCAGAAGAACACCATCGCCCAGTGGCAGCTCAAGCGCCTGCGCATCTTTGCCGGTGCAGAGCACACCCACGCAGCTCAGAAGCCCGAAGTTTGGGATCGCTAATAGGAGGAAGAGAATATGGCAACTTATAAGTGCAAAAGACCGTATATGTACGGCACCGGACGCAGAAAGCAGTCCGTCGCGCGCGTCCACCTCATCCCCAACGGCACCGGTGCTATCACCATCAACGGCCGTGATATCGACGATTACTTCGGTCTCGAGACCCTGAAGCTCATCGTTCGTCAGCCCCTGGTCACCACCGGCACCGTCGGTAAGGTCGACATCGAGGCAACCGTCCACGGCGGCGGCGTTTCCGGTCAGGCCGGCGCTATCCGTCACGGCATCTCCCGCGCACTGCTCCTCGTCGACGAGAGCTACCGCGCATCCCTCAAGGCCGCAGGCTTCCTGACCCGCGACCCCAGAATGAAGGAACGCAAAAAGTACGGCCTCAAAGCTGCACGCCGCGCACCTCAGTTCTCGAAGCGTTAATCGGCTTATTCAACTGCCATTCCAGTGGGATGGCAGTTTTTTATTTGCGGCGCGCAGCTTTTTGTCATCCCCGAGCGGTTGCCCGTGCCTGCACGGGCGAGCGAGTGGGGACATCCGCGCCACGAAGTGCCGAAGGCGCTTCGCACGCCGCGCACCTCAGTTCTCGAAGCGTTAATCGGCTTATTCAACTGCCATTCCAATGGGATGGCAGTTTTTTTATTTGCGGCGCGCAGCTTTTTGTCATCCCTGAGCGGTTGCCCGTGCTTGTACGGGCGAGCGAGTGGGGACATCCGCGCCACGAAGTGCCGAAGGCGCTTCGCACGCCGCGCTCCTCAGTTCTCGAAGCGTTAATCAGCTTATTCCACTGCCATTCCAATGGGATGGCAGTTTTTTTATTTGCGGCGCATGGACTCATCTACGGTACATTTATCTCTGCTGCCGGCAATCACCGTATCGGCAGGTAACTCGATGCACCTCTGAAAAGCCGCTAAAGCACTTGACGAAATGGGTGTTTTGGTGCATTATATAAGGTGATTAAATGGAAACTGAAAGGACTTGACCATGCTTTTTGCGATCGTTGCCGCGGTGATACTCATCGCGGATCAGTGGCTTAAATATTGGGTCACGGTGAATATAACGTTGTCAACAGGCTCACAGGAGCTGATCCCGGGCGTCGTGAAGCTCGTTAATATACACAACTCGGGTGCCGCGTTCGGACTGCTTGACAATGTTGACTACGCGCGCTGGATATTTCTCGCTGTAACGGCGGTGTTTGTCGTCGTTATCGCTGTTCTGCTTGTTCGGCGCGTGTTCGATTCACGCTTTGCGGTATGGTGCGAGGTGCTGTTTCTGACCGGTGCTATCGGCAACTGCATCGACAGGGTTTTCCTCGGCTACGTTGTGGACATGTTCAAGCTCGAATTTGTCAATTTCGCGGTATTCAACATCGCCGATGCCGTACTGGTCGTATCCTGCCTGATGTTCGTGATCTACGTTTTCTTCGGCTCGCGCGGCGAGAACGATGAGGACGAGGACGATGCTCCCGTTAAGGTGAGGCCCGTGCCGCGCCAGACTGCAGAACCCACCGATGATTTTGCCGATATCTTCGGCATAAACACCAACACCCGCGAGCAGCCGCAGGAGGCACAGCCGATAAAGCCCGAGCCGACTGCTCCGACCTCGCACGATGCGTTTTGGGATGATTTCGGTCCGGCGCTGCGCAATAATACGCCGGCGGCCGCAAAGCCTGCCGAAGAAAAATCTGAAGCACCGAAAGAAGCCCCCAAGGCAAGCGAGGAGTTCAGCGTTGAGGACATTCTCGCCGAGTTTAAGGATCTGTAATGGATTATTTGGACGATAACATAATAACGGTAACAGCACAGGAGAGCGCCGAACGCATCGACGCTCTCCTTGCGCGCTGTGTACCGGAACTTACGCGAAGTGCCGCCGCGCGGCTTATTGACGACGGTGCTGTGACGGTCGGGGGGAAAACCGTTAAGAAAAACTACAAGTGCGCACCCGGCGAAGAGGTAACGCTCATAATTCCCGAGGCTGCCGATACCGACCTTCAGCCGCAGGATATCCCGATCGACATCGTGTATGAGGATGACGACCTGCTGGTCGTTAACAAGGCGCGCGGTATGGTCGTACACCCCGCACCGGGCCACCCGGACGGAACTCTCGTAAACGCACTGATGTTTCACTGCGGCGACTCGCTTTCCGGCATCGGCGGCGAGAAGCGCCCCGGCATCGTGCACCGCATCGACAAGGACACTTCTGGTCTCCTGATAGTCGCAAAAAACGATTTTGCTCACCTCGCGCTGTCGGCGCAGCTTTCCGACCGCAGCCTCTCACGCGTATATGAAGCTGTCGTGCGCGGAGGCATGCGCGAGGATTCGGGCACGGTGGACGCGCCGATAGGCCGTCACCCGACCGACCGCAAAAAAATGGCCGTCACACAGAAGGGCTCACGCAATGCCGTGACGCACTGGGAGGTCATTGCGCGCTATCGCGGCTACACGCACGTCCGCTGCCGTCTCGAGACCGGACGCACACATCAGATCCGCGTCCATATGGCGCACATCGGTCATCCCCTGCTTGGCGACAGCGTATACGGGGCCCCCTCGCCCGACAAAGGGCTTGCCGGTCAGTGCCTGCACGCACGAGAGCTTAAATTCATCCATCCACGCACCGGAGAGAAAGTCGTCATCTCCACCGATCTGCCGGAATACTTCGTAAACGTTCTCGGCAAGCTTTCTTTAGAGGCGCATTGAGGCTGCTGCGAATACATATATTGCAGTTGCCCGGTATCGGGGCTGCGGTGGAAATCGGTTTTGCATCGCACTACGGTACTGCACCGAACCTTGTAGGGAACGGACTTGCCCGTTCCGTTTCCGAAGGCTGCATCGGAACTGATTTAGACTCGAAGGGGCGAGCATTGCTCGCCCCTATGGTCGGAAGGAAAACTAAATACAAGCGCAAAAAGAGAGTGCGGGCGAAAAGTCCGCACTCTCTTTTTTGTTTTCACCTCATCTGTCGGCTTCGCCGACACCTTCCCCTCGAAGGGGAAGGCAAGATCTCGATACCGTAGGGCAAAGTAAAGACGGTTTCCACCGCAACCTCGATACCGGACACCTGCAATAAATGTATAGGAGAAGCGTTAAAGCGCCTCTATAACAAGAAATATGGCGCTGACAACAGCAGCGAGGTAGTAGGGCAGTTTCACGGACGAGGTGCCGAAGCTCGACACCAGCGACAGCAGAAACGGGCTTAAAAACTGCGACAGATACAGCGCGGCGGATATCATCGGCATGACCGTAGTCGCGGCGGCCCGGCCCTCGTTTGCCGAGGCCGCCGAGATGATGTAAGGTATGCCCACGCCGTTCGCAAAGCCGATGAGCGCAGAGCCTATGAGCGTTCCTACCCAGCCGCCGACAAAGGCCAGCAGGCAGTAACCGATGAGAAACAGCGCCGGTGCGACGAGTTTTGCAAACCTGCCGCTTACGCGCTTTACCCACACGAAGGCCAGACCTCCGGCAAAGGCGACGAGGTCGCATCCGGCCATTATCACGGCACACAGGCTCATAGGTATCACGCCCTCTGCCGCGGTCACGATCGCGAAGTTGGCAGGATAGATGAAGAATGCCGTCATGAGCAGAAACATGCACACAATGTGCTTGCGATTTCTGCGCCATACATCACCGCCGCGCGGCGCTTCGCTATCCTGCACATCTCTGCCGCGGATGCAGTCGTTGGGCATGAAAACAAGGCACAGGACGATGCTTATAAGCCCCATGAGGTAGACCATGAAGCTTAGCCGCCAGCTCACGTTTGCGAGCACACCTGCCAGCAGAGTTGCGACCACGCCGCCGAGCTGGTTGGCCGCCGAGGACAGACCCATGAGCCGCTCGCGCATTTCCGGCGGAAAGTAGAAGGTAAGGAGCCCCGTTGACAGCGGCATGATTATTCCGACGCCGATGCCGACGAGAGCACGCATGATAAGGACCGCCCAAATCGAGTCAAACAGCCCTGCCGCCGCCCCGCCGACCGTGTACAGCACAAGTCCGAGCATCGTCAGCGTCCGAGCGCCGAAGCGCGCCGCGAGGCGGCCGAAAAACATGTTCGTTATCACGATAAACAGCGCAGGCATGCACACGATAAGCTGCACCTCGAGCTTGCTCGCGCCGGAAAAATACGCGCGTATGACCTCGAGTGCCGGTGCGACTGCCGCACCGGCCATGACCGTCAGCAGCGACAGCGAAAGTATACTCGCCGCCAGCGGTTTGAGTTTGATTTGTCTGTTCATAATATTTCCTCTCTTTTCGGTTTTTTAGTGGCGAATTGAGACTGCTACGGATACTTTTATTGCGCAAGCCCGACCGGTGAGTACCGACGAAACCGTAAAAAACGGGCGGGCAATGCCCGCCCCTACGAATGGATTCAAGTGCGGGCAAAGCTTTTAGAAGCGGAACAGGCAAGCCTGTTCCCTACATGGCTGCGGCGCACTACGGTAGCGCGAGGCAAAAACGGTTTTTTCCGCATTTTCGATACCGGGCAAGCGCAATATATGTATTCGTATGTGAGTCCGTGCGCCTCTAAAAAATAAAAAAAGCGTAAGTCCGGTTTGGACTTACGCTTTTTTGCTACACAACGAAAGTGATTATAGCAGATTTTCTAAAAAAGTCAAAGACTTTTTTAGAGGCGATTTTATATTTTACCTATACGTATATTGCTGTGTCCCGGTGTCGAAAAAACCGAACAAACCGGTTCTGCATCGCAATACTGTAGTGCGGCACAAATTTTGCGCTGTACCTGTGGGGAGCGGCATTTTCACGGTTTTGCCGACAGGTGCGATACCGGGCTACCGCAATATGCGTACCCTTAGGTGCGTCCGTGCGCCGCTAAAATCATGCCATGGCTTCTTTGGATTCCTGCTTTGCCTTTATGAACTCATAAGCGGTGAGGCCGCCGACAAGGATGAGGCCGACAAGGTCGGTCTTCCAGCCGGGGATGATGAGGGTCAGACCGCCGATGATGAACAGGATGCGGAAGATCCAGTTGAGCTTACGCTTTACGAAGCCGTTGAGACCGGCCGCGACGCCGTAGATGCCGAGCATTGCGCTCAGGCAGATGGTGACAACGTCGACCCAGCTGCCGACGTCAATGAACAGCATCGAGGGGCTGTAAGCGAAAACGTAGGGCACGATAAACGCGGCGATAGCGAGCTTTGTTGCGTTTACGCCGGTCTTCATCGGGTTTGACTTTGCTATCGCGCTGCCGGCATAGGCCGCGAGTGCGACAGGCGGGGTAATATCGGCGACGATGCCGAAGTAAAATACGAAGAAGTGTGCCGCAACGGTGGGAACGCCGAGCTTTTCGAGGATCGGCGCGCAGGTCGCTGCCATGATGCAGTAGTTAGCGGTCGTGGGAACGCCCATGCCGAGGATGATGCAGCAGATCATGGTCAGGAACAGACCAATGATGAGCGTATCACCGGAGAGGGCAACGATCGCGGTGATGAGCTTGGAGGCAAGACCGGTAACGGTGATGCAGCCTGCGATGACGCCTGCCATCGAGCAGGCGACGGCGACAGTGATGGTGCCCTTGCCGCCGGCCTCGAGAGCCTCGAGGAACTTCGCCGGAGTCAGGCGGCTGTCCTTATTGATAACGCCGACGATGATCGCCGCGATGATGGACAGAGCAGCGGCCTTCTGCATGGTGTAAACGTTCAGGCTGACGAGAACGATCAGCAGAACGATGGGGATGAGCAGATAGCTCTTCACGGCAAGCTCCCTGCCGGGGACCATCTCGCTGCGCGAAATGCCCTTGAGGCCGAGCTTTTTGGCTTCGAGGTGAACCGCGACGAAGATGCCCGCAAAGTACAGGATCGCCGGGAGGATCGCCTTGAGCGCGATCTCTCCGTAGGGCAGATTGACGTACTCTGCCATCAGGAACGCCGCAGCGCCCATTATGGGGGGCATGATCTGGCCGCCGGTGGAGGCCGCAGCCTCAACAGCACCGGCAAACTCGGGCTTGTAGCCGGTCTTCTTCATCATCGGGATGGTAACAGAGCCGGTGGTGACGGTGTTGCCGACGGAGGAGCCGGAAACCATGCCGCACAGAGCCGAGGAAATGACTGCAACCTTTGCAGGGCCGCCGGAGGACGCGCCCGCGACCTTGTTTGCAAGGTCGATGAAGAACTTCGCAATGCCGGTGCGCTCAAGGAAGGCACCGAATACAATGAACACAACGATGAACTTTGCACAGACGTTTATCGGAGTTCCGATAACGCCGCCGGTGGTGTAGAACAGAGTGTAGATCACGCGGCCGAGAACGTGCTGAAGATCCATGCCTCTGCCGAGCATGCTCCAAAACGTGTACACGACCAGAGCGCCCGCAACGCACAGGATAGGAACGCCGACGCACCTGCGGCACAGCTCGACGAGCGAGAGGATGCCGATAACGCCGATGACGATGTATGTCGGGGTCATCTTCGAGGCACTTGTGAGAACCTTGATAATGGGGTCAAAATTGAATGCGTAGTAGAAGAAGCAGGCAGAACCCACGATCATGATTATCCAGTCGAACCACGGGATGTAGTTTTCGCGGACATGGTGCTTGCTCATGGGGTAATACAGGAAGCCCATGAGGTTCACGCAGCCGAGGAAGATCATAAGACGGACCTCGAGCGAAGCGGTGCTCCACAGGGTGGAGTAGATGCAGTAGAGCGAGAACACAGCCATGATGCCCTGAATGACCTTCTGAGGAACGCCAGTCCATATACGGGTGTTCGACTCGCGGTCGTACTTTTTCATGACCTCGTCGACCTCGGCGGCGGATACGGTCTCGTAGCCGTTTTCATCCACGGCCGCCTCGGAGGTCTTTATCTCCTCTGCCGGAGCCTCTGTGTCCTTTTTCTTGAACAGGGACATATGAAAACAATCCTTTCGTCCCGATACTTTGCTGAACCCGGCAGCGCTGAGCTCAGCAAAGTATCGGGGTGTTTTTTAGCGCAATGACTACGGCGCACAAGACGCCGTAGTCATTAATTATACAATAGTTTACCGTTAAGCTGCCGTTAAACTTATCAGGCGGTCTTTACGGTGATGTCCTTCTCTGCGAAGTACTTTGCAGCACCGGGGTGGTACGGTACGTCGGAGATGGAAGATGCGAAGTCGATGCTCAGCTCGGACTTCTTTGCGTGGCCGATCTCGTCGATGTTATTGAAGATAGCGGATACGAAGTTGTAGATAGCTGCCTCGGAAACATCGTTGCGTGCGATGACGACTGCTGCGACTGCAACGGTGGTCACATCCTCGGGAGTGCCGTAAACGTCCTTGGCGATGGTGTACTCTTTGTAGTAGGGGCTGGAAGCGATCAGGCTGTCGATGTGCTCCTTATCGAGGGAGACGAGGTAGACCTGCTTGCCGGTGCCAAGGTCCTGAACAGCGGGAGTGGGAGCGCCTGCAACGATGAATGCAGCGTCGATCTTGCCGTCCTTGAGGCTGTCTGCGGAGTCGCCGAAGTCGAGGTACTCAGCCTTGATGTCGTTCTCGGTCAGGCCGTATGCGCCGAGGAGGTCAAGTGCGTTGAAGTAAACGCCCGAGCCCTTTGCGCCGATGGAAACGGTCTTGCCCTTGAGGTCTGCAACGGTCTTGATGCTGGAGTCGAGGGTTATAATCTGGACCTGCTCCATGTACAGAGCTGCGACAACGGAGAAGTCGGTGATCTTGTTGCCGTCAAACAGCTTCTCGCCGTTATATGCATAGCTCATAACGTCGGACTGCACGAAACCGAGCTGTGCGCCGTTTGCCTGAAGGTCCTCAACGTTTGCCTGAGAGCCCTTGCTGACGATAGCGGTAACGTTGGTAGCGGTCTTATCGCTGACCTGCTGTGCAAGAACGGTACCGAAAGCGTAGTAGGTGCCCTGCTCGCCGCCGGTCGCGAAGGTCAGATCGGCCTTGCCGTCGTCGTTTGCGGTATCGCCGCCGTTATTGGTATCGCCGCCGCATGCGCACAGCGCGAATACCATCATAACAGCCAGAAGCATAGCTATTATTCTTTTCATGATTTTTTCCTCCTGTTGAATCTGAATTTTGCGTTTTGAATAATGTCATCTTCAAAAATTCATTACAGGCGCATTATACACCCTTGCTCACAGCATTTCAAGCCCCAAAATGAAATTTTTATTTTTAAAATTTGCAAATAATTTCGCATACTAATTCGATTTTAACCATTTCTCATCGTTTTTTCGAGTAGTTTTGCAATATATACCCTCTGCTTTGCAATTTTGACCTATATGTAGTTGCAAAATTGCAAGGGTATTTCCTGCATTATTTTTCGCGCAAATACCGTTTTCGTCATTTTGCCCTGTTTTACACCGCGTTTCTTGTGGCTTTTTTACATGGTTTTCGCAGAAAAGTCTTGCATATCGCGCCGGTACATGTTATATTGTTCTCATCTCAAAAACATATGTTTTTGTATGAAAGACACATAAAGGCGGTACAGATATGAAAATTGCACTTTTGGGCTGCGGAGTAGTCGGCGGAGGAGTTCTTGAGATCGCACAAAAGCGTTCGGATATGTCGGTAAAGTACGTTCTCGTCAGGCGCGACAAGCCCGAGCTCGGCGATAAGGCCGTTAAAGATATAAATGTTATATTAAATGATAAAGAGGTCGACAACGTTGTCGAGGTCATGGGCGGCCTGTCGCCGGCATTTGAATACGTCGCGGCGGCGATGAGAGCCGGAAAAAACGTCGTGACGGCAAATAAGCACCTTGTTGCACATTATTATAAGGAGCTTGTTTCGCTCGCTGCCGAGATGAATGTGGCCTTCCGCTGCACTCCGGCGGTCGGCGGCGGTATCCCCTGGCTCGTGAATCTCGAGAGGGTCAAGCGGCTCGACGAGGTGCAGTCGTTCTGCGGCATCATGAACGGTACGACGAATTTCATCCTCGACGCCATGCACACGAACGGCGCGGACTTTTCCGAGGTTCTCGCCAAGGCGCAGAAGCTCGGCTACGCGGAGGCCGACCCCTCGGCGGACATTGACGGGCTGGATATCCAGCGCAAGGCCGTCATTTCCGCGAACGTCGCATTCGACGCCTGCCTTTCGGAATCGGATGTTCCCGTATTCGGCATCCGCAGCATTTTATCCTGCGACATCGCCGCAGCGGAAAGCCGGGAACGCATCTGCAAAATGCTCGCCTTCGGCGAAAAGAGCGCGTCTGGCGCTGTGAGCTGCTATGTCGAGCCCTGCTTCGTGCCCTCGGGCGAGCTTGAGGCCGCGGTCTCGACAAACCGCAACGTAATATCCTTCGTCACCGAGCTCACCGGCAAAGAGAGCTTTTACGGTCAGGGCGCGGGGCGCTATCCCACAGCGTACAACGCTGTGGCCGACTGCGCGGACATAATAAACGGCGTAAAGGAGTTTTACACCTCGCTCGTGCGTGACGTACCGGTCGACAACAACGCCGCCTCGCACAGATACTATGTGCGCTTTTCAGGAAGCGACGAGTTCCTCTCCTCCGTCGAGAGCGAAAAGTGCAGCAACGGCATCATTACCATGCCCGTCCCCGTCGCAAAAATGCACGCATGGGCATCAAAGGCAAAGGAGGCAGACCCGGGAGTGTTCATAGCCGGGCTCATATAATATAATGTTAAAGGTAGCAAAATTCGGCGGCTCGTCCATGGCGGATGCCGGACAGTTCAGAAAAGTAAGATCCATCATTGAGGCTGACCCCGCGCGCAAGGTCATCATAGTCTCTGCCGCCGGCAAGAGATTCAAGGACGACCATAAGCTGACCGACCTTCTCTATCTCTGCCATGCGCATAAAAAGTACGGAGTGAGCTGCGACCCGGTATTTGACATGATCGCCGATCGCTACCGCGAGATCTGCTCGGAGCTCGGCCTGAAGGTCGACATCGACTCGCAGCTCTCCGCCCTGCGCGAGGAGATAGAATCCGGCATATCCAAGGATAAGCTCGTCTCGCGCGGCGAATATTTTTCGGCGCTTTTGATGGCCGATTTCCTCGGCTACGATTTTCTCGACGCAGAGCTCTGGCTGCATTTTTCCTTCGACGGAACTATCGACAAAGAGCGCTCCTACGCCGAGCTTGAGCGCCTGGCGGCAGGCCGAAGGGTAGTTATCCCCGGCTTTTACGGCAGCATGCCCGACGGCAGCATCCGCGTGCTCTCGCGCGGCGGAAGCGACGTGACCGGCGCTCTGGCAGCTGCGGCTCTGGACGCGGACGTGTACGAGAACTGGACGGATGTGTCCGGCATACTCATGGCCGATCCGCGCATCGTCGATGATCCCGACACCATTGAGCGCATAACCTACAACGAACTGCGCGAGCTCAGCTACATGGGCGCACAGGTTCTGCATGAGGGTGCGGTGTTCCCCGTGCGCGATAAGAACATCCCTCTGAACATCCGCAACACCAACGCCCCCGACCACCCCGGAACGCTCATCATGGAGCGCTTTGCCGATGAGGAGATCAGCGACCGCTTCATAACCGGCATCGCCGGACGCAAGAATTTTTCGATAATCACCGTATCCAAGGCCGGGATGAGCTCGCAGATGGGCTCGCTTCGGCAGATGCTCGAGGTTTTTGAAAAGCACGGCGTTTGCGTCGAGTACACCCCCTCCGGCATCGACAGCGTGTCCTTCGTTGTCTCCGCCGACAAGGCCAAGGATCGCATCTATTCCATTGTGGGCGAGATCCGCGATACGCTTACCCCCGACAACATCCAGATAACCGGCGGAGTGTCCGTCGTGGCGGCGGTCGGCCGTCAGATGGCATTCAAGCCCGGCACATCCGGCCGCATCTTCGCCGCACTCGGCAAGGCCGGCATAAACATCCGCATGATATCCCAGGGCCCGGACGAGCTGAACATCATCGTCGGCGTAAATAACGATGATTTTGAAAGCTGCGTACGCGTACTATATAATAGCTTTGTGAAATAAGGAGAACCGTATCATGAAAAAATACAATGTTGGCATACTCGGCGCGACCGGCGCTGTCGGACAGGAAATGATGAAGATACTTGCTGAGCGCAGCTTCCCCATCGGCGAGCTCAGACTGCTGGCAAGCAAGAATTCCGCCGGCAAGGAGATAGACGGCCATATCGTCGTCGAAGCGTGCAGAGAAAACTTTGACGGCCTCGACATCATCCTCGGCGCGGCCGAGAACGACATTGCCGAACGCTTTGTCGACGATATCAAAGCCTCGGGTGCCGTTTTCATCGACAACTCCAGCGCGTTCCGCCTCTGCCCCGACGTGCCCCTCGTCGTACCGGAAATTAACCCCGAGGACGTGAAAAAGCACAAGGGCGTTATCGCAAACCCCAACTGCACCACCGTCATATCCTGCACCGCCGTCAACGCGCTCAACGCCGTTTCGCCTATCGAGAGCATGGTCGTTTCGTCCTATCAGGCGGTATCCGGCGCGGGCGCGGCAGGCCCGAAGGAGCTCTTCGGCGAAGTCGAGGCCATCGCCAAGGGTGAAAGCTTCGAGCCCAAGGTATTTGCCTATCAGATAGCCTACAATGTCATTCCGCAGATCGGCGGCGAGCAGTTTGCCGGCTACACCTCCGAGGAGATGAAGCTTCAGAACGAAGGCCGGCGCATCATGCATCTGCCCGAGCTCAAGGTCAGCTGCACCTGCGTGCGCGTTCCCGTTGTGCGCAGCCACAGCGTATCCATCTGCCTGAAGACAAAAGAGAAAATTTCCGTCGAGCGTGCGCGCGAAGTCATCTCCGCGGCTCCGGGCGTTAAGCTCGTTGACGATCTTAACGCGCTGCAATACCCAATGCCGCTGGACACTCAGGATCAGGACCTTGTATTTGTCGGCCGTATCCGCGAGGATCTCACCGACGAGCGCGGCCTGAACATCTGGTGCTGCGGCGATCAGGTGCGCAAGGGCGCAGCCACCAACGCCATCCAGATCGCCGAGCTTTTGGCAGCGCTTTAAGGCTGTACCTATATGTATACTACAGGGCCGGTATCGAAACAACGGGATAAACCGTTTCGCTCCCCTCGAGGATGTTCTGTATTGGTGCAAAAATTTGCCTCAGTTTTCCACGGTTTCCGGTCTGAACGACGTAATAGCCGTATCGGCGCGATGTGAAAACACAACTAAAAAAGCTCCCATTTGGGAGCTTTTTTGCTTATGCTTCGTCGGGAAGCTCGTCGCGGCGGAAGAGCAGAGATATGCACCAGAGCGCCGCGAGGCCAACGAGCGTGTATATTACGCGGCTGACGGTTGCCGTCTGCCCGCCGCAGATCCACGCGACGATATCGAACCTGAACAGTCCGATGCTGCCCCAGTTGATGCCGCCGATTATGGTCAGAATAAGTGCGATGCGGTCGATTATCACTTGCAAACACTCCTTTCCCACTCAGTATTCCCGATCGGGAGAGAATTATTTGCGAAAAATTTTCCGTTCGACAAAAGTAGTGTTTCTTCGCTCTTTACAAGGGCCCGGGCACGTTGTATTATCTAAGCACAGCTTATCCAATAGGTCTTGCAAAGCAAGGCCGCGGCTCATATCTTTATCCCACAACCCTGTTTTGCAGGCCGGTTTTTCATCGGCCTGCTCTTTTTTTAGAGGCGCATTCAGGCTGTACCGATACGCATATTGCAGGTGCCCTGTGTCGGGGATTCTGACTAAACCGCAAAACTGCCGCTTCCCACAAGCACGGTGAAGAATATTGCGGCGGCCCGGTATAGAAACTGCTGACAAAACCGGAATGCTGCCGCTCTACTGCATTGCACCGCACCATATAGGGAACAGGCTTGCCCGTTCCGTTTGTCACGGCACTGTCTGCCCTAAAATCTATTCGTAGGTGCGGCAGCTGAGCACGCATCATCGGGCGGCGCCGACAATGCTGCCGAGTCTGTCAAGCCTGTCCGACACGGCGGCAGCAAGGCGGTTTATACCGCAGAGCTCAAACAGCTTTTGCCGCAGATATTCTATAAGCGTACACACGGCATATATCGCCAACGCACAGCCGAGCTCGCACGGAAGCACAAGCACTGCGTTCACGCCTCCGACAAACTTAAAGCCGTCTCTCAGGTATACACTCAAAATAAACGGGCTGATATGAATTAGGTACACTCCGAAAGACGTTATGCTCAAAAATTTTGCTGCGCCCGTGAGCTTATCGGGAACTCGCATGCGGCAGAACACGCACAGCAGCGCGGCTGAGCACACAAGCACCGTCGGTGACAGATAGCTGATAAGGCGCACATTATCCGCTCCGAGCACCACCTGCCAAAGCAGCATCACCACGATCGAAGCAAAATATACAAGCGCGAAAAATTTCCCGCTTGCTTTCTCATAAAGCCTGTCAAGCTTCACGCAGCCGCCGGCAAGATACAGCGCCGCGAGCCAGAAAAAGCAGTAGCCGCTCGAAAGAGGAATGGCATTCAGCGGTCTGAACGTCGGCAGCAGCGAAAAGAAAATGAATATCGCCGCAAGCAGCATTTTCCTTCCGCGAACATCTAAACCATGCAGCATCGCATTGAGAAACGGAGTGAAGAAAAACAGGACAAAGTACGCTGTAAAGTACCAGTATTTTGACGTAAGCACAGGGAAAAATGATGAGGCTATGTATCTCAGTCCTATCTGCCCCGGCACGATGAAGTACCATGCAGCAGCCGTGACGACCGCATAGAACGTGACCTGGAGCCACAGCGAAACTATGCGGCCGGGCCGAAATCCACGCTCAGCCATGAGGAAACCCGTAGCCAGCGCGAAGCAGTCGACACAGCAATACGAAGCAAGCTGAACAAAATCGGACACCCACCACTGCGCAGAGCCCGGAACACTGCCCGCGAGCGCTCCGCCAACCGTATTAATATGCAGCGCGACCACAAGGAACATGGACAGTGCCTTGAACAAGTCGACTCCGTAAAGTCTTTTTCCGTCAGCCATTTTTCAGAGTCCTCCCTTTTGCGGCAGAGAGGATGTTTTTCATAAGCTGCGCGCGCGTCATCGGGCCGACGCCGCCGGGCACGGGCGTTATAAAGCTCGCCTTTTTCTCGACCTCATCAAAGCACACGTCTCCGAAGAATTTACCTGTATCGGGGTCGCGGTTCATGGCGACGTCGATGACGACGACTCCTTCCTTGACCATGTCTCCGGTAATGAGCCGCGGCGAACCGGCAGCGACGATGAGTATATCCGCCTGCCTTGTCATCGATGCAAGGTCCTTCGTATGACGGTGGCAATAAGTGACCGTTGCATCGGCGTTGAGCATCATCAGCCCCATCGGGCGGCCGACTATATTACTGCGGCCGACTATGACGCAGTGCTTTCCGTCGGTCGAGATGTCGTATTCGCGCAGCATTTCCATGATGCCGGCCGGTGTGCACGGGGTAAGCGTGCCCTCGCCGGTCACCATTCGGCCGACGTTTATCGGATGGAACGCGTCCACATCCTTTTCCGGCGCAATGGCGTTTATGACCTTGCGCTCGGATATCTGCCCGGGCAGCGGCAGCTGCACCAGAATGCCGTCGACTTCATCGTCACGATTGAGCTTTTCTATAAGCGCTAAAAGCTCCTCTTCCGAAACCGTGTCCGGCAGATCGTATCTGCGGCTGTCTATCCCGCACTTTACACAGTCGCGCTCCTTATTGCGCACATATATCTGCGACGCCGGGTCCTCGCCGACGAGCACCGCCGCAAGGCATGGCCTGCGCCGCATCGTTTCCGCCTCGGCCCTGACCTGCGCACAGATCTTCTCTGAAAGTTTTTTCCCATCTATAATCATTTTTTCGGTTGCGAATTAACGCACTCCTTATACATTTATTACAGCAGCCCGGTATCGAGACTACCGACAAAACCGTGAAACTGTCGCTTCCCGCGAATCGCGAGTATAATACAATTTTTGTGCCGCACCCCCATTGGCTCCCCTGCGCAAGGGGAGCTGTCAGCCGTAGGCCGACCGAGGGGTCGCTGTGCTCAGTTATTGTTCTGCTTTGGTACAAAATTATCGATTGCACCCATGCAGGGAACGGGTCAAATTTTGCGCTGAATCAGAACAATTTCCCGTAGCGCGAAACGTTGCGGTTTATGCCGGCGTCCCGACACCGGGCACACGCAATCACCGTATCGGTACGGCCTCAATGCGCCTTTAAAAACTAATTCGGCTCCAAATTATAGCTGCTCAGGTCTATCCGTATCTCCGTGCCCCGATCGGGGGCGGATACGGCGGAGATCCCATGGCCGAGGTTGTTGCAGACACGGCGGCAGAGATACAGTCCGAGACCGCTTGCACGCAGATCGTCGCGGCCGTTGCGGCCGGTATAGCCCTTCTCAAAAACGCGCGGCAAATCCTCGGGCGCAATGCCGATTCCCGTGTCGCGGATGCAGAGGGTCTTAGGCTCGGACATGTATATCCTCACGCTGCCCTCGTGCGTGTATTTGAGCGAATTTGAAAGTATCTGCTCGATAACGAATGCCAGCCACTTCTCATCGCTTATGACTCGCGTCTCGGTCGGTGTAAGTTCAAGGCTCAGGCGCTTTGAGATAAAATCTCCGGCAAATTTCTTCACCGCGCGGCGGATGAGCGGATTAAGCTCAAACTCGCGGATGACGTAGTCGCTGCTCTCGGAATCGAGCCGCAGGTACGCCATCGCCATCTCGACATACTGCTCGATACGCCCGAGATCGGACGAAAGCCTGCGCGATTCTGGCGAGTCGGAGCCTTGCAGCGTCAATCGCATGGACGCGATCGGCGTTTTTACCTGATGCACCCAGACGGTATAGTAGTCGACGGTATCGCTCCAACGGCGGAGGGAAGAGCGGCTTATTTCCCCTCGGCTATCAGCCAGAAGCGCGATGATACGTCTGTAGTCGGCATCGTCGATGCTCTGCGCGGGCGGCAGCATCTTCTCCTCCGCTGCGGTGATCTCCGTAAGCGACATAAACTCCGCGTGCCGACGCTTTGCGCGAACAAAATCTACCATGATGAACACCAGCGTCAGCACAAGGCACAGCGCCGCCGGGTACGTGACCGCCGAAAGCGGCAGATCGTACAGCGCAAAGCTCGCGGCAAATACAGCCACGGCAAGTGCGAGTGCGATGATGAGCCGCGCATGTTCTTTGAGATATGCAAAAAACAGCTTCATTTTTGCTTCACTCCACAATGTATCCGACGCCGAACTTTGTTGCGATAAAGCCCTCGAGTCCTGCGGCGTCAAGTTTTTTGCGCAGTCTGCCGACATTTACGGTCAGGGTGTTTTCATCGACGAAACTGTCGGTCTCCCACAGCTTTTCCATGAGCTTCTCGCGGCTGACGACCTTGCCTCGATTGCGCATCAGGCACAGCAGGATTCGGTATTCGTTTTTGGTCAGCGCAATGCTCTTTCCGTTGTAGGTAAGCGAATTATCGCCGGTGTTGAGCATCGCACCGCGATGCTCGATAACAGGCATACTCGGCGCAAAATCGTAGCTGCGGCGGAGTATCGCCTGGATCTTCGCCATCAAAACGCCACCGTCAAAGGGCTTTGCGATGAAATCGTCCGCGCCCATGCTCATTGCCATTACTATGTTCATGTTGTCCGCTGCCGAGGATATGAAAATTATCGGCACCTTGGACACGGCGCGTATCGCGCTGCACCAGTGATAACCGTTATAAAACGGCAGGGTTATATCCAGCAGCACAAGGTGCGGCGAAAATGCGGCAAACTCACCCATCACGTCGCGGAAATTATCTGCGCACCTGACCTCGAAGCCCCACGACGACGCCTGCTGTTTTATACCCTCGGCTATGCCGGGGTCATCCTCGACGATGTAAATCCGGTACATTTATTTTTCCTCGAAAAGCTTTTCCGCAAGCTCGGCGGCATCCTCGACGCAGCCTCGGCACGGACGCAGGACTACCCCCGTGTCTCTGCCTTTGAGCTCGCGGCAGAAGACCGAGCCGTTTTTTGCCTCAAATTCACGTAGAAGCTCGGCTGCCTTGTCCGATGCCGCACCGTCGAGCGCGGCGGGATCGTCGTCGTTACGTTGTCCCTTTGCCATGTTCATCGCGGCCACCGCACCCAGCAGCGCGCCGCAGTATTTATATGCACCGCCGCCGTAACGGCGCACGAGCATCTTCATCTCATTTTCATCTACACCGGCCTTGTCGCAAAATGCACAGCCGACCGCCATCGCGCAGTTGCAGCCCGAGGCGTGGTACTGTGCGGCAAGTTCCTTTTTGCTCATATCGTTATCCTCCGAAAGTGCACAATTTATATAAGCATATCATAAACCATAGTCTGTCCGCTGTCAAAGAGTTTACACTCTGAACTATTTGTATTGACACAGGGCTTTAGGCATAATATACTAATGTCAAAAGATAAACGAATTAATATATTATTAATGTTTTGGGAGGGAGTATGAAAGACTTAAAGCACCTTATCTACTTTGAGCATCTGCTCGACGAGGCCGGGAATGAGCTCGTCATGCAGGCGGTGTCGGAGGGGAAAAAGGCGGTTGGCTACACCTGCTATCACATGCCGGAGGTTCTGCTCAACCTCGACAACTGCTTTTCCGTCCGAATGAGAGCGCCGCGCACGGGCTCGCTGGAGATATCGACCTACTACATGACAAATTACCTGTGCGGCTACACGAAGGCGCTCGTCGAGCGCGGCATCGAGGGCGGCTACAACTTCCTGTCGGCGCTGGCCGGCGGCGAGACCTGCACCGAGATGAACCGAACGCTCGAGCATTTTGAGCTTCTTAATCTCGTGAAGAACGACAAATTCTTCGTCTCGTTCATCGACGTGCCGTTCAAGGTCACTCCCCACGGCATAAAGCACTACAAAAACCAGCTTCAGAAAAAAGTGCTCGAACCGCTGCACGAAAGATACGGCACCGATATATCGGACGCAGCTATCCGCAAGGCCGTCGCCGAGCACAACGAGGTCTGCCGTATCATCACCGAGATCGGCGAATATCGCAAGCTCGACAATCCCCCGATAACGGGCTACGAGTTCCACGTCCTGTGCCTCGTTTCCTACTGCTGCCCTAAGTATCTCATCGTCGATAAGCTGCGCGAAACGCTCGAGGAGGTCAAAACGCGGGTTCCCGACGAAAAATGCGCGCACCGCGCACGCGTCGTCGTTGTCGGAAGTGAGATCGACGATCTTGACTTCACTCGCACGGTCGAGCAGTCGGGCGCACTTATCGTGGCCGACCGCTTCTGCTTCGGCTCCTTCCCCGGCAGGCAGGAGATCATCCTCAATGACGACGAGCCCGCGCTCGATCAGATCTGCCGCTTCTATCAGGAAACGAGCCAGTGCCCGCGCTACATGTCGCAGGACAAAGTGCATGACCGGTACGATTTTGTCGACAAGCTCGCAAAGGACTTTAACGCCCAGGGCATCATTTACGAGCAGATGAAGTTCTGCGAGTTCTGGGGCTACGAGCGCGCGCTTGCCTCACACGTTATGACGGAGCTGTACAATTACCCCACCGTCTGCGTCGACAGAGAGTACACCGGCAACGCCTCCGGCCAGCTTCGCACGCGTGTCCAGGCGTTTGTCGAAAGCCTTGAGATAAAACAGATCCATAAGGGAGGGCGCTGACATGGCTGGAAAACCGAGAAACCTGGGTCTTACCTACATAGACAAGACCGGCGTTCGCCGCTGGCGCGAATGGCGCGGCATAAAAGACACTCTCATTGATTACGGCTGGTGGTGCGTCATGTGGAAGGACATGATAAAATTCGTCTTTCAGTCGCCGATTCAGGTAGTCAAGGGCATATTCCGCTATCGCTGGATGTTTACCTACCTGACGCTTCCGCAGTTTATCGACCGCCAGCTTGAGGGCATGCGCGGCGTGCAGCTCAAGGCCGGTCATCTGCTGTACGACATCATCATAAAGCACACCATCGACATAATCGCCGACACCTTCAACGCAGACCAAAACATCGGCGGCAAAAAATCGCTTGCCGACCGCATAGTCTGCTTTGACGAGCTCGTTCCGACCGAGCTCATGGCCGGTTTCCCGAACCTCATCGGCATTCCGGTGCAGACCATTCCCATCTTCCTCGCCTCGATGATAAACCAGCAGCTTGCGCCGGTGTATCTCGACGCGATCGAAAACTTCGGTGTGCCCGCGGACGTATGTCCCCTGCCGTCGGCCGAGGCCGGTGTTGCCGCCGAGGGCGATTTCCCGATCTTCGGCAAGTGTTTCATAGCCTGCAACATGCCCTGTGACGGCAGCATCATGACCACCTCGTTCCAGGACCGTTACTTCAAGCTGCCGACCTACTGCCTCGGCGTTCCGCTGCGCTACAACGATGACGTCGACGCGCAGGAATACGCCGTCGAGGAGCTGCGCGGCTGCATAAAATTCATCGAGGACCACACGGGCGAGAAGTTTGACTGGGACGCGTTTGCAAAGGCGCTTGAAAGCTACAACGAGGTAACGCGCTTCCACCTCGACCTGTGGGAGATAAACCGAACCGACTATCCGCAGATAACCGGACCTTCGCCGTGGCTGTACCGCATGTACACCTACCATCTGCACGGCGGCATGGATCAGCGCTTCAACAAGACCGACAAAAAGGTGCACAGGCTCATGACCGACGCTTACGAAAAGCGCCTGCCCTGCTCGGCCGAGATGCGCCACAAGGCTCTCGTCTGGTCCTGCCCCGCCAACTACTACACCAACTTCTCCAACTGGCTCGAGCAGTGCTGGGGCATAGTGTCCGTTATGGATATGGAGACGCACATCTCTCAGGTAATTATCGACACATCCACGCCCGAGACGATGCTCAAAGGCGTTGCGCTGACCTATCAGCGCGCGACCATGCGCAAGCACACCAAGGGCGGCTTCAAAAACTCGCTCGACGAGATGTGGCGCGTGGCCGAGGAGTACAATGTCGACACCATCATCATGTACGACCAGATCTCCTGCAAAGGCATGGACGGGCTTCAGGGGCTCTTCGACGAGCAGGCGCGCGAGCGAAACATAAATTTCATCTGGGTGCAGCAGGATCTCATGGATCCGCGCACGATCTCGCGCCGCGATATGCGCCGCCAGGTCAACCAGTACATGCAGAGCGTACTGCGCGAGACCCCCATCGACCCCACCCTCCTCGACTTCGATGACTGCGACGCTTTTTAGTGGCGCTTTTTCAGTGGCGCTTTAGCGCCACTACCGATACGGTAATTGCGCAAGCCCAGTGTCGAGACTTCTGACGAAACCGGTTTTGCATCGCGTTACGGCGTTGCACCGCACCGTGTAGGGGCGGGCATTGCCCGCCCGTTTTTTATGGTTTCATCGGAATTACCGGTCGGGCTGACGCAAAATATGTGTTGGTACAATATAAAAACGCCTCCAAAAAACGCCCTTCCCTTCGACGGGAAGGTGTCGCGCTCGCGCGACGGATGAGGTAAAAACAAAGAAAGAGTGCAGATTTATGTCTGCACTCTCTTTTTTACACTTACATTTGATTTTAGCTTACGACTATACGGGCGAGCAATGCTCGCCCCTACAGGGGTGCGGTTCGGCACCGTAACACGGCACAAAATTCGCACCGTACTCATGGGGTGCGGCGGTTTCCCGGTTTCGTCAGCACTCTCGACACCGGGCGACCGCAATAAACGTATCGGTACAGCCTTAATTCGCCTCTAAAGACCCAAGCATGGTCATGATCCGGGCATTGTATTCGGCTATGCCGAGCTGCTGCACATCCGCGCCGCCGTCATACGTCCAGGTCAGGACATAGTTTTTGCCGTCGGCGTCGATGCTTACAAAACTCCAGCAGTCCGCACCGTCATAGTAGCCGGCGAGAGCGTCCATGCCGTTTATGCTGAGCTGCTTTTCCTCAAGCCCCGTGCCGCATACGCCGAAGCCGCGTGCGTACAGCGCAAGCTCGTATTTAAGCTCAGGCTGCGCTTTGGGCGAGAGGATCAGCCCATACTGCCCGTCCTCCGCAAAGGGCTGAGCGCTCCACGAATCGAAAACGTCGAGCGAAAAGTCAGCACCGTTTTCCCTGTACGAAACGGTCGACGCGGCCTCCGGTGCGCTCGTTGCGGGCACATTGGTCTTGGCTTCCGGCTCGGCGGAAAGCGGCCGGGTCTGAGTGCAGGCGCAGCAGACGGATATCATCATGCACAGCGCCAGCGCAATAGCTGTTTTTTTCATTGTCATCACCTTTCAAATTTTTCTCTCGACTGTCTGGACGCTGCCGAGAGAAAAAAGTTCCTTTTTTCGGAGGCGCATTAAGGCTGTACTGATACGTTAACTTCGCCGGCCCGGTATCGAAATTGCCGGCAAAACCGTTACAGCGGGCGACCAATGGTCGCCCCTACGGACATAGTCGGAATATGAACCTATAACGTAGGGGCGATCATCGATCGCCCGCTTTTTATGATTTTCTCCGCACTTTCCGGTCGGGCTGACGCAATAATCGTATTGGTACAATATAAAAACGCCACTAAAAAAACACCTCATCCGTCGGCTTGCGCCGACACCTTCCCCTCAAGGGGAAGGCAAGGGTGCAGCACCGTAGAGCGACGCAACAACCGTATCGGCACAACACAAATGTGCCCTTGTCAATCGAAGGTATTGTGGTATGATATAAGAAAACCGATCATGGGGTAGATCACATGAAATACACAGAGCTCATATCGAAAATGACACTTGAGGAAAAAGCCTCGCTGTGCTCGGGCGCGGACTTCTGGCACACAAAGGCCGTCGAGCGCCTCGGGCTGCCGCAGATGATGCTCACCGACGGGCCGCACGGCCTGCGCAAGCAGATCGGCAAAAACGACCATCTCGGCCTGAACGCGGCGTATCCCGCAACATGCTTTCCGACGGCATCGGCCGCGGCCAACAGCTGGGATGAGGAGATGATCGAGCAGATGGGCGTGCGCCTCGGCGAGGAGACGAGGGCGCAGCGCGTCGGCGTGATACTCGGCCCGGGCGTGAATATCAAGCGCAGTCCGCTGTGCGGCCGCAATTTTGAATACTACTCGGAAGATCCCCTGCTGGCCGGAAAATGCGCCGCAGCGCTTATCCGCGGAATACAGTCGACGGGCGTTGCCGCCTGCGTCAAGCACTTCGCGGCAAACTCGCAGGAGACGCTGCGCATGACGAACGACTCGGTCGTTGACGAGCGCACGCTGCGCGAAATTTACCTGCCCGCCTTCGAGACCGCGGTCAGGGAGGGGCACGTCAAGTGCCTCATGACCTCGTACAACATGCTAAACGGGCAGTACACCAACGAAAACACTCACCTTTTGCAGGATATCCTCACAAACGAATGGGGCTACGACGGCCTCATCGTCACCGACTGGGGCGGCGACAACGACCGTGTGCGCGGTCTTATAGCCGGGAACAGCCTCGAAATGCCCGGAACGGGCGGCGAGACCGACGGGCAGATACTTGCCGCCGTGCGCGGCGGCAGGGTCAGCGAAAAGCTGCTCGACGAGCGCGTGGGCCGCATCCTGCGCCTTGTCGATGACGCGCAGGCCGCCTTCAAAAGCGCTCCGGGCTGCGACATGGATGAGCACCACGAATTTGCCGCCAGTCTTGCCGAGGAGAGCGCGGTGCTGCTCAAAAACGAGGGCGGCATCCTGCCGCTCAGGGAAAACGCACGCGTTGCCGTGATCGGCGACTTTGCCAAAGCGCCGCGCTATCAGGGCGCGGGCAGCTCGCATATAGAGCCCACAAAGCTTGAGTACGGCCTCGATGCGCTCAAGGCCGAGGGCTTGAATGTCATTGGCTTTGAGCCGGGATTCAAGCGCCGCGGCGGCAGAAGTCAAAAACTCATAAGCCGCGCCTGCGAGCTGTGTATGCGCGCGGACACGGTGCTCATGTGGCTGGGACTCGACGAGGGCAGCGAAGCCGAGGGCGTCGACAGGCGGCACATGCGCATACCGGAAAACCAGATCGAGCTTCTGCGCGCGGTTAGGGCGGTAAACCCCAACATCGCCGTTATCCTCTCCTGCGGCAGCCCCGTGGAGACCGATTGGGACATTGACTGCAAAGCGCTGCTTCACGGCTATCTCGGCGGTCAGGCCGGAGCGAGGGCGATCGCGCGGCTCGTTACCGGCAAGGTAAGTCCCTCCGGCAAGCTTGCCGAGACCATGCCTCACATGCTTTCCGACACACCGTGCGCAAGCTACTACCCCGGCACGGAAAAAACCAGCGAGTACCGCGAGGGAATCTTTGTTGGCTATCGTTACTACGACACGGTGAAAAAGGATGTCAAGTACCCCTTCGGCTTCGGCCTGAGCTACACGACGTTTGAGTATTCGGGCCTTGAGCTCAGGCCCGAGGGCGTGAGCTTCACGATAAAGAACACCGGCGGTGTCAAAGCCGCCGAGATAGCGCAGGTGTATATAAAAGCACCGCGCGGCGGCGTATTCTGCCCGGAAAAGGAGCTGCGCGGCTTTGCGAGGGTCACGCTTGCGCCTGATGAGGAAAAGCGCGTTTTCGTCGAGCTTCCGGAGCGGGCATTTCAGTATTGGAACATACTTAAAGGTCGCTGGGCGACGATCGGAGGGCGCTATGAGGTGCTTGTCGGCGCGTCCTCACGCGATATCCGGCTGCGCGGGCATATAGACAAGGACAGCGACGGCGCACCCGACCCGTACACGGCCCCCGAGTTCGCACCCTACCGCACGGCCGATGTGCAAAACGTGCCCGACGCAAGCTTCGCCGCTCTGCTCGGGCGCAAGATACCGCCGCACCTGTGGGACAAAAATGCGCCGCTTGAATTTAACTCCGCACTCGTTCAGGGCGCATACCGCCCCGGCATCGGAAGATTTTTATACCGCCTTCTGCGTCTGGTGCATGGCTTTTTCCGTCTGACGGGCAGCGCCGAGGGCGCGAACAACACGGAGTTTGCCATGAACCTGCCGTACCGCGGCCTTGCGCGCTTTACCGGCGCCGTTACCGAAGCGCAGGTTCGCGCTCTGCTGATGGCCGCAAACCGCGAAAAGGGCGGCTGTCGCGCACTTATTCGTGCACTTTTGCACAAAGACATGTCTTGAAGTTTTTTCTTTTTGACATATCGAACGCTTTGTGTTAAAATGTTTTACGCTGTATGGTAGAATACTGTTTACAAAATGTAGCTTAATGTGGTATAGTTACTGCATCTGAACAACAAAGAATTATATGGGAGGAAAAACAACATGTGCATCAAGGCAATAGCCAATTTTGACTACGAGGCTGCAAAGGATAACCTCGTTGAGACCGTTAAGTACCTCGACGCCGGCAAGCTTCTCGGCGTTGCAGGCAAGCTTCTTGAGATCAATCCCAAGGAAGTAGCCCAGAAGATCAAGGACAAGGTCACTGACGAAGACACCCGCCTGTTCGTTCAGAGCAAGGTCCGCCTCGTCGGCGATATCCTGACCTGGCCCATCAGCATGATCTCCAGCTTCACCTGATATAAAAAACCAAAAAGAAAGTGCAGAAAAAATCTGCACTTTCTTTTTTTATGCCGTCGGCAAAGGGACTGCAAGCGGAACGGCTTCTGCCCTTGCCGCGATACCGGGTACCTGCAAAAAATGTATCCGCACGGCCTCAATGCACCGCTAAGATGCCTGGCGCTTATCAAACAGGAGTATCGAGGCCGCGGCGCAGGCGGCGCTGACGATCAGTGCGGCGGAGAGCGCGACGTATTGCAGCGGCACGACGCTGCCGAAGAGCTTTGCCGGAAAGTAGGCGGACCATATAGCCACGCCGCGCATGATGAGAGTCGGCAGGAACATCGCAGCCTCGCTTATGATATTAAGTACCATCGGCGTGATAAGCAGCGCCGCGCCAAGGATAACGGCGACAAACATGCTGCGCGTAAGCTCCGAGAAAAGAATCACAACAAAGGCAAAAAACAGCGTGCCGGCAAGGCAGGTCAAAAGCTCTATAATGACCGCCTGACCGAAGGTCCACGAAAACGGCGACGTTATATCCGTGAATGACTGCCACAGGCCGCCGAAGCCCTGCGCACCGAAAAAGATAAACGCATAGGCCGTGACGGAGGCCGCCATTATGAACCACACAAGGGCCGTAAACAGTGCTCCCGCGCAAATTTTCGCCCGCGCAACGTCGCGTCGACCGCGCTTTGACGAGAGGATCAGCGCGTCGGTTTTCCTCGCCCGCTCGCGGGCGAACAGCGGCGCAAGGCCGATGAGCACCGGCACACCTATGGTAAACGGAAACACATTCGCCGCGGCGTACTGAATGTTGCTGTAGGCAAGATCGTAGTCGTAATAGGCCGTATAGCCGTTAATGAGCCGGTCGTAGCGCTCGGTGATATCCGCGCAGACGGCCTCGTCCGAGGCGTAACGGTCGAGCAGATACTGCTTCTCTTCCTCGGCGTAATTGTAGAAGTTGGCGGCGTTGATGTAGAGCTCGGTCAGATCATACGCACTGCGCCCCTTGTCGTTCAGACGGTTTTGCGGACGCGAGAGGGCATCCTCGATCATTGCGTCGGAATAGCCCTTATTGACAAGCTCCCGACGGAGCTCCTCCATCTCCTCCTCGTTTTTCTGATTCTCGGGATCATTTAATATCGCCTGCACTTCGGCATTGCGCGCGGCGATCCACTCGGGCGTTATCGCGCCGCTGTGCCGGCTTATCCGCTCCTTGTATTCCGGCAGCGACATCGGTCCGTCGCTGTCTTTGACATAAAATACACCCTGAAACATGAACGTTGCGTATAAATTCACCGCCAGCATCACGGCGATCGCTATAAGCGTCAGCGGTGTGAATATCTTTTTAAACTCAAGCTTTGTCAGGTTCATTTTTAAGCTCCTGTCTGAAATAGTAGAGGTACAGATCCTCAAGCTTCGGCTCAACGGACACGGCGTCCGGAGTCGGGCGAATTTCCGATACTATGCGCAGCTGCACTCCGTCGTGCGTGTTGTGCAGATTCGTGATTACATGCTCCGCCGCGAGCCTGTCCGCCTCCCGCTGCGGCACGCCGCATTCCCACACCATGCCGGAGATGTTATTGCAGATATCCTCGCCCGCGTCCTCGAGGACGGCCTGCCCGTTTTTCATGAGGACGATGCGGTCGGCAATATACTCAACGTCCGAGACGATGTGAGTGGATAAAAGAATTATGCGGCCGTCCGACAGGCTGCTTATTATATTGCGGAATTTTGCACGCTCTGCCGGGTCGAGGCCGCTCGTCGGCTCGTCGAGGATGAGTATCTTCGGATCGTTTATGAGCGCCTGGGCTATTCCGATGCGTTGGCGCATGCCGCCGGAGTAGGCGCGCAGCTTTTTGTCCGCAACGCCGGTCAGTCCCGTGAGCTCCAGCAGCTCCGCGCATTTTTCCTCGGCCTGATACCTTGTCAGCCCCTTGAGTGCGGCAAAGTACATGAGAAAATCGCGACCGGTGAAATTCGGATAGTAGCCGAAATCCTGCGGCAGATAGCCGAGCAGGTCACGGTAGCCCTCGCCGAGAGCCGTGATATCCTCGCCGTCGAGGTTTATGCTGCCGCCCGTCGGACGCAGGATCGTGCAGATCATGCGCATGAGCGTTGTCTTGCCCGAGCCGTTCGGGCCCAGAAGTCCGTAAACGCCTTCGCGCAGAGTGAGCGTCAGCGCGTTTACGGCAAGTTTATCCTTATATTGTTTGGAGACGTTATTCAGGCACAGTTCCATATTCCTTTCCCCTTTCCCGTTTTGAGATTTCTCAGCTCACTCCAGAGCTCCGCCGACAGAAGCACGAAGCTCACGGCGCAGAAGATCGACCATGCATGCATGCTCTGGGGTACAGACATGCACACGATGCCGACGGCGACCGAAACGGTCAGCGACAGCGACAGCGCGGCCGCCCGGCTGCGGATAAACGCCAGGGCACGCAGCGCAAGAAGCGTTATGAACGCCGCCGAAAACAGAAGCGCCGCTCCGGTCACGAGCGTCGAGGCAAGCGCCGTTTGAAATTTTGCCGCAGTGATCAGCGCCGCAAGCACGAGCCCCACAAGGTCGGCCGCGCCTATTATCAGCATCCGCACGGCGACAAGCTCCGCTCCGCTTATGCGGCAGCTGAGCTCGATCTCGCTCATCTTGCAGGAGATATCGCGCATAAGCTCGGGGCAGGCGAGCGTGCTTATGACCCCGGCGTAGACGAGCATCGCGAGCCGTGCGGCCGAGGCATCCTCGGCATTGCCTGCGTGCATGCAGAGCATGGCGATCAGCGCCAGCAGCTGCACCGCCCAGTACAGCGGCGAGAAGCTGCCCAGCTGCAAATAAATAAGCCGCGATACCGGCATTTTCGCCGTGCGCAGAGTGCGCATACGCGCTATCCCCAGCGCAGCGGTGCGTTCCATCGCACCCTCGGGCGGCGCGGGAACGTCATATTTAAACTTCATTTTCTTCACCCTCTTTAATAAACTTCTGCATCCGCGCCATACCGAGGCGCAGACGGGACTTTGCCGTGGCTGTCGGAACTCCGGTGACGGCGGCGATATCGCTCAGCTTCATATCATGCCAGTAGCGCAGGATCACCACATCGCGCTGCTCATCCGGCAGCGCGTCCAGCGCGCGGCGCACAGCGTCGGCGCTGTCGTTTTCAAGTAAGCGCTCCTCAGCTCCGGGGCCGACCGCTGAATTTTCATCAAGCGGCGCGGTCTCCGGCTTTTTGCGTCTGTAATAGTCATTGCAGACATTCACGGCGATGGTCAGCAGGTAGTTTGTGAACTTGCCCGTCACCGAGTACCGGTAAACAGCGGTGACAAGCTTGAGGAAAACCTCCTGCGTGAGGTCGGCAGCCAGCTCACGGTCGCCGCATCGGCGGTAGCAAAAAGCATAGATATTGTCATAATGCCGGCGCACGAGCGCATCGAACGCCGCCTCGTCGCCCTGCTTTATCCGCCTTATGAGCAATGCGTCCTCCAACTGCCTCACCTCTTTTCATATTTATAAACGCAAAAACCGCGAAATGGATCAAAATAATTATAGCAGATTTTCAAAAAACATGTGCTTCGGGCCAAACAGGTGCTATAATGGCAGCATGAAATAGTTTTTGGATGTGATACCATGACCGAATACACATTGAACACCTCCGGCGCGATAGTGCCCGCAAAGTCCGGAGCGGAGCCGATACTCGTCACCATGCCGGCCGACGAGTTCCGCGAAAAGAAGGGCGATTTCGCCTTCCACAAGGATATGCTGCACAGTCTCGGCTCTATCCGCTACTGCAAGGCCGAGCTGTACAAGGACCGCATCATAGGCACGCTGCGCGTTCCGCGCAAGGAAGCACAGCGCGCACCGGAGCTGAGCTTCGGCTTCTGCCTGACGGCGGGCACCCTGTACATCATCGAGGACAAGGGCGAATACAAAACGCTCATAAGCAGGCTCATAAAGCACTCATCCGGTGTCGAGCGCCCGTCGCAGCTTCTGCTTCGGCTGCTGGAATTGCTGACGGAAAACGATGTGCCGTACATGATGCACATAGAAGCAGAGCTTGAGCGCATGGAGGATGAGCTCAGCGGCAAAACGCCCGACGATTTCTTCCGACGCCTGACCCGACATCGCCAGAAGCTCTCTGAGCTCGGCGCGTACTACGGCCAGCTGTCCGACATAGGCGAGAGGCTTTCCGACGAAGTCTGTGCACCCGTCGTTCACGACTGCACCGCATGGGAGAAGTTCGCGCGGCGAGCCGAGCGGCTTCAGGATCACGCCGAGCTCGTAGCCGAAAGCGCCCTGCAGCTGCGCGAGCTGTATCAGTCCGAGCAGGACTCGCGCCAGAACCGTATCATGGGTCTGCTGACCGTGGTCACGACGCTGTTTCTGCCGCTGACGCTGCTGACCGGCTGGTACGGCATGAATTTCCGCAACATGCCCGAGCTTACGTGGCGCTGCGGCTATGCCGTTGCCGCCGCCGTCGCCCTCGTCATCGTCGTTATCGAAATACTTTGGCTCCGCAAACATTTCCGCAAGTTTTAGAGGCGCATTAGGGCTGTACCTATACGGTGGTTGCGGGTGCCCGGTATCGAAACTGCGGAGAAAACCGAAAAAACAGCCGCTTCCCAAAGCTTTCTCTTGTCTCCGCCTCGGTCGGTCTGAAATCCATATCGCAGGGGCGATCATCGATCGGACACCGCAACACACACAGCGGCACAATGTAGATACACCGAAAAAAAAGAGAGTGCAGTTCAAATCTGAACTGCACTCTCTTTTCAAATATTCAAATATGTAGGCGGCTGCGCCAAGGCCCTCTCCTTCAACTGGAAGGCAATGTGTGAAAAAAACTTGTACTGCATTTTAGCTGCGCGAAACCTTGCGGTTTCCTCCGCAGTTTCGATACCGGGCACTTTAAATTTGCAGTGTACCGAAGGGATGCGAAACCTTATGGTTTCCACCGGTGTTTCGATACCGGGCACCCGCAATATACGTATAGGTACAGCCTCAATGCGCCTTTAAAATTACGCCTCCGAAACACCGTAGTGGTTTTTTAGGAATTTCACGAAGCGGCGAGCGGAGGTCGAGGCCGATTCGAGGGACTTTATCGCGATACCGACGCGCACAACAACGGGGATATCAAGAGGAATAGACTTGACCTGACCCTCGTATCCGGCCAGCGAGAACGCCGACAGCACCGATACGCCAAGCCCACCCGCGACAAGCGATAGTATCGTCGCATCGTCGGATGCTTCGACCTGAATGCGCTTTGCATTCGGAGGCAGCAGCTTTTCCGCATACTGCTCGGCGCAGGTTATAAACGGCTCTTTCAGAAGTCTGTCGATGGATATGCGCTCACGATCCCAACGGAACGTCGGCGGCACGACCGCAACCAGCGGCACGCGCGTGAGCGGTATCCACTCAAAGCCCTCGGCGCAGGTCTCGTCCACCAGTGCAAGCTGCACCTCACCTTTTTCGAGCAGCTTCGGCAGCTCATAGCCGCGAACGGTGACCTCGATCTCGATATCGGGATAGGACTCCTTGAACTCCTGCAATATCGTCGGGAGCTCGGCACGGGCAATGCTGGCAAAGCAGCCGAGGCTGAGCTGATGGCTCTGGGTGCGGCTCTGCGAGGCGGCCTCCTGCCGCAGCGCGTCGCACGCGTCGATAACATTTTTTATATACGGCAGAAGCTGCTCTCCCTCTTCGGAGAGGCGAACCCCGTGACTGCCGCGATTGAGCAGCGTGCAGCCCAGCTCCGCTTCCAGATTATTAACAAGATGCGTCATTGCCGATTGCGTATAGCCCAGCTCCGCCGCAGCCTTGCTGAAGCTGCCGCGATCGACCGCCGTGAGCACCGCGCGCAGTCTTCCGTCATCCATAACGCTCCCACCTTTCTTACAATAGATATAATTCTGCCATGCAAATATAACACTTCAAACCGACAGATTCAATAACTTTTGGTTAACAATTTGTCATGCGGGAGATGAAAAAAACTACTGCATAATATTAAAAAATTTAATATATCAATGAAAAACAGTGATTTCCGCTCTCATGAAAATAATGATATCCTGTATTCAGATTTTTCAGTGTACACCGCTGCACTGTAAAACAGCAGAGAGAAAAGCAAATGATGAAAGAGGCAAACAACAATGGAACTTAATAAGAAACACACCGTCCGCGACATTATCGTCGTCGGATTTGCGTTGTTCGCAATGTTTTTCGGCGCAGGCAACGTCATTTTCCCCCCGTACCTCGGCGTTGAGGCAGGTCCCGACTGGCTCAAGGGCTTCTCGGCATACTTTATCGCAGACATCGGCCTTGCAATGTTCACCGTGTTCGCGCTTCTGCGCGTCGGCAGCAGCGAGGCAGTCACCGCGCGTCTGGGCAAGATCCCCGCGGCAGTGCTCATGAGCGCACTGATCCTGTGCATCGGCCCCATGGTCGCCATCCCCCGCACCGCAGCCACCACCTTTGAAATGGCCATCGTTCCGAACATCAGCGGCGTATCCTCCGTTGTGTTCTCGATCCTGTTCTTCGCGCTGATCCTGTTTTTGTGCATCCGCCAGTCCGCGGTCGTCGATATCGTCGGCGCGATCCTGACTCCGCTGCTGCTTATTGGCCTCGCGGTGATCATAGTCAAGGGCATCGCAACGCCGCTGGGCGAGATCTCGCTCACCCCGAACGCGGATAACGTCGTTCTCGGCGGCATCAAGGCCGGATACCAGACCATGGACGCGCTGGCCGCGCTGCCGTTCGGCATAATCATTCTCCAGAGCGCCGCCTCCAAGGGCTACACCTCCAATGGGCAGAAGTTCAAGCTCGTTTCGGGCTCGGCAATCCTCGCGGGCGTGCTGCTTCTCGGCGTTTACATGGGCCTGTGCTACCTCGGCGCAACTGTTTCTGCGCAGTACGGCCTTGAGATCGGCCGCGCAGAGCTCGTCATGGCTATCGTCGAGGCCCTCATGGGCAAGGTCGGCATGATCATCTTCGGTGTCGTCGTAGGTCTTGCATGCATCACCACCGCCATCGGTCTGACAAGCTCCGCCGCAGCCTACTTCACCGAGCTGTGCCGCGATAAGATCCCCTACAAGGCATTCGTCATTGTTATCTGCGTGTTCAGCGCAGTCGCATCCAACCTCGGCCTCGACCGCATAGTCGCGATCGCCGCTCCCGTGCTGGACATCGTCTATCCCCCCGCACTCGTCGTTATATTCATCTCCCTCGTCATGCCCAAGGCAAACGATTACGTCAGCCGCGGCGCGGCGCTGGGCGCAGTCGGCGCGAGCATCCTGTGCGCATTCAAGGTACCGGCAATGGAACACCTGCCCCTGTATGACATGGGTCTGTACTGGATACTTCCGGCCGTCATCTTCGGTCTGCTTGCCTTTGGCCTTGCGGCCATCGTAAATCCCGAAAAGAAAAAAGCAAACGCCGAAGCAAAGGTTTGAAATTAAATAGCCAAACTCCCCCGATATTGATCGGGGGAGTTTTTTAGCGGCTATTTTCCACGGGCAAAACAAAAAGGGCGAGAAGTTCTCGCCCTTTAGACCGTCAAAAAACTATGCTGCTGCGGAAAGATATCCGCGCAGCAGGGGTGCTCGAGGGGTAGCGAAGCGGCGGCGCGGGAGTGAATGACATGCCGGGGGCATGTCAGAGCCGCGCCGTGACCGAGCCGCAGCGAGAAAAAGGCCCCGCTCGAAATCAGATTATAGCCATCAGAAATGTCCGGTACGGACTTTTTGACGAGCGTAGCGAGATTTTTCGTGAAGATTTATCTTCACAAAAAATGTGGCGTATTTGAAACGTGCAAAAAAGTCTGTGACTTTTTTGCACGCTGAAAGGCGAGAAGTTCTCGCCCTTGCAATTAGCGTATTGACTTAGAATTTGATCTCCTTGCCGGAGGCGCGCCACTGCTTGAACTCGGCAACGGCGGTGAACAGTGCGTCGGAGGAGGAATTGATGGCCGTCTCGACGGAGTCCTGGATGACACCGATGATGAAGCCGACGCCGACTACCTGCATTGCAACATCGTTGGAGATGCCGAACAGCGAGCATGCCATGGGGATCAGCAGCAGCGAGCCGCCTGCAACGCCGGATGCGCCGCATGCGCCGAGAGCCGCCATGACCGACAGGATGATCGCAACGGGAAGCTCGACGGTCATGCCCAGTGTGTGCACAGCAGCGAGGGTCATAACGGTGATGGTGACCGCAGCGCCTGCCATGTTTATTGTCGCGCCGAGGGGGATGGACACGGAGTAAAACTCGCGGTCAAGGCCGAGGCTTTCGCACAGGGTCATGTTGACGGGGATGTTAGCCGCCGAGGAGCGGGTGAAGAACGCGGTCACGCCGCTTTCCTTCAGGCACTTGAACACCAGCGGATAGGGGTTCTTGCGGATGACGATGAAGGTCATGATGGGGTTTACTACGAGGGCCGCGACCAGCATGCAGCCGACGAGTATGAGCAGGAGCCTGCCATATTCGGTGAATATCTTCAGGCCGCTTGTGGAAACTGCGGTGAACACGAGACCGAGGATACCGAAGGGCGCAAGGTTAATGACAAAGCGCACGGCCTTGGTGACCGCCTCGGACGCGTCGGCAAGGAATTTTTTCGTCGTGTCGGACGCGCTTTTGAATGCAAAGCCGAGCACGACCGCCCAGAACAGGACGCCGAGGTAGTTGCCGGAAACGATCGAGCCGATGGGGTTTGCAACGACGTTGTTGAGAAGTCCGGTGAAGATGGCCGCGAAGCTGTCGGGCGCTTCGTTGGATGCGGCGTCGGTGAGCGTGATGCTCACTGGGAAAATAAAGCTTGCAACGACGGCGATGACCGCGGCGAGGAATGTGGAGATAAGGTACAGAACGATAACGGTGCCGAACTGCTTGCCCATCTTCTCTCTCGACTGAGCAAGAGCACTGATAATAAGGATAAATACCAGAAGAGGTGCAATTGCCTTCAGCGCGCCGACAAACAGCTCGCCGAGGATTCCTATGCCGGGTGCGGTATTGGCCGCATCTGGGATTATCAGCGCAAGCGCCGCGCCGATGACCATACCTATAACTATGCGCAGCACGAGGCTGACACTGTTATATGCTTTTACGATTTTCATTTGTTTCTCTCATCCTTTGATGTTAATTTTGCGTTAATCGCGCAAGGGGTAGTTTAACAAACTGTTAACGCGATGTCAACAGCGGGGCGAGCCCGGCAGAACGCAAATTTGTAATATCTGTATGAAACCGTCTGTCAATAGGCGCTTGACAGGGCTCGATAGTAACTGTATGCTCTCATTATAAAAGGGGTGAGAGCATGCTCAGGCAGCTTAAATACTTTCAGTCGGTCGTCCGTCTCGGCAGCTTTTCGGAGGCGGCGGAGGAAAACTTCATATCTCAGTCGGCGATCTCTCAGCAGATACAGGCGCTTGAGCGCGACCTCGGCTTCAAGCTCATCGAGCGGAAAAACCGCTCCTTCACGCTGACGCCCGCCGGAGAATATTTTTATCGAAAAAGCCTTGTTTTGACGGCGGACTTTGAGCGCATATGCAGCGAGGCCGCAAAGATCGCAAGCGGCGACCGGGCGAGCCTGAAGATCGGATATCTGCGCTGCTACACGGGCGGCGAGTTCCACCGCGCTCTGGCTCTGTTTTCGGAAAAGCACCCCGATGTTGCGGTGTCGATAGATTACGGCAACCACGAAGATCTCTATGCCCTGCTGCGCACGGGGCAATCGGACATTATTCTAAATGATCAGCGCCGTGCGTTTTCCGACGAGTATGTGAACCTCATTCTCACCACCTGCAGCAGCTTCATCGAAGTATCGGCTCACAGTCCGCTGGCACAAATGGACAGTATTTCGCCGCAGGAGCTCAAAAACATACCGTGTATCCTTGTTTCGTCCGAACGGCAGCAGGAGACGGAGCAGGAATACTATAAGACCGTGGTCGGCATACAAAGCGAATTTCTGTACGCGGAAAATCTTGAGGAAACCCGGCTAATGGTCATCGGACGAAAAGGGTTTCTGCCCGTCGAGGGCGGAGGTGCGGGCCGGGCAGCGGGAACGTCGATCGTCCGTATTCCCATGACGCGCGGTGCCGATCCCATACTGCGCAGCTACTGCGCGTTCTGGAAAAAGACAAACGGCAACCGCTATGTTTCCGAATTTGCGGATATCCTCCGCACCGAATTTGACAATTGACACGAAGCGGCAGTCCCCGCAAGGGCGGCAATTCCGATGTTTTGTGCGACGAATTTCTCAAGGGTGCGTCCGAAAACGGCCACGAAGTGCAGAAGATACGCCTTGCCGAAAAGAAGATAGCGCCGTGCATGGCCTGCTACGGCTGCTCGGAGACGCATGTCTGCGTCCGCAAGGACGATATGGCCGAGGTGCTTGATGCGCTCAAGAGCGCCGATATCATCGTTCTGGCATCGCCCGTATATTTTTATTCCATATCCGCGCAGATGAAAACCATGATCGACCGCTGTCTGGCAGACTACATGGCCATAAGCGGAAAGACCTTTTACCTCATCGTTACGGCAGCCGAGCCCCTGCACAGCGCGGCCGACGAGACGCTTGCCGACTTTCGCGGCTATCTGCGCTGTCTCCCCGACGCGCACGAGGCCGGGGTCATCCTCGGCACCGGCACCTGGGATAAGGGCGATGTGTACAGCCATCCCTCGCTGAAAGAGGCCTACGAAATGGGCAAGCGCATTTGAGGCGCATAACAACTGACCGCAAAGACATTCGAGGAGGATTTAAAATGAAAAATGTTATGCTTTGGGCAGGAGCGGGCCAGATAGGAATGGCCATAGCCCGCAGAATGGGTGCCGGCATGAAAATAGTCGTCGGTGACAAGAAGCTTCAAAACGCACAGGCCGCCGCAAAGATCATGAACGAAGCAGGATTTGACGCAGTGCCGATGGAAATGGATCTGTCGAGCCGCGAGTCGATAAAAGCGCTCATCGCCAAGGGCAGAAGCACGATGATATAAAAATGCTCGTAAACGCTGCCGGCGTTTCGCCCAGTCAGGCGCCCATCGAGGCGATACTGAAGGTCGACCTCTACGGTACGGCAGTTCTGCTCGAGGAGGTCGGAAAGGTGATCGTTCCCGGAGGCGTCGGCGTTACTATATCCAGCCAGTCCGGCTGGCGCATGGGTGCGCTGACAGCCGAGCAGGACGAACTGCTTGCGACCGCACCGTCTGAAGAGCTGCTTTCTCTCGACTTCCTGCGACTGGAGAACATTCGCGATACGCTGCACGCCTATCAGCTTGCAAAGCGCTGCAACGAAAAGCGTGTCATGGCGCAGTCGGTCGAGTGGGGAGCCCGCGGCGCAAGGCTCAACGCCATAGCGCCCGGTATAATAGTCACTCCGCTCGCACTCGACGAGTTTAACGGTCCTCGCGGCGATTTCTACAAGAATATGTTCGCAAAATGCCCTGCCGGACGCCCCGGCACGGCCGACGAGGTCGCAAATGCGGCGGAGCTTCTGATGAGCGACAAGGGCGCATTCATAACAGGCTCCACCCTCCTCATGGACGGCGGCGCCACGGCAAGCTATTTCTACGGCCCGCTGAAACCCTGAAAATACAGAAAAAAAGCCTGATCTGCCGATCAGGCTTTTGATTTTAATATCACTGTGCCGCTTTTGCGGTTTTGAGCATTTCTATCTGTTCCTTTGTAGGCGGCATGAAGGGCTTGTCCTGCATAGGCGTGAAGAGGCTCACGACCACGGTAACGACGAGGTTCACCGCCATGGCAACTACGCCGACATGCAGCGTAAACGGCCAGTGCCATATGCCGCTCGAATTGAGGATGGTCTGGAGCGCGACGATGACAAACGCCGTGACCATACCGGCAAGCGTCCCCTCCTTGGTGCAGCGTCTCCAGCGAAGAGTGAGCACCGCGGCGAACCTGCCGGAGACAGCAGTTTTCCGGTTTCGTCGGAAGCTTCGATACCGGGCCACCGCAATCACCGTATTGGCAGGTACGTCCGTGCGCCCCTAAAAAACCTCGACGCTGCCGTCGGACAGGTGGTAGAGCGCGCCGACGACCTTGAGACCGTGGGTCTCCTCCTGCCGGATCTCGATGCTGCTTTCGATCATCTCGATGCTGTGCTTTACGTTCAGGCAGCAGGCGGTGTAGTCGTCGCTCTCGTCGCCGATAGCGAGCCGTATCTCGTCGGTGATGAATTTTATATATCCATCCGGGTCGTGGTTTATCGCCGCGTCTACCGCCCCGCAATGATCGTGCCCCAGCACCATGATGAGCTTGCAGCCCAGGTGCTCGGCGGCGTACTCAATGCTGCCCAGTTGGTGATTATCTATCACGTTGCCCGCCACTCTTATAACGAACAGCTCGCCTATTCCCGCGCTGAAAATGCTCTCGGGGATAACGCGGGAATCGGAGCACGCTATAATGATCGCATACGGCGTTTGCCCGTCCCTGCAGGTCCTGACCCTGTTGGCAAGCGAAATATCCCCACGGCTCGTATCAGAGTTCAGATACTTTTTATTCCCCTCAACAAGCCTGTTCAATGCTTCCTGCGCTGTCATAATATCACCTCGTGAACTGTCTTAATAAGTATTTATTATACACCCGCGCGGCGGATTTGTCATTTATTCAAAAAACTTTGCAGCGCATCTGATGTCTATGTGCTCTGCAAAAATAAAATTGTACGGTTTTTGGGACAATTAATTTGTTAGACTGTTTACAGCTACAGCAAAAGCAGTGCCAAAGGCTGTTTTATATCAGGGAGGATATTGATATGAAAGAAAAGTATATTTCCATCACCGGTTTTAAGAACTACAGCGGCATCTACCCCTTCAAAATAGGATATCTTGTCCGCTGCGAAAAGGAACCTGATAACCCGTATGACTCCGAAGCGATCAAGTGCACCATGCCCGTGATCGGCACCGTGGGATATGTTGCAAACAGCCACAATACCGTTGCCGGCGGCACAATGAGCGCCGGTCGTGTATATGACAAGGTCAGCAAAAAGTTCTATGCTCGCGTTTTATTCACTACTTTCACCAAAATAATCTGCCGCATTGAGGACGACGACCCCGCCGAACTGAAAAAGGAGATCCTGAGTCAGTTTGATGACGATTGGGACGACGATGAAGATGCGGAAGCTGCGCCCGACGTGGTCGCGCCGGCTGAAATTGCGGACTGAATGCTGTATTCCCGCTGCACCGTTGCTTTACAGTACTGCAAAGCTGTGATACAATTAGAAAAAATTTCATCGAAGATCAATATCGGAGTTCCGAAGGGCGACGCCGATGTATACAGGGAGGCATATATGCCAAAATCCGCAAATCAAAAGTTGAAGCTCTTATATTTAATGCAGTTGCTGCTGCAAAATTCCGATGAAGCTCACCCCCTGTCGGTTCAGCAGATGATAGACGAGCTGGCTCGCTATGATATCAAAGCCGAACGCAAGGCCATATACGACGACATAGAGTCGCTTCGCCGCTTCGGCCTGGATATCGTCGTTGTCCGAGGGAAAACGACCGGCTATTATATCGGCAATCGGACTTTTGAACTTCCTGAACTTAAGCTTTTGGTCGACAGCGTTCAGTCCTCAAAATTCATTACGGAGAAAAAGACCCTCGGCCTTATAAAAAAGATCGAGAGCCTAGCGAGCGTTTATGATGCCCGGCTGCTGCAGCGTCAGGTCTACGTCCGCAATCGGGTGAAAAGCATGAACGAGAGTGTTTATTATAATGTAGACGAGATATCCGGAGCCATTTTGCAGGACAAGGTCATTCAATTTAAATATTACGACTACGCTGTCACCAAGGAGCGCAAATTCCGCAGAAACGGTGCACGGTATGAGATAAGCCCGTTTTCGCTGATGTGGGATGATGAAAACTACTATATGATCGGATATGATGCCGCGGCAGAGAAGCTCAAGCACTACCGCGTGGATAAAATGACGGACATATCTGCCCTTGACCGTCCGCGTGACGGGAAGCGTGAATTTGAAGCAGTCGATATGCCGCAGTATTCCAAAAAGGTGTTTGGCATGTTTACCGGTGAGATACAGACGGTGCGGCTTCGCTTTGAAAATCACCTTGTCGGCGCCGTTATTGATCGCTTTGGCAGGGACACGATGATACCGGCTTTCGATGAAGATCATTTCACGGTAAGCGTCGATGTGGCCGTATCGCCGCAGTTCTTTGCATGGGTGTTCGGCTTCGGAACGGCGGTGGAAATACTGTCTCCGGAAAGCGTCCGGAAAGAGTATGAGCAAAGACTCGGGCTTCTGTCCGAAATGTATAAATAATAAGCCGATCAAGATTTTTTGAGTTTTATAAACTTTTATAAAACGGAGGAGAGCATCATGCTAAGCTACAGCAAAAGCCAAAAAGTAAAAGGCTCGGGATATGTTATGGATATCCCCGATAACTTTACGATCAAGAAAGGCGCCGAGGGCAGAGATTTCATCGCATACATTCCCAACTCCGATGACCCCGAAGACTACCTTGAATCGGATTTCATTATATTTGCAGGTCAACTGCAAAAAGCCGAAGTGATAAGTCAGTTTAAAACCATGGCTGAATTTTTTGCCATAGGTGAGGCTATGAACGCATTGGCGGCTGTTAAACTCGGCAAAGAAGATGTCGAACATTATGTCCGGAGAGACCTCCCCGGAGTAATTGTTTATTCACTCGACCAACTTGCCCTGCATGTGAATATCTGTGTCGTAATAGGCGATCATATTCAGATGATGCGGCTTCAGATATCCGATGTTACCAAACGGGATATGGACAAATACAAAAAGGCAGCCAGGGAAATTCTCGATCATATGCGAGCCGATAAACCGGTAACGCTGTTGACGGAGCCGGATGCCGAAAAGTATATTGCCATGTCGGCCGACAGCAAAACCGTGACCGAATGGAACGGGCTGATTCAGGAGTATATAGACCATATAGGTATTGCCCGAGATGTTCAGCAGAACATGATCGTCGGTTTATTCTCAAGCAATCCTGTCGGCGGCTTTGAAAAGTTTAAAAAAGATATCAAACAAATGCTCAAGAATATTAGCGGAGAGGTTGACAAAGAATTAGTTAAGGCCGAGGCCGTTTATACGCTGAAACGCGCCGAATATCCCGACAGTCCTTCTCTTAAGGGCATGAAGGCGGCGCTGAACAATCTGATCGACTTCGCTAATCAGGAAGTCGATCTGCTCGGCGAGAATGTTGAGGTCAAATCCTCGATCGCGTCGGGCGTCAAGACAAGGCTCAATAAGCCGGTGGCGGATGTCATTGATATCATAAGCGGCGATAAGTCGGAACTAAACGAAAATGTGAAGAATGCGCTTCGAAAAGCAAAGCAAAAGAGCGAAAAGCCCGCTGCCGGAAAAAGCGGCGGCGCGAAAGAGAAAGCTCCTTCAAAAGCTGGCAGCAACAAAAAAAAAGAAAGCGGAGCTCCGCGTGAGCTTAAGGCTCTGCCGCCGGAGCTGCTTGACGCCCTCGAAATCATGTGTGAGTGTAAGATGAATCGTGCAAAGGCGGAAGATGTACAGGAGCTGCTGAGACTGAGCAGCTTGCCTGAGGCAACCAAACTGCTGGATACTCTTACAAAAAAGGATTATTTGGCAAAAGAGCTCAAGAGCGGCGGCTGCTATTACACCCCAAACGAGAATGCACGTGCGATTTTATATCATACAGCTCATGAAAGGCGTGAAAGGCGGCAAAAGCGGCTGGAAGCAGAGAAAGAAGCGGAGCGGAAAGCAAAAGAATGGTCAATCATGATCGAAAGAAATAAAGAAGCTGTGCAAAGCTGCCTTGCGCGAGTGGACGAATATAAAAAGCTCGTCGATGCGGAGGTTGCGGAGCGGGAAGCCGAGCTGAGAGCCAAATCGCGGCAGAAGCTTGACACCATCGAAAACAAGAGACTCGCCTGTGAAAAAAAGCTCGGAGAGCTCGGCCTGTTCAGCTTTTCCGAGAAAAAAAGCACAAAAGAGGAGATAGCGCGGCTTCAGTCCGAGTCCGATGCCGAAAAAAAGAAGTTGGAAGAGGAAATAGGCTCATTATACGCAAGCGGCACAGATGCCGTCAAATTTTATAAGCGCAGGGTAAATGATTTTCTTGAAAATCGCTACAATATATACGTGGGCACGAAGAAGCGCCACCTAAGCACCTTGGAGGTCTACACGCTCAGGGATATTTTTTTCGAATATTTATCCGAACATCGTAAAAATCGTCAATTATCTGGCGTATCTAACGCCAAACCAACTCGAGCTCAGCTTGAAATGATTGAGCAACAGGAAAAGCTTCTCGATTTGATGGCAGACGGAGAGGAGCGGCAGGCCATGGACATTGTGGCTCCGCTTGATCTTACCTCTACCCAAAGAGCGGATGCCATATTGAACCAGTTCGTATCGGCATCAATATTGACGAAAAGCGAAAAAAACGGAAGGCATTATTATCAGCTCAGCAATGATATTTACGAGCGTCTTGATGAGCTGCTCGAGAAAGCTCACAGCCCGTATGCCCGCTACGCCGACAATCCCGAATTTTCACAGTTGGAGTGCCCGGCAATTCCGAATCCGAAGGTGACCGTATAAAACAACACGCCCCCGAAAACACGTGCGGTCTCGGGGGCGGTTTCAGCTTATATTTCGTAATTTACAACCTTGCTTACATAGTTAAACTCAGCGTCCGACAGATCGTCGAGCGTACAGCCCAGTATTTTTTCGCACAAAGCGTTCTGCACGGAGCCGCTCGTCTTATCCGGATCGCAGCGAATGGCCATACCGAGCTCCCTGAGAGCGTCTTTTCTGCTTTCGCTCGAGATCGCATAAAGGTTAAATGCCATTTCATCGTCGCCGTACCACGGCGGCGTCACACCAAATCTGCTCATTTTATACCTCCCCGGATCAATACCGATACTGCATCAAGTATAGCACACAGTGGCTTTTGTCTCAACACATTGTGTGATATAATAAATGATATTTAACCCCCAAGCTTGAACATACTCCCAAAACATCAAAAAATTAATTTAGATAGAGGGATGAAAGATGAAAGAAAACGTTGAATTGGTACAGAGAGGCTTCAGAATATTGCTCCCTGCACTGGCAGGCTTTGTTGCCCGCGAAATGAACATCGTTTATAGGGGCGACTGGTGGAGCGAAACCCTGTCGGCGCTGAATGATCAGATGGATCTGCCGTATAACGGCGAATACGGTGAGCTGGTTGATTCTTTGGATATCGCAAACTGCATTCGACTTATCGATCGCAGATGGAACAATGTATTCAGGAATGCTTTGCCTCAGAATTGCCGTAACTGGGCTAAAGAGCTGATGGGTGTACGCAATCAGGTTTCACATATCGGGATGCAGGACATCGATCAACCTGCCGCCGAACGGGCACTGGACACTATGGTGCTGCTGTGCCGAGAAATAGATCCTGATACCGCCGATGAACTGCGCGAGGTGTATTCGCTGGTGCGAAGCAGGGCCGGGTCGAGCAACAAGCCGGCCGAAACCGCCTATACCGGGCTCAAGCAGCCTGCCGCCGAGTCGCGGCGCGGCGCGCTCAAGGAGGGCAGTCTTTTCCAGCTTGTGGGAACAAACGCCATTCAAAAAACAACGCTCACCCGAAAAGTTACTTATGGCGGAAAGACAACCGTTTACCCCGTATACCGCGTCAGTTTGGACGCACTTTATTATAATGACCAGAACGATCGTATCGCGACATGGATAACACGCTACGAGTCCGAAAACGGGCTTGAGTCGCTGAGAAAATTGAGTGCCGAAGACTATAACGAAATAATCGAGGGCTTTATTTTTGACAGCAACCCCGATGCCATCCGGAAAACGCAGAAAAACATCATGCTGATCGGTCAGCGCGAACCCGGAGTTGCGCTCGCGGACGGCCGCATAGTCGACGGCAACAGGAGATATACCTGCCTGCGCAGAATACAGCGCGAGAGCGCGGAGCCGCTGTTTTTCGAGACGGTCATCATGGATATGGACATACATGCAGATCGCAAGCAGATAAAGCTGCTGGAGCTTTCCATACAGCACGGCGAAGAGGAAAAGGTAAGCTATGACCTTATAGATTATGCCATCGGCACATACAGAGATATAGTGCTGACCGGGCTTTTGAGCGTTGAAGAATACGCCCGCAGTGCAAACGAATCTCAGGCCGACGTCAAAAAGCGCATTGCCGTTGCCGAGCTTATCTGCGAATTTCTTGAATACATACATCTGCCTGAGCAATACCACGTCGCTCGCGACTATCAGGTATATGAGCTGTTTAAGGAAACATTGCCCTTGCTGCGTCAGCTCGATAATGATGACCGGCAGCAGCTTAAATGCATAGTTTTCAGCAATATAATAATGAAGGCCGTCACGGATCAGCGCAAGTTTATACGAGACATCAAAAACCTTATAAAAAGCGGCTGCTACGACACATACTTTGAGGATCAGGAGAAAATCACGCAAACAATTGCCCAAAAGCTTGAGACTCTTGATATAAGCGCCAAAGCAGACCTTGACCGCTTCGCAGAGACAAACGGCGGCATAACATCGGCGCTGCAGTCTTCGTGCGAAAGAGCTCTTCTGCACTCACGGGTGCAGATGATTAAAAACAGGCCCGAGGAAAATGTGCTTAAAAGCATAGAGCTTTTGACGCAGATCGACCCCCGCCTTTTCGGTCGGCTGGATGAAGACGAGAAGACAGATCTCAAGAGCGATCTTGAGCGGCTCGGACATATAGTCGAAACTTTTCTTGAAAGACTTCAGAGGTGATTAAATGGATATAAAACAGCTGCCGATTGATCAAATCGGGCTGTCAGTCCGATCGGTAAATGCGCTGCATCGCGTACTTGTTTTCACTGTTGAAGACATGATGACGCATACGGAAGAGACTCTGCCTCTTGTCAGAAACTTAGGCAAAAAATCGATAAATGAGATACTTGCTAAAATCGACGAATACAAAGCGATTGAGGCCGACGGAAGTTTTGTGTGTGCACCAGGCGAGCCGAAAGAGTCGGAAGGAACAAAAAAGACGCATTCCGGAGCGTTGGACATGAAACGGCTGTCCATAGATGATATCGGCATGTCGATTCGCAGCACCAATGTGCTTCACCGGTATGATATACATACGGTCGAAGATATGATAACGCAGACGGAGGCGGATTTACTGTGTATGCGAAATTTGGGCAGGAAATCCGCAGATGAGATACTTGCCAAAATCGACGAGTACCGCAAAGCTCTCGACAACGGGGCCGAAGAGCCTGCCGACGCCGACGTTGCCGAAGATGAATTGGATTGGCAGGCGGTTGTTGCATACCTCGAGAATAACAATATAGAAACGGATGCGCTTGAATCGCTCTCGACCAAAACGTTTAACATGCTTTTATTTGCCGGATACGGGCATGCGCGCGAGATTGCGGCACTCCGAAAAGACGGTCTGACAGAGATACCGGGCATTGACTCCGCATCCTGCGCGGAGATAAGCGCTGCGCTGGATGCCTATGTTCAGGAGCACAAAGACGATATTCTTGAGTTTTCGGACAGGCAAAAACAAATCGAGCGGCTGTCACAGATGCCTCTGAACAACCTTTGCCGGGACGAGGAATGTCAAAGAAAAATTTTGAAGTACGTTAAAGCCCATGATGTGGCAATAAGTGATCTCGGATTGCCAGAAAAAATGACGATCCGTTTGCTCGAAAACGGCTGCGCCAATCTCAGTGATGCAATTTTCCTGATGCCTTTTCAGCTTTTAAAGATGCAGGGCATCGGCGCTGCGAACGTTCACGAATTCAAAGATGCCGTCAACAAATATCTTGATGACAACGAGGCTCGTATAAGAGAGTTTATTTTAAGCGAGGAAAGTGGGCTTTTGAGCGACAATGAACTCCGCGAAATGATACTCGGGCTCTACGAAAGCCGGCCGTTCGGCGGCTTCAGTCTCGGGGAGATGAAAGAGAGTCTCTCCCTGCCTGAGTCGGTTTCTCAGGCGCGGCTAAAAGCGATTATCGGAAAGCTTCTTGCCGAGAACAAGCTTGAATATGTTGATTTTCGCTGCTATCGCGTTTACAGTAAATTTGAAGATGCCGTGGCGGGCTGCCCGCTGATAGATGAGCGCTCTCAGCAATTCATTCTGCGGCGGCTGCATGGAGATACTTTGGAAGCCATATCCGAAGAGAACGGTCTGACCCGAGAACGTGTTCGGCAGGTAGTCAGCAAGGGTTTCAAACAAGTCGATACATATTATCGGCGCTGCGGAACCGGAATATTCGATGAGGATTATTACCGGTATCTCTATGAAAACTACAGCTTCGATGACACTGCGGCCACTCAGTGGTTCGGTATATCGGAGGTAACGCTTAATTACTTCGATATGCGCGGCGTAAAGCAGGGTACAAAGGATATCGGCCTCGCACTTGAGGATCAGCAGGGGCTTGACTTAGGACTGCGCCTAAAGATCAAAAACTACCTTAACCGTAACAAAATATTTGTCGACGGGATGTGGATCGAGAAAAAACGCGCCGATATTGAATATGTTGTGGTCAAAAAATTCTGCACCGAAAACACCTCGTTTAACGATTTTGCCCGCATTTATAACGATTTTCTCGAGCAGGAAGAGGTGGAGTACGATGAGGCCGTCTACTATACCGAGTCAGTTATTCGGACCAGGAAAAACAAATTACAGAAGGCTCGCTTTTTGCTTTGGAAGCTTAACGAGCAGATGCGCTATTATGAAATTGACGGCCGCGACTATTCCGAACTCCTTGAAACGCTGAATCTCGATCTTTATGAAAATATTGAGCTTTCAACCGCGAAGTTTGTGCGCGACTATCCGGAACTTATGGCTCGATATGATATACGCGATCAGTATGAGCTGCACAATCTGCTCAAAAAAATAGTCGATGAGGGCAGTTACTGCGATTTCCACTGCGGCCGAATGCCGACTATCCGCTTTGGTGATTTCGATCGAGACGCTGCTGTTTTTGACATCATGGTCGACAATGCGCCCATCAGTCAAAACAAATTGGCCGAGCTTATAAGCGATGAATACGGTTATGATCCGCTAGTTGTTGCCTCGACCTATTTAACGTCTCTTTCTGCATATCTGCATAGGGGAGTATATTCTGTCACGCAAAAACAAATGCCGCCGGCAAACGAGCGGCTGCTGCGCGAGGCGCTGACAGAGGACTTTTATTATACGAGCGAAATCAAAAAAATATACGTGCAGCTCATCCCCGGAGCCGATCCCGCCGAAGTTAATCCGTATAATCTCAAAAATTTAGGCTTTCAGGTTTTCTCTAAATATGTACTGCAAAATTATACTTCACTTGAGGCTTATTTTGAGCACCTGTTTACCGGCGAAGACATTGTCGATATATCTCCATACAGGAAACGTTTTACTCGCGTGCAGAGTTTTTCGACAAAGATAATGCAGCTCAAGCGTGAACGGCAGGTTATCGAATTTGAGCCGAACAAGTTAATAAATATGCGTAAGCTCTCGGCCGGCGGAGTTACAATTGAGATGATACAGACATTTTGCGATGATGTTTACACCTTTGTCGATGACAGTGAATATTTCAGCGTTCGCTCTCTTCGGCGGGACGGATTCATTTCTGCGCTTGATGATCTCGGTTTTTCCGACTGGTTCTATGCAAACCTTCTAGCCTTCGACGGCAGGTTTTCTTTCGGCATTATGTTCGGCTGCATGGTACTGTACAAGGGGACGCGAGATATTACTATCCGCGACTTCGAAAGCCGGCTTATCGGAAAACACGGCAGCATCGATACCTACGAGCTTATGAGCGAGATGAGCGATCGGTTTGGATGCAGGATTGATGATAAATGGGATGTAATATACAAGGTTTCCGGCAGCGAGATATACCACGACGATTTCCTTGACAAACTCTATGTTAATAAGGATGCATATTACAGAGAGCTTGAGGAAGGAGGGTTTTGATTATGACATATGAAATGAAAAACAAGCTGCTTTACGAGCTTGACAGACTGCATGAACGGCACGAATTGTCAAAGACCGTGGGGCCAGATTATTTTGAACCGGGTTTGATGGAATATCTCGACAAATCCGACGGGAGCTTCGACAGCGCGACAGGAAAAGCTGAGCTGTATTTTGAGGCGCGAGGAACACGTTACGAAGGCCGAACAGAAAAGCTAGAGAAAGTAAAAGTCGGCGACGTGATAAATGTTGCGAGAGACGCTCAAAACCCTTATAACCCCAACAATTTCAGGCTGCTTACCTCTCGTGACCGAGATGTGGGAAATATGCCCGCCGAGTTGTGCAACGCAATAGCCCCTCTGTTTGATGAGGGCACTCTCAAATTTTCAAACGCATGTGTGAGCTATGTCGAGCCTCTTTCAAAGAGAAACCGTCATGCCAAACAGGCTGTGCTGTTTGTGCATCTCACTTGTCAAATACATGGTTCTGTTGACTGATTATAAGCCAAAACCTCCGGCTTAGCCGGAGGTTTTGATTTATATAGTGGTGAATTATACTATCAAGTGCAACAGTAAAAAAAGAAAAGAAGTTCATACGAATCTCTGGTAGAATGTAATTACCA
>CAKUAS010000007.1 GCA_934636655.1 uncultured Oscillospiraceae bacterium
AACAAAGCGGCCCTCTTCCTGCTCACGGCATACGAGAGCCTTTGGCGCAGGATGGTCTGGAAATGCGGGAACGACGGCTTTGACTTTCAAAGCGTCCGGCTCGGAGGAATCGAGCCAGAGCTATACAGCGTCTACCAGGCGGCAAAGGCCATTGCGGTCGGCTGCTGCAATATTACTCTCGCAGACCTTGCGTCTCCGGAATTGGTCACAGACGAGGCGTTCCACCTGATCACCGGCGCACTGCTGATGGCCAAGTATCGTGATAACGGTAGCAGTACATCCAACCTGTATTCCGTGCAGTAGGGCCGCAGAAAAGCGCAGTCCTCCGCCAAGGGAGGACTGCGCCTATTTGCTGGACCCAGGGGAGGTTCATGATGGACCTCCCAGAAGGGCTCACTCTATCGGAGATTTAATACAGAGACAGAACAGTAGTAGAGTTACTTCTCAGAATCCGTAAAATCGTTGATTTGCTCAGAAAAAAGTGATGTGTTGAGAAGATCGGATGGTGTGATCATTAATGCGTCTGCAAGGTTGAATAGTGTCTCCAAGGAAAAGCTTCTGATCATGTTAGGCGCTTCAATGGCGCTTAGATGAGAGCGGCTCATATTAGCCTTCTCTGCCAGTTGATCCTGAGACATACCACGCAATTTGCGCAGAGTTGAAATTGCAATACCAAGCTGGATAAAACGGTCTCTGTTCTTAAAGCTAACGCCTTCCTTGCTCATAAAAATGCCGCCCCTTTCTGGATAAAATTATATCTTGCCCGGCATTTTTTATCCGCTCTATAAAAAGAGCTATTGACTTATTTATAGAGCATTGTATAATTAAAAAGAGCAGAACGACGATTTATAAAGCGAGATGAGATAGCGGCGGAAGACGTTATTGAATCACCAGGCTGGAAAAACAAAAGGAGATTTCCGCAATGCGAAAATCTCCTGAGCTACAACAGATTACCAAGTCATTTTCATGGAGTTTGCCACTCCACGGGAAAGCTAAACCCTATTTTTTCTTCCGTATTATAGCATATTGCACATTGAAATGCAATTGCCTCAGCGGCGAAATGGAAGAAAAAAGTGTGATTTTATCAGCGCACGGCAATATTTGTCGAAGAAATACCTTGATTTGAAAGTTTAGCGCAGTCAAACCGGCAGTCTGGATGGATTTAAAATAAGATCCACACCCAATATGATCACTGCACAAGGAGGAATTACGAAATGGCAAAGGGTGAGAATATCTTCAGACGGCGGGATGGTCGCTGGGAAGCTCGCTATAGCAAAGGGCGCGAGCTATCTGGAAAAATCAAGTATGGATACTGCTATGGAAAAACATACCGTGAGGCCAAAGAGAAAGCAGAAAAGTGCAAAGCGGCGTTAGCAAGCGGAAATCCGTTGCCAACTTCCAGAATTCAAAATCTGTTTTCCGCCTATTGTATAGGGTGGCTTTACGCAAAGAAAAGTAAGGTGAAAGAATCGACATATATCAAATACAGCACAGTAGTCGAGAAGCACATCATTCCAAAGCTGGGCGAGTGCTGCCCGTTGGGATTTACCACAGAACTGATGGATGACTTTATCAAAGAGTTACAGTTTGAAGATGAGCTTGCGCCAAAAACCGTACATGATATTTTGGTCGTGCTGCACGGGATCTTAAAGTTCACGGCTTCGAAGGTCACAGGAAGCTTTCCCGTGGTGGAGATCAACTATCCGAAGATAGGAAAAAAAGAAATGCGTGTTTTGTCCAGAGAGGAACAGGAGCGCTTCATTTCCTACCTGCAAAAGGATTTGGATCCATGCAGATTTGGTATCTTGCTGGCGTTGTGTACAGGCATCCGAATTGGTGAACTCTGCGCGTTGCGTTGGGAATATGTTTCTACAAGAGATAAAGCAATCAAAATTGTAGAGACGCTGCAAAGGCTGCGTGATACCAGCGCATCACAGAATGCTCGAACGAGAATCGTAATCGGTCCACCCAAAAGCGATACCTCCGTGCGAACGATCCCTATGACGGAATACGTGGCTGGGCTTTGCAGGCACATGAAGCCGCAAAGTTCAGCCGCATATGTTTTGACTGGAACGGACGCATTCATGGAGCCACGGGTATTGCAGTATCGATTGGAAAAGTACACGCAGGCATGCGGCCTGGAGGGTGTGCACTTTCATACACTTCGGCACACATTTGCGACACGAGCTGTTGAGGTCGGATTTGAAATCAAATCCTTGTCCGAAATCCTGGGCCATGCCTCTGTCACAATCACGCTGGACCGATGTGAATTATGAGATGCTGTTCCGCTTTTTGAAGGAAGCGAATATCCCCGTCGTTTGGACTTTGCATGATTGCTGGACTTTTACCGGACATTGCACACATTTCTCGCAAGTCAAGTGTATGCAATGGCAGACGGAGTGCCGGGACTGCAAATTGCTGTACCGATATCCGCAATGCTATTGGAAGGGCGATGTAAAGCGCAACTTCCTTCGCAAAAAGAACGCCTTTACCGGTGTAAAGAATCTGACTATCACAACGCCCTCGCAGTGGCTTGCGGATCAGGTTTCCCAGTCGTTCCTACAGAATTATCCGAGAACTGTTATCCCCAACGGAATCGACCGCACGATTTTCTGTCCACAGTCCAGCAGCCTGCGTGAAAAGTATCACCTGGAAGATAAGAAAATCGTCCTCGGAGTCGCCAATGCATGGAATGCACGCAAGGGATTGCCAGACTTGCTGACGCTTGCTGGCCGACTCGGCTCTGGCTATCAGGTGGTTTTGATTGGCCTAATCGAAAAGCAACTGCCGGATATTCCTTCCGAGGTGCTTGGACTTTTACGCACGGCAAACCAAACAGAACTGGCGCAGTGGTACTCTACCGCAGATGTGTTTGTGAACCCTACCTATGAGGAAACCTTTGGTCTGACTACGGTAGAGGCCCAGGCGTGCGGAACGCCAGTGGTGGTATATGAGACAGACGGTTGTCCTGAAACGGTAGCACCGGGAAATGGACGCTTGGTTCCACAGGGCGATATGCAGGCATTGGAGAATGCCGTGAGAGACGTGGCAGACAGCAACTGGCGTGCGGAGCCTAAAAAAATGGCGCGTTTTGACAAAGACATGGTGTATCAGGGCTATGTAGAACTCTATCCATACGGATTTCGACCGCTTTGAGGATGCCTGCATTCAGTTAAAAACAGAAGAAAACCCGGATATGCGGCATTCCCTCTACCACAGCGCAGTCGATATATATAAAGGACAGTTACTCCCAAGATGTGAACATGAACTGTGGCTGATGCAGTTGTCCATGTACTATCAGTCCCTGTACCTGCAGATCACCAAGGGATATGTTCGCCTGAAGATGGAGTGCAAGGATTATATTCTGGCGCAAAAGACGACCATTGATGCTCTGCGCTTCGATCCGAAGGACAGCGAACTGAACATGTATGCGATTCTCGCCATGGGATTCCAAGGAAATCTCTCTATGGCTCAGACATACTATACGGCGGCAAAGCCCTATCTGGCGTTAGAGCATGCCGAGGTCATTAAAAAGTATTTGCACATAAAATGAGAGCTGCTTGAGGTCGCTCCGGAGGTTGTAGCAGAGGTTACGCAGTAGGTTGCTCCAGAGGTTACGGAGAAGGTCGTACAGGAGGCTGCGTAGCAGGCTGCAGCAGAGGTCATAGAAAAGTCATACAGGAGGTTGTCCAGCAGGTCACGGTTGAGGTTGCCGCCCGTTATCATTGGTTATCGGATGCGTCCGATAGATGATGCGGGCGGGTGATTTTTTTGCTGTGCAGGAGACGATATTACGCCGTTGGTCACCACAAGGCCGGTTTGCGCCCCTTGTGTACGGATCTGTACGGCCCTCCTGCGCCGCAGACGGCCTATCATTCTAATATTGCGTCCTGCTCCCGGAGCCATTGCGCTCCGGGAGCTTTTTTGCATTTTGGGGCGCTTTTGCCACGCTGCCGTGGCCCTCCGTTTTCGAGATTTGCTTCACCACAAAATCTCAAAAACGGAGGACAGAAAATGTCGTATCACAATGACCCGTATCGGGTTGATTATTTGAAGATATATCCCTGCTTAAAAGAGCGCCCGGATGTGCTGGAAGTCTTGAAGAAAAGTGACCGCAAGATGAAATACATGGAGGTGGATCTGAAAAGCGAACAGCGCAGGAAAAATGCCGAGAATGGTGCGGAAAGTTATGTTCCCAGCAAAGAGGATTCGCTGGAGCGGCTTATATATTCTGCGAAGTGCCAGTTTGCGGACGATGCTGAAGGCGTCGAGGATGCCGTAATCAGGAAAGACGATCTATTTCGTTTACGGGCCGCACTGGATCAGTTGAGCGAAGAAGAAAGAGCTTTGATCCATGCGCTGTTTTTCGACGAGCGCTCAGAGCGTGAGCTGGAAGAAATGATGGGTGTCCATCGAATGACGATCCATAATCGAAAGATCCGTATCTTGCAGAAATTGAAAAAGATGCTGAGATGACAAAAAAGTTTGGTGCAAGAAATACTGCCACAATTCGCCCACACTGGATGAAGCACCGCTCCAGCAAGCGATCCTCACAGCCCTGAATACAGCCATGGCCGACAAGAATAGCTTGATTCGGCAGATTACGGATGCCATGGAAACGGAGATCATCCCATTCCCAGGCGGCACAATGAGCCTCGGAGATATTGAGCGCAGGCTGAGAGAACTGGAGCAGCAGTTCCAAACACTGCTGGAAAAAGCCACGGATGATCCTGCCGCCTATGGCGGTCAGTTCAAAGAGATCTTGGACGAGCAGACTTTCCTGAAGGAAAAACGTTCCGGGATCCTCGCAGATAACAGCGAACAGGCAAAAGCCAATCAGCGCATCCTGGATGCCGCACAGACCTTGGAAAATGTATCGCCCCACATTACAGAGTGGGATGAGAGTGCCGTCCGCCAACTGGTGGAGACAGTAAAAGTCCTCTCCAAGGACGAGATCGCAGTCACCCTGAAGGGCGGCATTGAGATCCGACAGAAAATCATGTACTGAAAGAAGGCAAGGAAATGATTTTTGCAACCGGCGATTGCCACGGAAATTTTGAACGCTTCAAGCCGGAATATTTCCCGGAGCAGGCGCAAATGACAAAGCGGGACATCGTGATCTGCGCCGGAGACTTTGGCGGCGTGTGGTTTGGAGACAGCCGTGACGATGCTGCATTGGACTGGCTGGAAAGCATGCCATTCACTCTGGCCTTCGTCTGCGGGAATCATGAGAATTACGACGCACTGGAACGATATCCGGTGGACGATTGGCACGGCGGCAAGGTACACCGCACTCGCCCTCATATCCTGCACCTGATGCGTGGACAGATATTCGAGCTGGAAGGCTATCACTTCTTTACTATGGGTGGGGCAAAAAGCCATGATACGGAGGACGGTATTCTGGAACCGGGCGCTCCGGATTTTGAGCGAAAGCTCCTGATGCTGCAGCGAAAGCCCAGAGCGAGGTACCGTATCAACCACATTTCGTGGTGGGCACAGGAGATGCCTTCTGAGGAGGAGGAGTACGCTGAAGCGCGGAGAAATCTGACCAAGGTCGATTGGGCGGTGGACTATGTTATCACGCACTGCGCTCCCACCAGCATTGCACTCATAGAAAACCGTCACAATGAGGCAGACCCGCTCACAGACTTTCTGCAGGAGGTCAAGGAGAGAGCGCACTATCATTACTGGCTGTTCGGCCATTACCACGACAACCGGGCCATTGATGAAAAGCACATCCTGCTCTGGGAGCAGATCATACAAGTTATCTGAGATAGGTCAAGGCAGAGAAAAACACGGCGATGTCACCGTGCTTTTCTCTGCGTTGAGCGGTTAAATCAGGCGCTGTGCGCCGGAAAGGAGAGGCTATGAATATCCGAAAAGCTGTGGATTACAGCACAATGTTTGCCGAACTGGAATCTGCCATGGAAGCGGATCTGCCGCAGATGGAGCTGTACTGCGAGATCGGCAAGGCCGTCTGCACCCGCTCGGAAAAGGGAGCGGCGGTGGCCGCTGCGGAGTTCTTGAAAGAACAGTACCCGGATATGACCGGCTTTTCTCCGCGCAATGTGCGCCGGATGCGGGACTTCTGGCAGTTGTACAGCGACATGCCGGAACTGCTGGGCGAAGCGCTTCGCTTGAATTGGACGCAGAATGTGGTCATCATGGAGACGGAGCTGACCGCAGAGAACCGCCGCTGGTACATCAAGCAGGCCGCTGCACAGAATCTATCCAAGTCGGAGCTTCTGCGAATGATCTAGGATTCTGCGCATTTGGAAAGTGTTCTCGACGAAAAGGTCGATGTGTGGTATAATGATGACAACGATGAGATTTCGGAGAGAACGCAGTATGAAGAAGATCCTGTTTATCTGTCATGGCAATATTTGCCGCAGCCCCATGGTCGAGTTTGTGATGAAGGACTTGGTAAAAAAGGCGGGACTGGCATCGCAATTTCATATCGAATCGGCGGCTACCAGTCGGGAGGAGATCGGCAACCCGGTCTATCCTCCGGCACGGCGCAAGTTGGCCGAGCATGGGATCTCGTGCGAAGGCCATGCTGCACGGCAGTTGACAAATCGGGATTACGACGAATACGATCTCCTGATCGGCATGGACCAGGCCAACCTCCGGGATATGTACCGCATCTGCGGCGGCGACTATGCCGGCAAGATGTCCCTCCTGATGGACCACACCGCTCGTCCCGGCAATGTGGCGGACCCATGGTACACCGAGGACTTCGAGGCGACCTGGCAAGATGTGCTGGAGGGCTGCCAAGGACTTTTGAAAGAATTCATGACAGAACGAGGTGATTCAAATGGCACAAAATGATAAGATCCAACTGTTTGAAGACAAACGTATTCGTACCGCATGGGATGAGGAAAAAGAAGAATGGTACTTTTCCGTTGTCGATGTTGTTGCGGTTTTGACGGATCAGCCAGACGCCCGTCATGCCAGTACATATTGGGCAGTTTTAAAGAAGCGGTTGAATAACGAGGGTGCAGGCCAACTGCTTACAAATTGTAAGCAGTTGAAGATGACCGCTTCGGATGGGCGGAAACGTCTGACCGATGTGGCCGACACCGAGCAGCTTCTCCGAATCATCCAGTCCATTCCTTCACCGAAGGCCGAGCCGTTCAAGCTGTGGCTGGCGCAGGTCGGTCGGGAGCGTATCGAGGAGACCATCGACCCGGAGCTGACCATTGACCGGGCATTGGAAACCTATCTCAAGAAGGGGTACAGCCGTGAGTGGATCAACCAGCGGCTGCAGGCCATTCAAGTCCGCAAAGAACTGACGGATGAATGGGATGCCCGCGGTGTGCAGAAGGGCGTAGAGTATGCCATCCTCACGGATGAGATCTCCCGTGCATGGTCCGGCATGTCCACCCGGCAGTACAAGAACCTGAAGGGCTTGAAAAAAGAGAATCTCCGTGATAATATGACCACACTGGAACTGGTGCTGAACATGCTGGCAGAAGCGACTACCACTCAGTTTTCAAGAGATCGCAAACCAACGACTTTCCAAGAGAATCTGGCAGTTGCCAAAGCAGGTGGCCAGGTTGCTGGGCGAACCAGAAAAGACATTGAGTCTCAGTCGGACACACCGGTCATCACCTCCAAGAACGCCGCACAGCTCAATCAGGTCGTGACGGACCTGCTGGAAGGTGCAGTCTCTGACACAACTGAAGAATCAAAAGACAAGTGAGCTCGGCGCATCAAGTTATTCTTGCTGTCATACACCGATTTTTTGAAAGCAATTTCAAAAAATCTATAGTGTTGAGTTATGACAAAAATCCGAACGCTTTGCGTTCGGATTTTTTATTTATCGCATCCCCCACTGCACTGGAGTCAACACTACCCTTGACCCGCCCTTCACTTATGAGATATACTCTACTCAAACCTTATAGTTGGAGGAGAGTTTTATGGACCTTCAAAAGCTGTCGATCGGGCAGATGGCGGAGCTTAACCACATAAGCGAGCAGGCGCTCAGACTCTATGACAAAGAGGGCTTGCTTACCCCTAATTACGTTGATCCATCAACGGGATACAGGTATTATCACATCGCGCAGTCTGCAAAGCTTGACCTTATCCAGAATATGAAGACCTACGGCATGACTCTTCGCCAGATAAGAAGCTTTTTTAATGACAATAACCCTGCCGCGCTGCAAAGTTTGCTCGAAGGTCAGGCAGCAAGCATAGACGAACGCATCCTGCAGCTTGAGCGCTCGCGCTCTGCCATAAACCGAACACTTGATAATTATCGCCGATACCGGGCGATGCCCAAAAACGGCGAGATTTTTGTTGAATTCATCCCGGAACGCTATGTTTTCTGCCACAAATGTGACCGAAACTACTTCGACCAGGATGAAAACGGATACGAATACATGCTCAGACAGCTTAAAACGCAACTTGTTTCAAGCAACATGCCGCTGTCGTATTTCAGCAATATCGGCACCATAATACGGAGGCCGAATCTTGCATCGGACAAGCTGTTTTCAAACGAGGTGTTTGTTTTTGTTGACAAGTCCGGGGAAGCCGAATGCATTCCGGCTGCGGCATATGTGTGCCTGTGCTCCGGCGAGGCCAGCCTGGAGGCCGAAAATATACGCAGACTGCTGCAATACATTGAAGCCCGAGGCTGCGAAATATGCGGCGACTATCTCTGCGAGGTAATCGTCGACTTCCCCATGCTCGACTTCGATCGGCGGCGCATGTTCTATAAGATACAAATTCCGGTGCGATTTTTTGGTTAATTTGCGCATATAGAAATATCTTGACATTATTGCGGCTATAATCTGTATAATAGCCTTGTAAGGTTGTTAAAAATATAACCAATATTCAAAAAACAAGGAGGCAATTATAATGGATCGCAAAATAAGAGTCGTTCAGTACGGTGCGGGCAAAATGAGCCGCTATCTTATGCGCTATGTCATTGAGCATGACGGAGAGCTGGTCGGCGCATTCTGCCGCAACAAGAGTCATATCGGCAAAGATGTCTCCGAGATAATCGGCGGAGGCTTCCCCCATGTCGGAGTCACCGTTGAAAATTCCGCGGATGCCGACAAGCGCATCGGCGAGCTCAAGCCTGACGTCTGCATAATCGCAACTCGCAGCACCGTTGCAGAGCTTGAGGACATCTTCACCATTTGCGCAAAGCACGGCGTCAACGCCATCACCACTTGTGAGGAGGCTCTGTATCCCTGGAACTCCTCCCCTGCCCTTACCGCGAAGCTTGACAAGCTCGCCAAGGAGGGCGGCTGCACGCTCACCGGCGTGGGCTACTGTGACCTTTACTGGGGCACGATGGTCACGAACCTTGCCGGCTCCTCGCACAAGATCACGAAGATCGAGGGCAGCAGCTGGTACAATGTCGAGGACTACGGCGTTGCGCTCGCCGAGGGTCACGGCGCGGGACTTACGATCGACGAGTTCAACAAGACCATCGGCTGTTATAACGAAACTCCCTCGGATGAGATGAAGGAGCTTGTCGAAAGCGGCAAATACGTCCCCTCATATATGTGGAACCAGAACGGCTGGCTGTGCAGCAAGATGAACCTGCACATCACCTCACAGACGCAGAAGTGCATCCCCTGCGTCGACAAGGAGGACCTCAAGTCCGAAACGCTGGGCATGGTCGTTAAGGCGGGCGATGCAACGGGCATGCGCGCCATTGTTACCACAGAGACCGAGGAGGGCATCACCCTCGTCACCGAGTGCGTCGGCAAGATCTACAATCCCGAGGAGACCGATAAAAACGTCTGGACTCTTCACGGTGAGCCCGACACGACCTGCATCGTCAATCAGCCCGCTACGGTCGAGCTTACCTGCGCAACGCTCGTAAACCGCATCCCGCAGCTCATTGATGCTCCGGCAGGCTACGTCACTACCGATCAGTTCCCGTACAACGAATATATGGTCCACCCGATGAACTGCTACGTTAAAAGCAAATAAACATCACAAATTTTAACGGGCTGCCGTCATGTGACGGCAGCCCGTTAAGCATGTAAAAAGGGTGCAGCGTGGGAGAGCTGCACCCTAAACCTCCGTTTCCCCGGAGGGCGGAGGATGAACCTTTCATCCGCCCTTCAAAGTAAATCGGGGGCAACACTGACTTAAACTATACTAATTATTATACTATATTGTACTTCTTGAGCAGATCGACAACAACGTTGTTGGTCAGAGGCTCCTTGAGCATGCCGAGCAGCGGCATGATGGACGGGAGCAGGAACTCTGTCGGCTTCTTGCCGTCGAGCAGCTTGCTGGTAGCGTACAGCAGGTCGCGGATATCATATACGGAGCCCCAGACCTCGGGAACGCCGCGATCGACATTGCACAGCGTGTAGACTGCTTCCATGCCGGTACGAATGGAGTACTCGGTGGTGAAAACGGTGTCACGCGGTGTATCGGCGAACTGGCCGACAAATGCGAGGTTGACCGAACCGTCGGGAACTACCTTGGGACGGTCGCCCTCTGCTCTGGGCATGAAGAAGGTGGTGACGTAAGGCATCATGCACGGAGTGGTGTTGCACTCGTTGGTCGCAAGATCCATGATCTGATCCTCGGGGATACCGATGTGGTACAGCCACTCGGCCGCGAGCTCGATGCCGGTGCACTGGTACATGGGCTTTTTGATGAAGTCGCCCTCATCGTCCCAGCAGTTGAGGCCGTAGACCCAGATCAGGCAGTGATCGGAGGGCTGCTCCTGGAACTGACCCTGACGGTTTATCGTCCAGCTTACGAGCCAGCTGGAGTCGCGGCATGTAACGATACCGCCGGTGACGACCTTGCCGGACAGAGGATCGCGCTTGCAGATCTTCTGGATGGCGTCGAGTATCTGCTTGTTTGCGGTGTCAACGGTCCAGGATTCCCAGGAGGTCTCCTTGATGCCGGCGAAGAACTTCTCGGGACGGCCGAATGCCGGATCCTGAGCGGCGATCTTCTTCCACATCTCGATGGAGGGGCCTTCGCCGTTTTTAACTGTGACGACGGGAGCATGGGTCTGATCGCCGTATGCCGAAGCGTCGCCCTGGCAGCCGTTGGTGCAGATGACGAGATCGTCCTCGGTGAGGTCGATGACCTTCTCTACGCCGCCCTGGGTGTACTCTATCTTCTTTGCGACCTTCTTCTCGGGGGTGCAGTCGCAGACGATGTTGGTAACGGTCGTATCGTAGAGGATCTTGCCGCCGTGGTCGGTGATGTACTTGCACATGGGCAGGATCATGGACTCATACTGATTGTAGCGGGTGAAGCGCAGTGCACTCAGGTCGGGCAGACCGTCGATATGGTGGATGTAGCGCTGCAGGTACAGCTTCATCTCAAGTGCGGAATGCCATTTCTCGAATGCGAACATGGTCTGCCAGTAGGTCCAGAAGTTGGTCTCATAGAACTCGTCGTCGAATACATCGTCGATCTTCTTATCCTCGAGGGACTTGTTGGTGGCCATGAACAGCTTCAGCAGCTGGGTTGCCGCACCGGGGGTAAGACCGTACTTTCTGTCGGTGTGTGCGTCCTGGCCCTGTTTTTCGGTGACGCGGCACAGAGAGAAGTTCGGGTCCTCCTTATTCAGATGATAGTACTCGGAGAAAACTGTCTCGCCGGGGTTTATGATTGAGGGGATGGACTTGAACAGATCCCACATACACTCGAAGTGGTTATCCATCTCACGGCCGCCGCGCATGATGAAGCCCTTGGTAGCATCGTAGATGCCGTCGCAGGAGCCGCCGGCCAGAGGCAGGTGCTCGAAAAGGGTGATGTGATCGCCGGGCATCTGTGCGTCACGGATCAGGAAGCAGGCTGCCGCAAGACCTGCAAGACCGGTACCGACTATATAAGCCGATTTCTTGTCGATGCCTTCGGGCTTTTTCGGGGTAGCAAATGCCTCATAGTTACCACTGCTGTAATACATTATGATTCCTCCTAAAAATTTTATTTTGTCTGCATTTGATGCAGTAAGGTACGTTTTCGGAGCTTCAGCGCTTTTCGACGGCCCGCAGAGGGCATGCAAGATAGCACGCTCCGCAGCCGGTGCATCTGCTTTGGTCGATCAGCAGAGGCTTTTTCCCAGCGTCGATGCAGTTGACGGGGCACCTTGAATGGCATCCTCCGCAGCCGACGCATTTATCGCTTATAAAGTAATTATCCACAGTGTTGTCCTCCGGTCTTGAGGAGCTGTGACGGCGGCTCCCCCCGCCGCCACAGCTAAGAGGGGGAATAAGGTGTGAGAGACTATTGACCCGCGATCTCTTCAAGCGCATTGCGGTCAAGAATTATTATCTTTCCGCGGCCGGTCTCTATTATGCCAAGGTCACGCAGCTTATCGATCTCGCGGCTGACGACGACACGTGTCGTGCCGAGGCTGTTTGCTATCTCCTCGTGAGTTACGAGGATAGCGCTTGTTTTAAGTCTGCGGCTTTTTTCGATGAGCTCGCGCGCAACGCAGTGCCGTAGATCGTTGAAAATATAGTAGGATATGTTGTTAAGTATCGCCTGCGCTGTCTTCGAGCAGGTCTCATAGATAAACAGCGCCATTTGCCAATCCTCGCGTGCGACCTCGCCGATATCAACTCGCTGCAAATACGCAAGCTGCGTTGCCGCGTCGGACTGCAAACACGGAATAACGTCTGTATCAAGCGCGTTATCTACCGTCATTATGCTGAACGCGTCTCCCTTTTTAAGATGAAACAGCGTTAGTTCTCTCCCCGAGTCGGACGCAAGGTAAACTCTCACGCCGCCCTCGAGCACAAAGACTATACCGTCCTTCTTGACCGTTTTGAAGATAACGTGCTCCCCCTTTTTATAACTGCGGAAGATCGCGTCATCCTGAAGCGTTTGCTTGTGCCTTTCGCACAGCGATGCCCAAAACGGTATGCACTCGCTTATGCTGTGCTTCATTTTTATCACTCCTGCATCAAATATTTTTCTCCCACGGGCGTTTTTTGTTATAGGTACTAACATTTGCGTCCAAAAAAATTTGTGCGGAACTCTTTGTTCATTTGTTTGGATTTTATCAAATTACGAAAGTATTTCCGCATCTTTTGTTACTTAAATCATAAAATATTTAGCCACATTTGAAAATTTGTATAAAACATATAAATTTAACTGTCGTTCTTTATGTAATTCGCAATAATCTCGGATGAGGTGCGCAGAGTTTCGACGGGATCAATGGCAAAATCCGTGCCGTCATATATGTTCGTTCCCGTATATGCGTTTATAAGGATCTGATATATCATGTGTATGTCTATATCCGCGCGTATAGAACCGTCGGCTATTCCCTCGCGCAGAGCTATGAGCGCCGGTATGGGTATTTCCTTATCGGTAAACTGCCAGAACACATCGCTTATGTTGAGCTCGGTCTCGATATTCTCCTCCATGGCATAGCTGAGCATCTCGCGTGTATAGGCGTACCACTTGGGCATCTCGGTGTAGGCGTTTGTGTATTCGTCCATGCAGGCGACATACTTTTCAAAGCCTGTTTTGAGAGTCCTTACGCGAACCGTGTATCGCTCCATGAATTTTTCATAAAACTGCGTGAGCGCGTCGCGCCATGCGGCGATGACAAGCCCGTCCTTCGTACCGAAATAACGGTAGACCGACATGGGAGTCAGGCCGGCCTCCTTTGCAATGCGATTTATGCTTGTGACCGCGACCCCTTCGTCAATGAACAGATCCTGCGCGACCTCAATAACGCGCTGCTTGTTCTTATCCCTTACCTGCTGCTTTGACATGCTTTGAGTATCTCCACTGCTGCGCGTGCTGCCGCGCCGGCATCCTCGGTGTACACATCCGCGCCGATCTCGTCGCAGAAGCTCTGGCTTATCGGCGCTCCGCCGACAAATATTCTGACCTTATCGCGTATCCCCTTTTCCTCGGCAAGCGAAACGACTCTGCGCATTTCGTTCATCGTAGTTGTAAGCAGCGCGGAGCAGGCAATGATCCCGCAATCATGCTCGACGGCAGTTTCGATAAACTGCTCTGCAGAGACGTCCGTTCCGAGATCGTAGACCTCTATGCCGCTGCCCTCCATCATGATCTTAACGAGATTTTTGCCGATATCGTGCATATCGCCGCGCACTGTACCGATGACGGCGCTGCCGACGGCGCTCTGTCCGCCCTCGCCTACCATGTGCGGCTTTAAAAGCGCTGTGGCCGCTGACATGCAGCGTGCGGCGATCAGCATCTCGGGAACGAAAACGCGGTTTGCCGAAAAATCGTCACCGAGCTTATTCATGCCCTTCACAAGGCCTCCGGAGAGTATAACCTGCGCCGAGATGCCCTCGCCGAGTGCCTCCTGACACAGGGAAAGCAGCTTTTTCTGCTGACCGCGGCAGAGCGCCGCGCTTATGCGCTCGAGTACGCTGTCACCCGCCGGCTCCTCGGTCGCCGGCGTTTTTACTTCTTCGGCCGTCTTTCTCTCGCCGAGCACGCGGCGTGGAATCGGGGGAAGCTCAAATGCTGGCACATGAAGCTGCGCGTTATATTCATCTATCGCCTGATTTATATATTGATCGACATGCGGGAACACCGCTCCCGGAACGCCGTAGGTGATCGACGGGATAAAATATCCGCCGGGGCAGCACTCTTTGAGCGTTCTGCGGGCATAGGCAAGTATCTCTTCTCCGCTCGCGTCACCGCGGTCTATCGCAGCACCCATGCCGCCCATGAGGACGAGCTTGCCCTTGAGATGGCGCTGGAGAGCCGGGATATCGTTCTCCGGCAGAGTTCCCTGCCAGACCTGAATGCCGATCTCGGCCATGTCGTCGACTATCGGAACAAGATAGGAGTCGGCGTGGTGGACGGCTATGCAGCCGCGCGAGCGGATATAGCCGTAAAAGCGGCGATACGGCTCCTTGAAAAATTCGCGCCACATATCGGGCTTCATGAAAAGCGCATCGCGCGTGCCCCAGTCGTCGTGCGAGAAGATAACATCCGGCCGGAGGTTGTCGATGAGCATTTTCACATAGCGCAGACGGTACTCGGTGATGTATTCTATAAGCTCGTGCATCTCGTCGGGATGCTCGTAGAGATTGGTGAGCGTAGGCTCAAAACCCATGAGAAAGTGGCACTGTTCGAATATGCCTGTGCCCATGAATCCGGCGACGAGCTGCTCATCACCCGCGGCCTCGCGCGCTTTTTTGCGGCACTCCTCCCAGCCTTCGGTGCAGCTGTCTTCAATGTCCGGCGCATGCACGGTCTCGCGCCAGCGCGTTATGTCCCGGCACACGGCAAGATCACCGTGGTTTAAAGGCATTGCACCCGGCGCATCCTCGGGGAAGCTTATGGTAGTGCCCCAGCGGTCGACGCTCACGGTGCCGCGCTTGCGGTTGCCCCTGAGATATGTGTTTATCGGGTCATAAAGGCACATGTGCAGCGCCTCGTACTGCCTGAGCTGGCGCTCGGGCTGAGCGTCGGGCTTCAGCATCTCCAAAAAGATCTCTTTTGCGGTCTGCATGGCATTTCACTCCTCACAATACAGCAGGCACGAGGTATATGTCATCGTGCGCGGGCCGTAGTTATATCCAAGCCCCGAACGGGCGCAAATGTCGCTCACAAAAAGGCCGAAAGCCTCCATCGACGAAAGCTTTTTTGACGGGTAGCGGCAGGGCTTATCGGGATATGTGCATTTTGCGCATATCGTGCAGCATCCGGCCGTCAGCGGAAGGCAGCCGGGGCAGATCATGCGCGCCTGACGGGCGAAGTTTAAAAAGCGTTTCTTATGCTGCTCGGCAGTTCTCTGCATGCCGTCATAGTCAAACTCATCCGTGAGTTCTCCCATAGTCTGTACGAGCAGACACCTATTATACTGCGCAATGCGGCGCTTTGCATAGTCGATGCTGCCGCAGGCGGGCGGGCATGCCCAGTTCGTGTTCCATTTTCCGCATCTGCCGAAGGAGCACATTTCGCGCACAGCCTCCAGCGGCGTGAGCGCCGACATATCGGCATACCCAATGTGCGTAAATCCGTTTTCCCTCGCCAGCGTAAGAATATCCGTCATATGCTCTCAGCCTCTTGACAAAGCATGAACTAACTGCTAAAAATTATATGTAATACACCATATTATATTAAGGGGTGATGTCCGTGTCAAGCGTTCGAGTGCTGCTCGGCGGCAAAAGTTTTGAGCTTGAAGCCAAAGATGGCGAAACTCTGCTTTCGGCGCTGCGGCGCAATGGTTTCACCCTCCCGGCAGCCTGCGGCGGCAGAGGCAAATGCGGCAAATGCCGCGTTAAGATAAACGGCGTTTCACGCCTTGCCTGCCGCGCCGCTATAAGCGACGGCGATGAGGTTACGCTGCCAGAGAGCTCAGGTGGAAGGATACTCACGGAAACGCCCGAGATATTGCATGCAAAGGGCGGTCTTTCCGGCTGCGCCGCCGCTGTCGACCTCGGCACGACGACCGTAGCCGTGCGGCTTTACGATCTTGAAACCGGCCGCGAGGCAGCCACCGCGAGCGCGTGGAACGCACAGGCTGCCTACGGCGGCGACGTGATAAGCCGTATACGTCACACGATGGACGCTCCCGACGGACTCGGTGAGCTGTCGCGCATCATACGATTGCAGGTAAAGGATATGATAGGCTCGGCACTCGCTCGCTGCGGCAGAGATAAAAGCGAGCTCAGGCACAGCGTTTTGGTCGGCAACACCGTCATGCAGCACATATTCGCAAATTTTCCCGTACAGAGCATAGCCGTCGCCCCGTTTGAGCCGCACACTCTGTTTGGCGTTGAGCTTGACGATACGCTCCTCGGTGCGCCGCTGTACTATGCGCCCTGCGTTGCCGGCTACATCGGCGGCGATATCACCGCCGGACTTCTGGCATCGGACCTGAGCAATAAAGACGGACGATACCTGTTTCTCGATATCGGCACGAACGGCGAGATGGCGCTCGGCGGAAAAGGCGGCTTTCGCTGCTGCGCCGTAGCCTCGGGTCCGGCATTTGAGGGCGCGGGAATAAGCTGCGGCATGCCCGCCATAGACGGAGCGGTCAGCCATGTGCGCTTCAGCGGCGGATTTTTATATGACACTGTCGGGAACGCTCCCCCGCGCGGTCTGTGCGGCTCGGGACTAATCGATCTCATAGCGGCGCTGCTCGAGCTCGGCTGCATCGACGAGGGCGGCAGGCTTCTTCCTCCGGACGACGCTCCGGAAAAAATGCGCCGCTATTTAACGTGCGACGCTGACGGAAACGGCGTTTTTCACTTGACGCACGAAGTCTATCTCACGGCGCAGGATGTGCGTAATCTTCAGCTTGCAAAGGCCGCTGTCGCGGCCGGCATAAGTGTGCTGCTGGCTGCCGAGGGCATAACTGTCGAAAAGCTCGACGGCGTGTATCTCGCCGGCGGCTTCGGGAGCTATCTTGATCCCAAAAGCGCAGTGAAGATCGGTATGCTGCCGCATCTTCCACCCGATAAGCTCCACAATTCTGGCAATACGGCGCTTGCCGGAGCGTCCATTATGGCGCTCGACACGGAAAAGATCGGCTGCGTGCGGAAGATCGCGCAAGGCTGCGATTACATAGAGCTTTCAGGACGCGCGGACTTTGCCGCAGCGTTTGCCGAAAACATTGCATTTTAAACTACGGAGGTCATTTATATGCAGATGCGTTTTCCTCTTATTCTTGACGGAGCAACGGGCACGGAGCTGCAAAAGCGCGGCTACATGGGCGACGTTAGCGCAGAGCAGTGGGTGCTCGAAAACCCCGACAGCATAATCGATATCCAGCGCGGCTATGTCGAGGCCGGAAGCAATGTTCTGTACTCGCCGAGCTTCGGCGCGAACAGGCGCAAGCTCGAAGAGCACGGCATCTTCAACAAAACCGCAGAGTACAATCTCCGCCTTGCGGAGCTTTCCAAAAAAGCGGCTGACGGTAAGGCATGGGTAGCGGGCGATATCTCCCCAACCGGCATGTTCCTCAGTCCGCTCGGCGAGGCTTCGTTCGAGGAGCTTGTGGATATATACACCGAGCAGGCGGCGGGGCTTGAAAAGGCCGGAGTAGACCTGTTCGTTATCGAGACGATGATGACGCTGTCGGACGCGCGCGCTGCCGTGCTGGCCGTGCGCAGCGTGAGCGAAAAGCCCATATTCGTGACCTTCACCTGCGACGAATCCGGCCGCAGTCTTTCGGGCACGGACGTGACGGCGGCTCTCGTCGTTTTGCAGGGCATGGGCATCAGCGCCTTCGGTCTCAACTGCTCAACAGGGCCCGAGCAGATGCTCACGCAGCTTAAACGTCTGCGCAAATTTGCGCGTGTCCCACTCATAGCAAAGCCCAACGCCGGCATGCCGCAGATAGTTGACGGCAAAACGGTGTACGACTGCCCGCTGGACGAGTTTACCGCCTTCGTGCAGCCCATGCTCGATGCCGGAGTCGCTATATTCGGCGGCTGCTGCGGCACAACCAGCGAGCACGTCGCGGCGCTCAGCAGTGCGCTAAAGGGCGCGAAATTTGCCAACCCCGCGCCGGAACAAAGCGATATGCTCCCTGCTTCAACCGAAAAAGAGCCCATGTTCCTCCCCGCCGACGCAAAGCACGGCAAGGTGCTCACCGTAACGGACGAGCTTGAGGATACTCTCGCAGATGAACTCGATTCGGACGACGTCATGGTCACTATCAGACTCTCCGGCTGGGAAGATGTCGATACCTTCGCCGACTGCCAGTACATGATAAACAAACCCCTGTGCATAGTCTGCGATGACGCAGACGTTCTCGAATCGGCGCTGCGCGTCTATCAGGGCAGAGCCCTGTACGAGGGCGCGCTTTCCGAGGAGGAGCTGCTCCCCCTGTGCGATAAATACGGGCTGATAATTTGACGGCACTTCTCGGGTTAGTGTATAATATAGACAAATCTGATAAGGAGGTCATGAAAATGAGGTTAAGTCAGGCAATATCGAGCGTATTCAAAAACTACGCGAATTTCAACGGCAGAGCTCGCCGCAGTGAGTTCTGGTTCTTTGAGCTGTTCAATCTGATCATTTACCTTGCAGTCAGCATTATTGACTACTTCGTAACAGGCGGCTCGGACTCTTTAAGCTTCATATCGATCCTCTATTGGCTGTATAATCTCGCGATTATTGTTCCCTCACTGGCGGTATCGTGGCGCAGGCTGCACGATATCGGCAAGTCCGGCGCTTACACGCTGTTTATTCTCATTCCTCTCATCGGCTGGATCTTCCTTCTGGCATGGTGGGCAAAGGACAGCGACATGGGTGAGAACCGATTTGGTCCTAATCCCAAGGGACAGCACCCCGAAAACTGAAATTAAACGAAAAAAGCACCGCTGAGCGGTGCTTTTTTTCATGCGGTCTTATTTAGACTTAAGTATCTATCCTCACTCACGACCATATAGTAGGCCGCAGCGGCAAGTATTATATTGACCCACGCGCCCCGGACACCCATGAATTTCACGGCAAAGAAACCTATCGCCGCTCCGAAGTGGAAGGCAAGCAGGGTGAATACATAGAACTTTACCTTTTTGAAGTGCACTCGGTCGCCGTCGGTAATGTACTGCGCAAGCGCAAGCGAGGCCTGCTTTGTGTTGTTGGTGGAGAATATGGTCGAGCTGACAAAGCCCTTCGCGCCTGAGAACGTGCTCCATTGCACGCTCATGGCGAAGAATATCGGATAGAGCGCCAATATCACATTCGCGTCGGCCGGGATAAAGCACAAAGCGATGCAGGCAAGCGCGTCAATAAGCGGCGCTTGCCTGCGCATATCGAGGCCGAAAAAGTGCGGCAGAAGCACGGTCATCATCGTGCCCGCAACGTATATCACCAGCGCTCCGATATGCAGCAGCACGGCTATCCCGTCGCCGCGCAGAGCGTTTATGGTCAGCTCCAGCAGGTTCATCGTCTGCGCACTGGCGAGGATGCCGCTGCGGCAGAGTATGGCATACGCGCCGAAAAATCCGCCGACGGAAGCAAACGACAGATGCCTGTATAGATCGACATTTTCATTGACAAACAATATATCGCCTGATTTCAAACAATTCTTGTTCAAAGCGAACGAAAACAAGTATACCATAATTAAATAATTAAGCAAGGCTTTTTATTGCCACGGAAATGATCTTGTGATAAACTGTTAAAATCATTATTGAGGTGATATTATGTACGAGCTTATTCAGGTTTCAAATAATTCATATTATGTTAACTGCCCTGCCAAGATCGGTCTCTATCGCTGCGAGGATAACGGCGTTTATCTCATCGACAGCGGCAGCGACAAGGAGGCCGGGCGCAAGGTACGGCAGATACTCGACAAAAACGGCTGGACTCTGCGCGCGATACTCGTGACGCACTCGAACGCCGATCACATAGGCGGCTGCAAGTATCTCCAGGCGCAGACAGGATGCGCGATCTACGCTCCCGGTATTGAGTGCGACTTTACGCGCCACACTCTGCTTGAGCCTTCGTTTTTATACGGCGGCTATCCCCCGAAGGCGCTGCGGCATAAGTTTCTCATGGCGCAGAGCGCCGACGCTCAGGAATTGACCGCGGAAACGCTTCCCGAGGGCTTTGAGATGATCCCATTACCGGGGCACTTTTTCGACATGGTGGGCTTCCGCACGCCGGATAACGTCGTGTTCCTCGCCGACTGCCTCTCGAGCCGTGAGACGCTCGAAAAATACCGCATCGGCTTTATATATGACGTGCAGGCATATATGGACACGCTTGAGAAGGTCAAGGCGCTCGAGGCTAACTGCTTCGTGCCCGCACACGCGGCTGCGTGCGAGGACGTGCGCGAGCTTGCGCAGTATAACATAGACACCGTACGCGAGATAGCCGAGCGCATCGTTTCCATATGCACCGAGCCGCAGAATTTTGAGACGATACTCAAGCGCCTGTTTGACGAATATTCGCTCGAGCTGAGCTTCGAGCAGTACGCCCTTGTCGGCAGCACGGTTCGCTCGTACCTTGCGTATCTGCTGGATAGCGGCAGGCTCTGCGTCAAATGCGAGGGCAACATGCTGCTGTGGGAGGCTGCAAAATAAGCCGTGGATATCTCAGTTATTCAGTTTCTCATCGTCTGCCCGCTCGTTTTCCTCGCCGGATTTGTCGATGCCGTCGCTGGCGGCGGCGGGCTCATCTCACTCCCGGCGTATCTCATCGCGGGCTTCCCCGTCCACTTCGCCATCGGTACGAATAAGATAAGCTCCGCCATGGGTACGACGCTCACCACCGTGCGATACACGAAAAGCGGCTTCATTCCGTGGAAGCAGGCGATATTCTGCGTCGTCTTCGCTCTTTTGGGCTCTGCCTGCGGCGCAAACCTCGCGCTGCTCATAGACGACTACATATTCAAAATAATCATGCTCGTCATACTGCCGCTCACGGGTGCATATGTCATGAAGGGCAAGGCGCTCAATGCTGAGTTTGAGCCGTACTCAAAGCGCAAGACCACGCTCCTCGGCTGTGCCATTGCGTTTTTTATCGGCGCATACGACGGCTTTTACGGACCGGGCACGGGCACATTCCTTATCCTGCTGCTCACCGCTCTTGCGCACATGCCGGTGACCGAGGCAAACGGCGTGAGCAAGGCGATAAACCTTGCAACGAACATCTCCGCGCTCGTCGTTTTCATCATAAACGGCAAGGTCATCTTTGCCGTCGGCCTTGTCGCCGGACTGTTCTCCATCGCCGGCAACTGGCTCGGCTCGAGCTTCTTCAAAAAGGGCGGCAGCAAGGCCGTAAAGCCCATCATGATAACAGTCCTCGTCATCTTCTTCATAAAGGTACTGTACGAGGTCATCGGAGCGTAAAAAATCCGGAGCTGAGCTCCGGATTTTTATGTTTATACGCCATCTGAGTATTTAGCACATTTTTTGAATCGTTGTAATAGAAAAACCGCCCCAAAGGGCGGTTTTTAAAGTTCAGCGTATTGCGTTGCGGCACAGGAAACTTACGATATGGCCGCGGGTGCAGGTGCCGTTAGGAGAAAACGTCGTTGCGCTCGTGCCACTGACGACGCCGCTTGAATATCCCCAGCACATAGCGCCGTAATAGTATGCGCCTGCATTTATATCAGTGAACTCCGGCATCGCCGTCGGGCCGGGCTCGCCCTCACTGCGCCATATAAGGGTGACGGCCTCGGCGCGGGTTATCGTCCTGCCGGGAGAAAACGTTGTTTTCGTCGTTCCGCTCGTTATCTTGTTCTGCACAGCCCACAGGACCGCGTCATAACAGTAGCTGCCCTCTTTGACATCAACAAAAGGATTCTCGACACCGCTGACTTTCGGGCTTCCGGCCGCACGCCACAGGAACGTGACCACCTGACCGCGAGTGCAGCCGGCTGAAGGGCTGAATGTCGCAGCGGTCGTACCCTTTGTTATATTCTCTTCGGATGCCCAGAGTACGGGACCATAGCAATAGCTGCTCTGCGGCACATCTGTGAACGCATCGTCAACAGGCTTCTGATCGCCGAAATTGAAAAACGGCGGTTCCCACACAGCCGTGCTTTTTCCTACAACAGCGGCCTTGCATGCAAGCCGGTTATATGCAACGTTGACATTAGTATAAGTCGTATCCGGACGCAGCGCAATAACTCGCAGTTCGTTATTCTGGCAGCTGAGTTCCGTAAGTCCGGCCGGCAGCTTCGGCAGATGCTGCAGGCTGTTATTGCCGCAATCGAGGTTCGTAAGACTGTCAGGAAGCTCCGGCAGTGCGGTAAGCTCATTGCTGCCGCAGCTAAGCCCCTCAAGCGATGCCGACAGCTTCGGAAGCTCGGATATCCGGTTTCCGCTGCAATCGAGAGTGATCAGGCTGTCGGGAAGCTCCGGCAGTGCGGCAAGCTCATTGTTTTCGCAGCTGAGTATCATGAGGGCTTCCGGCAGCGCATCAATGCTCTTAAGTCCGCAATTATCAACAAAAAGCTGCATCAAATGCGGCAGCAGCTCAACACCCTTGAGCGTCGTGATGCTTTTTCCACTAAAATTAAGTATCGTAGGTTCGTACTGCTCATATTCCGACAGGATACCGTCTTCATCGGTGTCGTAATACTTGAGCTCTTCCCTCAGCGTTTTGTCCGGGAAATTTGCTTCGCTAAGCTCGACACCAGTTTCATCAGCAAAAACGGCGCTCGGCAGCAGGCAGACCACCATAACGATCGCCAGCACTACGGCTAAGACTCTGTTTTTCATAGCTATCTCCTTTTTTTGCTTTTTATGTTTTTTAATTGTACCATACATTCTCACTCTATTCAAGTACATAAACTTACCGACCGCACTAAATATAAAGACCTCTTTCTGTCTGAAGCATCAGACAAAAAGAGGTCTTTTCTTAATCAAATTTCAAATTTAAATTATTCCATTATGCCTTGCGGACCTTGTCGATATGGCGGGTGAGGTCGAGCATCTTGCAGGAGAAGCCCCACTCGTTATCGTACCATGCCATAAGCTTTACGAAGTTATCGTTGAGCGCCAGACCGGCCTTTGCATCGAAGATGCTGGTGTGAGGATCGGTGATGAAGTCGGAGGAAACGACCTCGTCCTCGCAATACTCGATAACACCCTTCATCGGGCCTTCGCTTGCTGCCTTGACGGCTGCGCAGATCTCATCGTAAGTTGCGCCCTTCTCGAGGCGGCAGGTCAGGTCGACGATAGAAACGTCGGCACTGGGAATACGCATGGAGGTACCGGTCAGCTTGCCCTTGAGCTCGGGGATGACCTTGCCGACTGCCTTTGCAGCGCCGGTGCTGGTGGGAATGATGTTGCCGTGAACGCCGCGGCCAAGACGCCAGTTCTTCTTGGAGAAGCCGTCGACGACTTCCTGAGTCGCGGTGTCTGCATGGACGGTGGTCATGAGTCCCTCGACGATGCCGAAGTTATCGTTTATTACCTTGGCGAGAGGCGCCAGGCAGTTGGTGGTGCAGGAAGCGTTGGAAACGACCTTGATATCGGGTGTGTACTTATCGAGGTTTACGCCGCAGACGAACATCGGGGTATCGTCCTTGGACGGGCCGGACAGAACGACAACCTGTGCGCCTGCATCGAGGTGAGCCTGTGCCTTCTCGGTGGTAAGGAATGCGCCGGTGCATTCGAGAACGTACTCAACGCCCATCTCGCCCCAAGGCAGCTCTGCCGGGTTGCGGTTGCCGACAACGGCGACACGCTTGCCGTTAACGGTGATGGAATTATCGTCATACTCAACGGTTCCCTGGAAGCGGCCGTGTACGGAGTCATACTTCACGGTGTACGCAAGCTGGGCGGGGGTCTTATCGGGAGCGTTTATGGCAACGATCTCGATATCGTCGGCAACGATGCCGGCTCTGAATGCCAGACGGCCGATGCGGCCAAAACCATTGATTGCAACTTTGATCATTTTATGTTCCTCCATTAAATTAATTTCAGCGTGGAAAACATTACTTGCTGTTTAATTAAGAGTTTAACATATAATATACTCAAAAATCAATATTTCGATACAGCCAAATATCCGATAAAAAATCGTCTTTTTGAGGGCGGCTATTGTATATTTTGCTTGTTTTTGATAGAATGAGGGCGAAAACTATTTGGAGGTGACTTACCATGTCGGATTTCGATCTGATATCCGCCGCGTTTTCAATGCTCGATACGGCAGCCGTAGTGTCGCGCCGCGGGAAGATAATCTACATGAATCCCGTTGCGATCGGTCTTGCCGGTGTTGACCTCACTTCAAAGCCGCTGGACATGCTAATGCCGTCGCATATCGCCAACAACCAGGCCGACAGCTTCGTCACATCGGCGTTTATCGGCAGCCGTAGCTGCACCGTCAAAGTCACATCCGCAAACGGATACCGCATTTACGTCATAAACTGTGCCGACAGGCTACCTGAGCCGAGCGACAGCGTTTTTGACACTCTGCGCTCGTGCATGTCAAATATCAAATTCTCCGCTTCATGCATATCCGTCATCGCCGAAGACGTCGCAAACGATAAGCTGACGGAATATGTATGCACACTCAATCGTAATTATTACAGGATAAAGCGTGCGCTCGATAATCTCGGCACACTTTCCGGCATTGAACGTGGTTCACTTCCCTTCTGCCCTGAGCCCGTCGACATGACAGAGCTTTTCGGAAACATAGTAGATACCGTAAATATTCTTACGCAGAAGCAGGATATCAGCATATCGTTCAGCGCCGAGGATCATCTGCGCATCGTTGCCGACCGTGAGCTCATCGTACAGATGATGCTGAACCTTCTGTCAAACAGCATAGCAAGCTGTGATCGCGGCGGCAGGATCGCAGTTTCACTGCTGAGGACCGATAAAAATCTCATTGTCTGCGTTGATGACAACGGCAGCGGCATCCCGTCCGAGGAACTCGGTATCGTATTCGACAAATACAAGCAGCACGGCAGTCTTTCCAGTACAACCGGGAGCGGCATAGGCCTTGCGGTCGCTAAAAGCATAGCGGAGCTGCACCACGGCACACTTATAATCGAAAGCCGCGGCGAGGGTCAGGGCACATCCGTGCGCGTAATGCTGTCATATGACATTCCGTCAGGCAAAAAGCTCTCCGCACCGGAAAATGAATATGAGTATAATAATTCCGTAATGCAGTTGATACTCACAGAGCTCTCCGGCTGTCTGACGCTCAACTGCTACTCTGAGTTTCTTGAGGATTAGAATGCACTTAAATATGCAAAAGCAGCGGCACAATGTGCCGCTGCTTTTACTTCAGTAAGGATATCACGCCTCCGATATCCGCATCGATGCATATCGACTGCCGCTCTATAGCCTGCGGGCAGTCTGCCTGCCCCAAATTAATGCAGGCATAGGTCGCGTTGGGGTTCTTTGCGGTCATTTGCCAAAACGGATATTTGATGATGACCGGGGTGTTATGTTTATTGCGCACCTTTTCTATCGTCTGTTATTTGCAGCCAAGGACAAAAATATTCCTGTGATTATCCTGCCAATATATACCTGCTGCTTCTTGCCCGCCCATCCTGTAAAAGCAGACCGGTTTTGACCATTTTTCTGATCAGCCGGGAAGCGGTGGACGCGCTGATACCAAGCAGTTCCTCTGCCTCTGGCCTTGTAATGGTGCCATGCTCTTGGACATAGGCCAACACTCGCTGCTCATTACTATCCGGTTCCAAAACGGGGGTGGACGGAATATTCTCGATTGGCGCAGGAGCGGCCTTTGTCTCATATTTTGCGTTGATGTTGGGCAGCGTGATCTTGAAGCTGTTCTTTGTGGTGGAAATCACGGGTTTTTCCGAAGTCCCCTCGTATGTCTCCATGATTTTTGTAAGCCCTGTGCCGTATGCCTCAATCAAATGCAGCCGATAAAATACGTTTGCAAGATTTTGGTTTCTGCACACAGAAATACCGGCTAAAATATCCTCCAAGTCGATTCCGGGCATAAGACCACCGATGGACACAAATTCAATGCGGTCATCATAAATGCTGATTAGCGCACTGGCACTGAACGAATAGTCCCGATGGACGAGGAGGTTCAGCAGTGCTTCTCTGACGGCGATTACCGGGTAGTCCCGAACATCAATGCGTGAGAGCTTTTCAATAGTGGCGCGGGTCTGATTGCGAAAGTCGATATACTCATAAACGTCATTCATCTGCTTCATCAGAGAGCCGCCGAACTCCCGGCGATCCTTGAAAATCATCTGTTTGGTTCCCTGGAAAACAGCTACCTTTATGGTGTGGGGATTCTGGTCAGACAGTAGCAATGCCAGATTGCTGTATAGGCCGTCGTTGTCCACGAGCTTCAGCGTGCGCATTTGCTGCGGCCCAAACTCTACCTTGCGGAATTGGAATTCTTTTCCCGTGGTCTCAAATGTAAGTTCCTGATCCAGACAGCGCATCGTTTCAAAACGGTCTCCGTCCGTTTCCTTGATCATGCGGCGAATGGCGGTACCGGTGGCCGGGACAGAGGAATAGCCCTGCCGGACATAGACACCCTCCGGGCGCATTCCCTTTTTGGCAATGTAATACGGACGGTCTGTGCCACGCTGAACATTGATCTCAATGATTTTCTTTCCGGCTTCCTCAATGGTCTTATAATGAAGGAACATGGTGACATCCGGCTTGATGGAATCCCGGACCATGTTGCTGACTTGCAGTGCAGCGGAGTCCGGGTCATTCACGCCGATAACTTCACCATCGTCTTTAACGCCAATATACAGCGTTCCTCCGTCAGTGTTTACAAAGGCAATGATTTCCTTTTTAATGTCGTCCACAACGACCGACTTCAATTCTACGGTTTCGCTTTCCTGATAAGGCATATCGTCAACTCCTTTGGCAAATTTATCTCGTCATCATTATAATAAATCTCGTCAATAAAGTCAATGCACTTGACGGGATTTTAAAACTGTGGTGACGAGATAATTTGATTATTCCCATGTTTTCAGGGAAAATATCACCCGATGCACAAAAGAGAGCAGCCACTATCTCGTCAATCATGTCGTCATATCTTCGCATGGATGGTTGGATAAACTGTCCCAAATTTTATATACGGATTCGGGACACTTGGTGCAAATCAGGAAAACGAGCTGAGGCCGATGTAACGAATATTATATATTTTTCGTTACATCTTAGAATGCACACCACTTCTTTCGAGTTGAGAAAGAACTTCTCCAATGTCCCCGTCAATACAGATCGCTTGCTTTTTGATTTCTCCCGGACATACCGCCTGTCCTTGATTGACGCAGGCATAGGTCGCGTTGGGGTTCTTTGCGGTCATTTGCCAAAACGGATATTTGATGATGACCGGGGTGTTGTAACCGACGCCTAACTCAAGGAAAAGAAGCCTTTGCCCCGCACGGGTACGCAGGAAGTTTTCGTAGCGTTCCGCCGCGCTGTGCCAACCCTCGTCCTCAACGAAGCTGTCGTCGCAGCGTAGATTCATTGTCATCGGCCTTCCGCAGTGCGGGCATATCGGCAGAAGTTCGCTCGGCACTTTCATGTCCTTTTGCCGTGCAGTCATTTCTCGGATCACAACCTCGTTATCAAAGGTCTCCTGACAGCAGGGCTCACTGCACTGAAACAGGCCATAATCGCCCTGCGTATAGAAAAGCCGCTTTTTATCAAAACCGGCTTTTTGGAAGCAGTGATCAACATTCGTCGTAATGACGAAATAGTCCTTGCCGGCTACCAGTTTTAAAAGCTCATCATACACCGGCTCAGGAGCGTCCATATAGCGATTTATATATACATACCGGCTCCAGTAAGCCCAAAACTCCTCCTGAGTGGAAAACGGATAGAAGCCCCCGGCATACATATCACGTATGCCGTATTTTTCGGCAAAGTCTGAGAAGTATTTTTCAAAACGTTCGCCGATGTATGTAAAACCTGCCGCCGATGACAGTCCCGCGCCTGCTCCAATCACAACGGTATCGCAATCGCGCAGAGCGTTTCTAAGCTTTTTTATCTGCTCCGAGTAATCGGGCGTAGAGTTCCCTGTCCAAGTCTTTGAAAACATTGAAGATCACCTTCTTTACGCTGCTCTGCTTTTTGAGAAACTCCTTTACGGTCTTCACGGCTATTTCCGCCGCCAAGTCATTCGGAAAACGGAACTCACCCGTGGAGATGCAGCAAAATGCCACTCTCTCCAAGCCGTTTTCGGCCGCCAGATCCAGGCAGGAGCGGTAGCAGGACGCCAGCAGGCGCTTATCATCTTCAGTCACCTCGCCGTCGATGATCGGCCCTACCGTGTGCAGAACATAGCGGCACGGCAGGTTAAACGCCGGAGTTATCTTTGCCCTTCCCGTCGGCTCGGGATAGCCCTGACTCTTCATAAGCTCCCCGCAGGCAAGCCGCAGTTCCACCCCCGAGAAAGTGTGAATGGCATTGTCTATGCAGCGATGATTCGGGATATAACAGCCGGTCATACCGGAATTTGCCGCATTTACGATGGCATCGCAGCGAAGCGTCGTAATATCGCCCTGCCAAAGATACAGGCCGGGCTGCACAGGCGTCATATCCGAGATGTCTGTGATGCCCCTTGCGGCGTTTTCCTCTTGCAGATACTCGTCCTGTATCTTCAGAAAGTCAGTGCCGATACGCTGCGGTGCACGGATATTCATAAGCCCCCGCAGAAGCTGACGTTGCTCATCCGCGTCCGTCGGGATGCTCAGCTCCCCCCTCTCCTGACGCTCATCAAGGAGTGTCCGAATCAAAAACAATCTCTTTTCACTTTGGTTCATGGTCAAAACCTCTTTTCAGCGCCGCGCGCAATACGGCAATACACTTACTGCTTTTTAGAACTCGTAGGGAGGATTGCCGGAAAAGTCGGCAATTACTCCGTGGGCATTCTCGAGGTAAAACACCTCAAAGATGGGATTTGTGGCCTCGCCGTACTGACTTTTCACTATGGGGTTCTGAATGCATATTTCCTTAATATCCATGTTGTTTTCAAACACCGCCTCGCCGTGCAGACGGAGCCATGCGTACTCGGGACTTGAGACGGACAGCTCAACATGGGGATTATTCTGCATATCCTTGTAGACTTCCTTTTGATTGTTGGTGCAGAACCACAGCTTGCCGCCTTTTTCGCACGCGAACATGAAGGGGCGGCACTTTGCCTTACCGTCACGGCCGACGGTAGCCAGATACTGCACAGGGTTTGCATTCAGAAATTCTACGACTTTATTCATAATAAGTACCTCCAAAACGGTTTCGAAAGCTTGCTTTTTCTTTCGTTGGCCCTATACTATCGCTATAGCGCCATTTTGTAAAGTAAGCACAATATTGTGCTGTAGTTACCAAAAGGATACTATTGCGCCGATGCCGTGTTTTTCGGCACTTGGTGCTTTCAAAAAGCTATCGGGAACAAAGCACTTCGCAGAGCTTAAAAGGTCCGTGTTCAATGTGTCGATACCTCCGCTCGTGGAATACTCCCTGAGTAAGCTGAACGCTTGATCATAAAAAACATCGCAGTTCACAATGAACTGCGATGTTTTCATATCATCTTCGGCATGCTGCTCTTTTTCATTCCAAATACAGCTCGCGCAGACGTGCAAGCTTTTCACCGTCGAGCGCCATCTGCTCGCGCAGGAAATTATCCATACCGCCGTAGTTATCCTCAATTGCATCAAGCGCCGCACCGAGGAAATCTTCCTGCACAGTGTCAAGAGTACGGATAAACTCAAGCGTCGCCGCATCGTCGGTGTATCTTTTGCAGTTATTAACGAGCCTTTCCGTACCCGGAGCACAACGCGTGCGCGTTATAAGGTAATCTGTGAATATAGTCTCGCGCGAGACACCGAGCGCTGAGAGAATAAGCGCCGTCGCCGTGCCGACGCGATCCTTGCCCATGGTGCAGTGATATAAAAGCGCCCCCTCCTCGTGGCGAAGGAGTATCTCAAAAAACTGCCGGTAGTGCTGCACCGAGTGCTCAAGCGTCACCATCACTGGGTACAGCGAGCGCATCTGCGCCGCGCCGTCGGGGTCACGCTCCATGAGCCGCTGTGCCATTTTGACTGTGCGCTGCGCCTCCTCATCCTCGGTCTCGGGCTTATCGCGTGTTATTCCTTCGGCCTTATCCTCGAGTATGGGGCAGATTATGTACTCCGTGCCCTCGGGCAGACGGTCGGGCTTTTGCAGGCGCTCGGCCAAAGTACGGAAGTCGACGACCGTGCGCAGGCCGGCGTTTTTAAGGTAGCTTATGTCGTTATCATCAAGACGCGAGAGCATACCGCTGCGAATGAGACGGCCGGATTTGAGGACTCTGCCGTCCATAGTCTCTATACCGCCGAGATCGCGTGCATTCGGTGCGCCGCTGAGTATAATTTCTGGTGCGTACATCAAATACCCTCCATTCCGTAAAGTCTTTTGCCGTTTTCAAACGTCGCACGCTCTATAACATCGGGGCTCACACCTTTGACATCTGCAATTTTTTCGATCACATACTTTAGGTTTGACGAATCGTTGCGCTTTCCCCTGTTCGGAACGGGCGTGAGATAGGGGCTGTCGGTCTCAATGACCATGCGGTCAAGAGGACACATTTCGAGAACCTCAATGGCTCTTCGTGCATTTTTATAGGTTATCGGCCCGTCGAAGCCGAGATACCATCCGCGCTTTAAAAGCTCGGCTGCCATCTCCGCGCTGCCGGAGTAGCAGTGGAACACGCCGCGCAGCCCGGGATATCGGCAGACGATGTCAAAACAGTCGCCGTGTGCCTCGCGGTCATGTACGATGATGGGCTTATTGAGATACAGCGCAAGCTCTATCTGGCGGATAAACAGTGCCTTCTGCTCGTTCTTGTGTTCTGCATCCCAATAGTAGTCGAGTCCGATCTCACCAACGGCGACACATTTGGGATGCCCGGTAAGCTTCACAAGCTCCGCAAAGCGCTCTTCCGTGAGCTTGTCTATATCCTCGGGATGCCAGCCGACCGCGGCATAGACAAAGTCGTATTTCTCCGCGAGCGCTATCGCGTCGCGTGAGCTTTCGAGGTCGCAGCCAGGGTCTACGATGAGTCCGACATTTTTCTCGGGCATGGATGCAAGTATTTCAAAGCGGTCTGCGTTGAATGCTCCGCTATCGTAATGCGCATGGGTGTCAAATATCATTGCAATACCTCCAAACACAGAGTATTATATCATCTATTGCCATGGCGGCGCAAGCGGTGATATAATGCTCTCGGAGGCTGAGGTATGGATTATTACGATATTTTGATAGATGGAATTTCGCCGGAGCTATACGTTTCGCGCATAGTACATGGCAAGACGTGGATCGCCGCCGAGCTCAGCGACGGGAGATACGGCATAGCCATGCGGCACGATCTCGAAAGCCGCGGCAGGCTGTTTGATTCTCTCATCGGGCTTTCGGCACGCGAGGCGGCGGGCGCGGTGCGGTCGTGGAATCTGCTCGAAGCGTCCGAGAGCATGGCGGTCATAAACGCGTTTTACAACACGCCAGAGCGTATGGGTAAGCTCGGCGCTAAGTGCGGCTATGATAAAAGCTGCACCCACGGCATGGTCACAGAGGGCAAAAAGATCGCCCTTGTCGGGCATTTGAGTCTTCAGTCCGGAGCGCTCGACGGCGCGGATAAGGTTTACATAATTGAACGCAATCCAAAAGCCGGCGACTATCCCGACTCGGCCTGCGAATACCTTCTGCCGGACTGCGATATCGTCATCATGACGGCGAGCGCCGCCATAAACAAAACCCTCCCCCGTCTGCTGGAGCTTTCAAAAAACGCTGATACTATCATCATCGGTCCAACAACTCCAATGTGTCCCGAGCTCAGGGCGCTCGGAATATCGCGTCTCTCGGGCATGGTGGTAAAGGATAAGGAGGCTTTTGAGCGCTGGACGCTCGAAGAGCCCGGCAGTCCGTATCCCTACGGTGATGTGTTTATGATTTAAGTTTACATAATAAAAAAGAGCATCCGATGGATGCTCTTTTTTATTCTTCATATATTCTGTCGTCAAACGCGGCCATCAAAAACTGCCTGAGCGGCTCGAATCTGCGCACTGCCGATCCTGCGGCATCTGCAAAGGTGTCGAGATCCGTGAGGTCTCGCTCCGTGAAGCTGTACTCCGTGAGCCAAAACTTATACTTCAGCCAGTCGGCGGCCGGGTGACCGGCCTCATAGCCGCGCGGCGTGCGCTTGAGCTGTTCGCCCCAAACCATGAGTCCATTTTCGGCGCAAATCTCGTCAAGCTCCTCATAGTTGCAGGCGATGTGTTCGCGCAGGCGGTTTAGCTGCTTTGTATCCCATGGCCATGCGCCGGTTTCAATAATGCATCTTTCATGGCTTATGTGGACATAGTACGAAAGCGGCAGAAAGTTCTTTTTGTGCGGTGACATATAAGCTCTGAACGCCGGATTATAGGGCGTTTTGTTTTTGCTGTAGCGCATGTCGCGCGGTATGCGGTACATGAAGTTTTTCGGGTTTTCAAACAGAAGCTGATCACCGATCTCCGGCGCATCCTTTGCCAAGACAAACTTCATCACATCCAGCAGCATGAGGAAATCCTCCTGCGCCTGCTCATATTGTTTGTGGTTATCGTGAAACCACGTACGGTCGTTATTTTTGCTCAGCGCCTCAGTATAGCCGAGCATTCTGCTAAAATCCATCAGAAAAGTCCAGTTATCCTTCCGTTATCGTCAATATCTATGCCCTCGGCGGCCGGAATGCTCGGCAAGCCGGGCATTGTCATAATATTTCCCGCAAGGGCAACCGTGAAGCCCGCTCCCGCACTCACCTTTATTTGCCTGACCGTAACTGTGAAGTCTTCGGGCACACCGAGCTTTTTCGCGTCGTCGGAAAAGCTGCTCTGCGTCTTTGCGATGCACACAGGCAGGCGGTCAAAGCCGAGCTCCGTAAGCGCAGCGGCCTGACGCTTCGCCTCGGGAAGCAGCTTAGCGCCGCTGCCGCCGTATATATTCTTGACTACGGCATTGATTTTATCCTCAATACCGAGCTTGTCCTCATAGCAGTATCTGAAACCGGAGTTATCCTCCTCGCAGAGCTTCACGACTGCCTTTGCAAGCTCGCGTGCGCCCTCGCCGCCCTGCGCCCAAGCATCCGACAGGACGATGTCCGTATCGAGCTGTGCGCACATTTTTTCAACGAGCTTGAGTTCTGCCTCCGTGTCGCTCGGGAAACGGTTGAGCGCAACGATGCACGGAAGTCTGTAGACATTTTTAATATTTGAAACGTGCCGCAGGAGATTCGGCATTCCCTTCTCGAGTGCCGCCAAATCCTCATTGTCAAGCTGCGATTTATCCAGTCCGCCATGCATTTTAAGTGCTCTGACCGTCGCGACGACAACGACTGCCGAAGGGCGCAGACCAGATGCGCGGCATTTTATATCCAGAAACTTCTCCGCGCCGAGATCAGCTCCGAAGCCCGCCTCCGTAACGGCATAGTCTGCCGCTCTGAGCGCCATGCGCGTTGCCAGGACCGAGTTGCAGCCGTGGGCGATGTTCGCAAAGGGTCCGCCGTGGACAAAAGCCGGGGTTCCCTCCAGCGTCTGCACGAGATTGGGCTTTATCGCATCCTTCAAAAGCGCCGCCATTGCCCCCTGCGCCTTTAGCTGGCTGCACGTCACGGGTCTGCCTTTCGTATCATAGCCGACCACTATACGCGCAAGCCGCGCCTTGAGGTCTGCTGCAGACTCCGCAAGACAGAGTATCGCCATGATCTCGCTTGCGACGGTGATGTCAAAGCCGTCGTCGCGCTCAACGCCGTCCTTCTCGCCGCCGAGCCCGTCGCGTATATATCGCAGCTGCCTGTCGTTCATATCGACGCATCTGCGCCAGGTTATTCTGTTTATGTCAATGCCGAGAGCGTTGCCGTGCATGATATGGTTATCTATCATCGCGGCCAGCAGATTGTTTGCAGCGCCTATCGCGTGAATATCGCCGGTAAAGTGCAGATTTATGTCCTCCATCGGGACTATCTGCGCATATCCTCCGCCGCAGGCGCCGCCCTTTATTCCGAAAACCGGGCCCAGCGACGGCTCGCGCAGAGCAGCGGCCGCGTTTTTCCCTATCCTGCGCAGCCCGTCGGCAAGACCGATGGCTGTGGTCGTCTTGCCCTCGCCGGCCGGAGTCGGCGTTATGGCCGTTACAAGAATGAGCTTTCCGTTATCGCGACTTGTTTCCGTAAGATAGCTCAGGTCGATCTTGGCCTTATATTTTCCGTAGCATTCGAGATATTCCTCGCCTATACCGAGTTCTTTCGCTATATCCTCAATAGGGCTCATACGGCAGCTTTGAGCAATTTCAAGGTCTCTGTTTCTGTCCATTAAACCCCTCCTTCAAATCTTCTTCTGAGTATTATAGCACAACGCGGCGCTTTTGAATAGTGAAAAGCTCTGCGCGCCGCTGCTCTTTTGTTGGCCTGTCAAATTAAAAAGAAAAGCAGGAATATATCATTTGATATGCTCCTGCAGATTTCATTTTTAGGTGTTAAACGTTCTATCAGTCCACTTGTCTATTTAACCATAAGCACGCTGAGCGCACATTAAATAATGTAGGCACTGCGAAAAAATCAAAACCGCTGCCTACAAACGATAGTTTTATATTCAACATTTTTGGACGCATTTCAAGCCGGACTGTTAACAAAACGATTCAGCGCCCGTTGTTTACGGAAACGTAAAAAGGAGCCTTTGGCATAGTCAAAAGCTCCTTAATCACTATTTGCTATTTTCTATTCTTTCGCTGGGTATGCTTTTTACCTTTTTTCTGCTGGGTGTGTTTTTGCGTCATAACATGACGGCGAGGAATAAAGCGGGGTACAAGGTTGCCGTTTCCCTCACGCTTCATGAAGAATAGCCAATAGGCATAAACCGGCACAGATATAACAATGATATACAAATTGCATGCAGCTATTATGGATTCTTTTGCAGCACCATTTCTTGCCAACGCAATTATATAAGCAGCCAAAATCAGCCATGAAGCCAACTGAGTATAATACCAAATATACATTGATTTTGGTATAACGTCTTTAAAGTTGGTCAAAAAAACCACGTCGCAAGACTTCTTTTATGACTCCGTTCTTCAAATTCTCTTTTGCAAAGGGTTCGATCGGCTACCCTAACAAGATCATGTCGTGTTGAAAATCCAAAAAGGAGTGTCAATCCAAAAGTGCCTAGTAATTGCCCCTTAATCGCTTTAATTGCCATTAACAAGCTCATATCATTTCCAAACCCTGTTGCTGGCATAATTATACCCAGCCGTTGAACCAATGCCCTTCATTATTTTTCGCACTGAAAAGAATTCCCCTTTATATAACTTAAACGTTCGTCTGTAAAGAAATGCCATTTGCGTGTTAAATTTCGTTCCCGTTGAGAATGTCCAACATTTCTTTCGGCGTCACCGCATAGGGCTTGACCGGGAAATGCTTTATGTTGCCGGTTACAAGATAGGTGTCGGTAGTTTCTCTTGCTTCCATAACCACCTCATAGAAAATTGCGTCATGGTTACGCTCCATCTCGAGCATTTCTTGACGCACGGTCGGCCCGGGACGCTGCAATCTCAGCATTGATCTCATCCAACGACATATCCGCCATGCCATTCTGCTGTGCGGCTTCACTCAGGCTTTGCATGGCGCGGATTGCCCGGTCAGCTCTGTACTCCTGCTTGGGCAGCGTCATGGAAAAGGGTACCCCATTGACTGCAACAGAGCGTTTCAAAAACATTCGGATAGCGGTGGGAAGGTCAATGCCGAGTTCATCGTAGACGGCGGCAGCCTTAGCGCGGAGATCATCGTCAACACGCACCTGCATAACACTTGTAGCCATAAAAGCACTCCTTTCAAATATAATTGTATTAGTTTACAACACAATTACATTCTATTATACGCAAAAAGTCAAGAATGATTCGAGATGTAGACTATTTTGATAAATTCATCAGAATGATACAAAAAGAAACACCACAACGAAAGTTGTGGTGTTTCTTTGGTGGAGATAAGCGGGATCGAACCGCTGACCTCTTGAATGCCATTCAAGCGCTCTCCCAGCTGAGCTATACCCCCAGACGCATTGGTTATTTTAGCAGACTGAGAGCATATTGTCAACCGAAAATTTAAATTAATTCTGTCCGCTGCCGTAATCGTCGTCGAACATGTACGTTACGTCCTCTTTATAACTGAACTTTTTCTCCTTATGCTTTATAAGGCGCGGAATACTGCTGCGATACTCGATCAGGACCAGCAGCCCCGTGAGCAGGTATATATTTCGTATTATCGTATCATCGATGCTCATGAACGACACGAGGCACATCATAACCATCGCTAAAAGCGCCGAAAGCGAGACGTAGCGGCTTATTATATACACGACTATAAACACGATTATTCCGGCAAAGGCGACCTCGCCGCTGACGAAAAACGTTCCTATCGCAACCGCAAGCAGACTGTGTTCTCCGTGAAAGCGATAGAGTATCGGAAAATTCGTGCCCAGCACGACACAGAACAGCGCAAATGCGCTGCCTATTTTCGACTGATCGACGATGAGCAGCAGCAGGCTTCCCAGCAGCACGGGTATTATGACCTTCAGCGCCTCGATGAGCACGATGACGCCGACGCCTTTCCAGCCGTGTCGCTTCAAAAAGCGCGTTATCCCTGCGTTATCGCGGCTGTAGTTAAGTATATTCTCGTGAAAATAAATGTGCGAGGACAGGATAGGCGTGCTGAGGCTGCCGAATGAATACGCGATCAATGCCGTAACGGCAAGCAGTAAGGGAGTCATTGCTTATCCCCCTTTTGCCGTATGACCATGCGTATCGGAGTGCCCTCAAGCCCGAACACGGCGCGGATCTGATTCTCTATATAGCGCTGGTAAGAGAAGTGGAACAGCTCACGGCTGTTGCAGAAAATGACGAAGTTGGGCGGCTTTATGCCGGTCTGCGTCATATAGTATATCTTGAGCCTTCTTCCCTTATCCGTGGGCGGCTGGACGCGTGCCTGCGCATCTGCAAGCACGTCGTTGAGCATGCCCGTGGTTATGCGCATGTTGCTCTGGTCGTTGACGAAGTTTACAAGCTCAAATATTCTGTCGGTGCGCTGGCCGGTCTTAGCGGAGATAAACAGCACCGGCGCATAGCTCATAAAGCTCAGGTCACGCATGACCTCCTTGCGCATTTTTTCCATGGTGCCTGTCTCTTTCTCGACAAGATCCCATTTATTCACGACTACAATGCTTGCCTTTCCGGCTTCATGCGCAAGCCCCGCGATCTTCGTGTCCTGTTCGGTCACGCCCTCGCGCGCATCGATCATGATTATGCACACGTCCGCACGCTCTATCGCCATCTGCGCGCGCATGACCGAAAACTTCTCCACGCGCTCGTCGACCCTGCTCTTGCGACGGATACCGGCGGTATCGATAAACACATATTTGCCGTATTTATTATCGACCTCGGAGTCGACCGCGTCGCGCGTTGTTCCGGCGACGTTGCTGACTATGACGCGCTGCTCGCCGAGAATATGGTTAACGAGCGAGGACTTGCCGACGTTCGGCTTTCCGATAACGGCGACCTTTATGCGATCATCCTCTTCCTCATCCTCTTCCTCGGGCGGGAAATACTTCATGCACTCATCGAGCAGGTCCCCCGTGCCGTGGCCGTGAACGGCCGAAACGGCGATCGGGTCACCGAGACCGAGAGCATAGAATTCGTATATCGCAGGGTCTGTTCTGCCGGTCGAGTCCATTTTGTTGACCGCCAACACTGTCGGCTTTTTCGAACGCAGCAGCATATTGGCAACATCCTTGTCCGCCGCCGTAACGCCCGTGCGCACATCGGTCACCAAAACGATAACGTCCGCCGCGCTTATGGCGATATTGGCCTGCTCGCGCATGAACTGAAGTATCTCGTTGTCCGTCGTCGGTTCGATGCCGCCCGTGTCGACTATATTGAATTTTCTTCCGAGCCATTCGCACTCGGCATACAGCCTGTCGCGGGTGACGCCCGGCGTGTCCTCAACTATGGACAGGCGCTGGCCGCACAGCTTGTTGAAAAGCATACTTTTTCCCACGTTCGGTCTGCCGACTATGGCTATGAGAGGCTTTGACATATTTTAACCTCCTGATCAATTCTGATTATACTTATAATACTGCTGCCGCTCTGGCGAGCGGACCGGTATCTTCACTTCGGGCAGGTTATCGCCGCTCATGGCATCCCACAGGGCAAACCCGTCCGATTCGATGGGATATATCGGAACGCCGAGGGCTTCTATCGCTTCCTCGAGCGTGACATCGTCAAGAAAATCAAGCTCCTCGCGGCGCAGCATATTCTGCGACACGAAAAGCCGCTCGCCCAGGTCTTTTCCTTTGAGCTGAGCAATAAGGTCCTGACCCGTTATCAGGCCGGACACATTTATGCTGTGGCCGAAAAAGTCGTTCAGAATGGCGTAGACCTTTCCGTTTATATTACCATACTTTTCGGCGGCCATACAAATAAGTTTTTCAAAATACGGCGCGACGGACGTACCGCAGGCTATGGAAAACGGGACTCCGTCCGGCTCGTCCGACAGCATCAGCGCGCTTTTAAACTCACGCTCGAGCAGTCTTATCATGCCGACACCGTTTTCAAGCTGCGTGTGCTCCTCATAGAAATCGTCATCGGGAAGCTCTCGGCGCGCGCAGATATACATCTCATCCGAGCAGAAGAATATGCGTGTTCCGTACTTTTTTACGCACTCGTCGCCGAAGGCAGTGACCATATCGATGGTCTCCGCCGAGTGCTCTGGCGTGAACGACGTAAGAGGATACAGGCCCTCACGATATTTTGTAAGACCGACGGGAACGATCGAAACGCTGTGCACCGCAGGGTACATCGCCGCAAGATCCTCCATTGTACGCATTAGTGCCGTGTCGTCGTTAAGTCCGGGACAGCAGACGATCTGGCAGTTCATTACGATGCCGCCGGCCGCGAACTTTTTCATGATATCGACGCATTTCCCGGCGTTTTTATTGTGCAGGAGCTTGACTCGCAGCTCGGGATCGGTCGCGTGGACGGAGATATTCACCGGACTTATGTGCAGATCGACTATGCGCTGAATCTCGCGCTCGGAGAGGTTCGTGAGCGTGATGTAATTTCCCAGCAGGAAGCTCAGGCGCGCATCGTCGTCCTTAAAATACATCGTCTTGCGCATGCCCTTCGGAAGCTGGTCTATAAAGCAGAACACACAGTTGTTCGCGCAGCTTCGCGGATTATCCATCAGATACTCGGCAAACTCAAGGCCGAGATCGCGACCCTCGGGCTTCTGCACACGCACGGTGTGCTCCGTGCCGTCGGGCCTGCGCAGCGTTATGTGCAGCACCGGGTCATAGGAGAAATATTTATAATCAAGCACATCGTGGATCACATTTCCGTTTATGCTTACTATCTCATCACCTACATGAGCCTTGTGCAGCAGCGGGCTGTCGTTATCTATTTTTGAAATAACGTCATTTTTCATGGCTTACAAACAGCTTGCATTCAATATGCAAGCATAATACGCAAAAGGAGGAAGGGGTACGGCTACCCTTTCCTCCTTGAGCATTTTAATTACTTCTCGTCAACAGTGAGAACCTTGCGGCCATTGTACATACCGCATGCCTTGCACGCACGGTGGGGCATTTTGAACTCGCCGCAGTTGGGGCACTTTACGATGCCGGGAGCCTCGAGCTTCCAATGAGACGAACGTCTCTTATCACGTCTCTGTCTTGATACTTTTCCCTTAGGGACTGCCATGGTGACACCTCCTGAAAAATAGCTGCATATCAGCGTAAATATTATTGATCACTATCCAACAGCTGCTGTAAAACAGCAAGTCTTGGATCGACTTCTTTCCCGCACGCGCAGGGGCCAAGGTTTAAATCGGCTCCGCAGCGGGAGCATAGACCTTTGCAATCCTCTGAGCACAGAAACTTTGTTTCCATGTCAAGAATGAAAAGGGTCGAGAGCGTTTCATCGAGATCGAGCATGTCCCCGTCGAGAACAAAGACCTCGGGATCTTCAGACTCTCTGTCGGATATGAAGGCGTGGAGGTTCATCACCTTGGTGCTGTCAAACAGTTTACCACATCTGTCGCAGACGCAAGTCATTTCGGCTGTCAGGGTACCCTCGAGTGTCAGGATACCTGCCTCGTTAAACACTCTGCCTTCCGCCGTGGGCGGGGTCTTATACTCTTTGATTGACTCAAATTCCAGTCCCTTCGTATCCAGTTCACATCTGAACGGAACACTTTTCCCGGGAACTTCAATTATCTGTCGTAAATCAATCAGCATAGCGCACCTCTCCACAGTCGCTTGAATATTATAGTGTAATAGCGCCTGCTTGTCAACCGAAAAATTCGTTTTTTCATTAAAATCGCAGAAAAACAGACATATTGCTAAACGGTCTCGAAAATGGTATAATGCCTTAACTATATATTGTGAGGAACAACATGAAGAAAAGCATTAAAATTCTGATTATTTGCATACTTGTCGCGGCGCTCATTACTGTCGGCGTTATCTATCTTATTAATCAGACGCGTGACGATGAGCTTCTCATCGGTGAGGAGCGTGCGCAGCAGATAGCGCTCAGCGATGCCCGCCTTGCCGAAAATCAGGTCTCCAAACTAAAGGTCAAGCTCAAGCTCGACGACGGCGTATGGTACTACGACGTTGAGTTCCGCACGATCGCGCTTGAGTACGAATACGAGATCGAGGCCTACTCCGGTGCGATACTCGACAAGGATATAGATGACTAAAAAAGCTGAAATCCCGGCCATACCGCCGCAGAAGCCTCTGACAGTGCAAAGAGCGGCTCTGATTGGGAGTACTTCTTTCAACTGCAAATCACATACCGGCATCGCAATTCGAGCGGTGCCGGTTTTATTTAGCTTCCGTTTCGTCCGGCAGTTATTATCTTTTCCTCCTCACCGCAGTTGACGGTATCATTGCGTTTTCTCTGTATTTTGCAACGGTGCGGCGTGATATGCTCACGCCCTTTTCGCTGAGCTTCTCGGCTATCGACTTGTCGCTTAGCGGGGAACTCGGGTCCTCTTCACCTATCATCGTCTTTATCATTTGCAGCACGCCGTCCTCCGTCATATCGTCGCCGGCAGCATCCTGCCTGAAGAAATCGGCTAAGCAGAACACTCCCCACCGGCAGGATACATACTTGCTTCTGACCGTGCGCGAAACGGTAGACGTATGGACTCCGAGGCTGGATGCAAGCTCCACCATTGTAAGCGGCTTTAAAGGCGATACACCGTCACTGAAGAAATCCTTCTGCACCTCCAGTATTCTCTCGGCGCAGGCCAACAGCATCGATGCTCTGCGGTCGATACAGCTCATTGCCCATTTTGCCTGTGTCAGCTTTTCCTTAAAATATGTGCGTTCCTCGGGCGAAAGATCCTCACGCTGCGACATATCGAGATAAAACGAGTCGATACCGTAGGTCGGCATATACCTGTCAGCCAGCGCAACCGCAAGCCCGTTATTATCATGCACGATCTCAACGTCGGGCCGAACATAAACAGTCTGCCCGCCGCCATAATAACCGTTGGATGGGTTCGGCTCAAGCTCGGAAATAAGCGTCCTTGCCTGTTCGACACGGCGAACCGTTACATTAAGCTTCGCTGCAATATATTTGAGCTGTCCCTTTGCAAGCCTGTCAAGATACTCAAGGCATATTTTCTCCGCCACCGCATCACCAGTTCCGCGGCGTTTTAATTGTATCAGCAGGCATTCACCGAGGTTTCTTGCTCCGACTCCAGCCGGTTCAAGAGACTGGAACACCTTCACGGCATTATCATAGCGTTCCGCACTGTCTCCGAAAGGATAAAGCGCAGGCTCTCTTTCCGGCAAATAGCCCCTCTCATCCATTTCTTCGGCAAGCCAGCGCAGTTCATGCCGCAGAAGCTCGGGAATACGCAGATAGTTTATCTGCTCTTTCACGCTTTCCAAAAGAGTATTGTGCGGCTTATCTGCGATAGTGCGGGACACAACGTTCGGGTCTGAAGCCGCATGAGGAGAATATTGTCTTTCGCCTCCCGGAATACGCTCGCGCGGCGGTTTTATTTCGATAAGGGGGTTTTCCATCGACAGCTAGTTTATATAAGCCTCAAGCTCATGTGAATTCATCTGCAGCAGCTTCATCGACTGCTGCATTTGATGACTGAGAACAGTCTTCTGCTCATTCGTAAGCTTCATACTCATATTGCCGCCCCCTTTGTCCCGGTTTTTCGTGAGTTATTATATCATTTTTTCTTTGCTTTTTCTACAGTTTTATATGTGCTGAAAAACTCTTTATATTCGCGCCGTTTCGTGATATAATCACGAAAAACAGGATCTTCCGAAAGGAGCTGACGATATGAAAAAAACGCTAAGTGCAATACTCGCCCTTACGCTCGCGTTTTCCCTGTGCGCATGCTCAAATAACGGCGGTGAGGCTCCGGCAGAGCCCACGGATACGCCGGTACCCACGCAGGATCTTTCCGTCTACGAAAAATCCGAAGGCAAGCTTGAGAGCGAAGTCTGGTATAACGCAAACGGCCTTAAATTCAACACCATAAAATACGAATACGACGGCAGCGGAGCTCTCGTAAAAGAAACGACTCTCGGTATAAACGACGAGCCCGTCGGATACAAGGAGTACATCCTCAACGCAGACGGCCTTGCCGAAACGATGATAAGCTATGTTGCCAGCGGCCCCGAGGAGTATACCGAGGAGTACCGCGTTTTGTATGAGTATAATGAGACGGGACTCAAGATGAAAGAATCGAGCATGATAGACGGCAGCGTGACCGCCTACACGGCCTACGCCTACGAGGGCAAAAACCTTGTAAGCGAAAAGTATTTTGAGGGTCTTGTGAACGAAGCATCTTTTGAGAGCGTCAAACTCATAAGCGATATTGCGTATGAATATGACGACGCAGGTAAGCTCGTAAAACTCACGCGGCAGGACATGCTCGAGGAAAGCGAGACCGTCGAGACCTACAGCTACGACGATAACGGCCGTCTTGCGGAAAAGCAGTCCGCTGCCGACGGCAGTCTCATAAGCCGCACCGAGTACAAATACGACGAGCACGGAAATGAGCTGTCCGTCAACATTTACGGCCCCGACGGCACAGCGATCAGCCTAACGTCGAACGAATATGAATACGATGAACCGGGCAATGTTATAAAGTGCACGCGCACTCAAGCCGACGGTGAGCAGAACGCTGTAATCGAATACACCTGGAGCTACGTCAAAGGCTGACGAATTAACAAATAATTTATATATTACGGCCGTGGCTGTGGTAATATAAACTATTGTAATATTTAGTTCTATCAAGGTGACTTTTCCATGAGAGAAAAATTTGCGCGCTTTATGGCAGGACGCTGCGGCATCGATCAGCTCAACAGATTCTTATCCGTCTTAAGCCTTGTGCTCATGATCGTAGCTGTGGTATTCAACGGGACAAAGTTTTCACGTCCCGTATGGCTCGTCGCTTTTGTTCTGCTTATCTTGGTCTATGCGCGTATGCTGTCGAGAAACCTATATAAACGCAGCGCGGAGAATAATCGCTACATGAAAATACGCATGGACATAGGCGGTAAGTTTGAAATGATAAAAGTGCGCTGGACGCAGCGCAAGGACTATAAGTTCTTTACCTGTCCGGCATGCCACACGACGCTGAGAGTTCCAAAGCACAAGGGCAAGATAAACATTGTGTGCAAAAAGTGCGGCAATTCGTTCACAGGCAGGACCTGATATGTTCGGCTTTGTAACGGCAGACTTAGCCGGTCTTACCGAACAGCAACGGCAGCGATATAAGGCGTATTACTGTGGCCTGTGCCGCAGCCTGAGCGAACGCCACGGCAGTTTGGCTCGTTTTACGCTGACGTACGACATGGCGTTTCTCGTTATGGTGCTTTCCGGCCTGTATGAACCGTATGACCTTCAGGGTGAATCCCCCTGCCCTGCTCATCCGTTTGGGAAAAGGGCCTTTTTGCAGTCGGAGATCAGCGATTATGCAGCGGATATGAACGTTGCGTTGGCTTATCTCAACTGCCTTGACGACTGGAACGATGAAATAAGCGTTCCGGCTCTCGCTTCGGCGAAGGCGCTTGAGCGAGCATACGAAAAGGTCTGCGCAGAGTATCCGCGCCAATGCGAGGTAATAAAGCAGTCGATGGCGGAGCTCAAAGTTATCGAAGATCGCAGAGATACGTCGACCGACGCTGCAGCCAAGGCCTTTGGCAGGCTCATGGCGGAGCTTTTCGTTATGCGGGAGGATCACTGGCAGAACGATCTGCGCGCTTTTGGAATGGCTCTCGGACAATTTGTCTACGTCATGGATGCCTGCGTCGATCTTAAAGGCGACAAAAGAGCATATAAGTATAACCCCTTCGTTTACCTGTACGGGCGGCTCGATGAGCAGGAAAGGTTCAGGTCCATCCTTGAGCTTCTGCTTGCCGACTGCGTCAAAAGCTTTGAGCGGCTGCCGATAGTTCAGGATGCGGATATAACAAAAAACATACTGTGCAGCGGCGTGTGGATAAAATTCAACCACCACTACGGAACAGACAGTAAGTAAGGAGCTACCGAATGGCACGGGACCCCTATGAAGTCCTCGGCGTTTCGCGAAACGCGAGCGATGAGGAGATAAAGAAAGCTTACAGAGAGCTTGCAAAGAAATATCACCCCGACCGCAACCCCGGCGATGCCGCGGCCGCGGCAAAAATGAACGAGATAAACGCCGCTTATGATCAGATCAAAAACGGCGAAACCGGCCAGTCCGGCGGCTACGGCGGATATAACGGTTACGGCGGCTTTGGCGGTTTTTCAGGCTATGGCGCATATGAGCAGCCGCAGGAGCGCGCAGAATGCCGTGCAGCTGTAAACTACATACGCAACGGCAGATATAACGAAGCGCTCACCGCGCTCTCGCAGGTTCCGCTTGCCGAGCGTGACGGACGCTGGTACTATCTCAGCGCCGTTGCGAACATGTATCTCGGCAACAAAATAAACGCTCTTGAGGATGCAAAGCGCGCGGTCGAAATTGATCCCGACAATCCGAACTATCGCCAGCTTCTGAACAGGTTGGAGAATAACGGCCAGTATTATCAGCAGTACAGCGGGAACTACAGCAACTCCTGCTGCGTCTGTGATGACTGCTGCACCTCGTATCTGTGCTGCTCATGCCTTACGCCATGGGGCGGTATGTGCTGCTAAAATTGAAATTTTCGGCTGAGGCAGAGCCTCAGCCGTTTTCTTTTTATTTAAAAAGCTTATTTATCGTCTCATTCGTGAACGCGTCCAGCGCAGTAAAATCTACGTGAGGATTATACACACGCTCAAGCTCGTCGTGATTTTCCTTCGCGCGGCGCAGCCAGCGCACTGCCTCGTCTATAAGCTCGCGATGCAGCTTTTCGCGCCTGCGGAGCACAGCCCGCGATGCACGCAGCGCCTCGGGATCGACCAGCGCATCGAGCCGCACATGCCGCCAGGGCTCAGGGACATTCATCGCCGAAGCCGATACAAATCCCAGCCCGTATTCGGGCAGCAGCAGTGCATCCAGCTTTTCCGTACACAGCGGCGATGGGCAGAGCACCGCCTCCGTACCGCGCGCGCTCACCTCCGAACGCATCTCGGCAAGGTAGACGTCTGCAAGGCCACAGCGATCGTCGAGAAGATATATTCGTTTACATAACGCAAAAATGTCATCCTCCAACACGAGCTCTCCCTTGCAGCTTATACAGCGAACAAATCGAAGCCTTTCGCGCGGCGCGGCAGCATTTTTCTTAACGCTGCCCAGCTCTCGCAGTGCGGCACTCTGTGCACGTTTTCTTACTTTTTCAATCGTACCGGTACTTATAAGCTCCGGGATCTCCGCGCGCTCGATGCTCCCTGCCGCCGCGAGGCAGGCATACGCTGCCCTGTACATTGCGCGGTATTTATCCGTAAAATACGCTATGCGCGGATCCTGTATCTGCTCGCATAAGTGCCCAAGGTTAACATAATCTGAATCATACGCAAAATCACGCGGCTCGCAGACATGCGGCGCGGTGGCATCCATAAACCCCAGCTTGAGTTTGGGTATGTACACCGCGTCAAGCGAGTCCGGATCACCCGAGCACAGGACGCACTCCGTATCGTATCCGCGCTCAGCCGCCGCCTGTGCAATGCGGCGCATGAAGCCCGATTTCCCGCCGCCAGGCCCGGCTTTTATAAGATGCAGAAAGTCCCCCCCGCCACGGCAGAAGCCGTCATAAAGCGAGTAAAATCCGGCGCAGGAATTTGCGCCGAGAAAGTAATTGACATTCAATTTGCCTCACCTCCCTGCATTTTATGCCCGAAGGGATGTCCGCGGTGTTCGGAATTATTGACAATTCGGCGGCACGATGATAAAATAATTAAGCATTTGCCGGTGTGGTGGAATGGTAGACACGGCGGACTTAAAATCCTCTGATGCTTGCGTCGTGCCGGTTCGAGTCCGGCCACCGGCACCACGTCGTCGCAAGCTTAGCATCGCTTGCGACGACTTTTTATGCTTTGCATTAAAAGTCATCTCGCGCTACGCCACTGCTCCTCCTTTCCAAATCGAACCCTCTTCGTTGGGCTTCGATTTGGTTAGTGTTTATGTCCTCAAAATTGTGCCAAAAAGCTCAGAGCTCCATGTGGGGCTCTGAGCTTTTTTGATTGTCTGTGACGCTGTATTCATTATTTTCAAATATACCACGCACGGCTGTCATAGGGACAGAAACGGTAGGCAAGGCCTGGGGCAAGCTTATCACCGTTGCGGCACAGGAGCTCGTCAACCCGAACGAACTCAAATCCCTGCTCTGTCAGCGTATCTATCGCGCGCAGTACAGCCGGGACGGTCGCATCCTTTGTGTCATGCAGCAGGACGATATCTCCGTCACGCGCGTGCTCCAAAAACCAGTTATAGATATATTCCTCGTCGATATGGACCCAGTCGCGCGGCGAGGACGACCACAGGATCGCAATACTGTCGATCTTATTCAGCATTGCGCCGGTATAGTAGCCATAGGGCGGGCGCAGAAACTTGGGGTACTCCCCCGTTATGCTTTCGATGAGCCTGTTTGTACGGTCGATCTCCTCTTGTATCTCGGCATCCGTGTGCTCGAAAAAGCTTATGTGCGACCATGTATGGCAGCCGATAAGATGGCCGTCGTCGTGCATGGTTTTGACTATCTCGGGTCTTCGCTCGACCTTGCTGCCCATAAGGAAGAAGCTCGCCTTGATATTTCGCTCGCGCAGTCCATCAAGAAGCTGCTGAGTATGCTTGCCCGGTCCGTCGTCAAACGTAAGGGCTATCTGCTTTTTCGACTGCGAAATATGCTCTGCCGAGTAGGTCTTCGCATAAGGTGTGAGCAGGAAGCTAACGAGCCCGAACACGAGAATGACCGCAATTATGCCCGCCGACGCACCGAAAAGACGTTTTTTCATATTCTCGCAACGCCGCTTTTTATCGCCGCAGCCTTGACAGCCTCGGCAACGGTCTCGCCCACGCCCTCGTCAAAAGCCTGCGGCAGAATGTTATCGCAGCTGAGCTCACTGTCACTCACCATGCTCGCAAGTGCGTGAGCTGCGGCAAACTTCATCTCGTCGTTTATATCCGAGGCTCTGGCGTCCAGCGCACCGCGGAATATGCCGGGGAACGCGAGGACATTGTTGATCTGATTTGGATAATCGCTGCGGCCTGTGCTGACGATTGCCGCTCCGGCGCGCTTTGCCTCGTCGGGAAAGATCTCCGGCGTGGGGTTGGCGCATGCAAATACTATCGCATCTTTTGCCATGGTCTGAACCATCTCGGCTGTAAGAACACCCGGTGCGGACACACCGATGAACACATCGGCCCCCTCTATCACCTCAGCAAGACTGCCCTTTTCACAGGCGTAATTCGTCATTCCGGCGATCTCCTGCTTTGCAGGATTGAGATCTGGGCGGCCGTTATATATTGCGCCCCTGCGGTCGGTCATTACGACGTTTCCCGCACCTGCTGAAACAAGCAGCTTTATGATGGCGATACCGGCAGCCCCCGCGCCGGAGGTCACGATCTTTACGTCCTCAAGGCGCTTACCGACGACCTTGAGCGCATTCATGAGCCCGGCAAGCATGATGACCGCCGTTCCGTGCTGATCGTCGTGGAAAACGGGGATATCACATCGTTCCTTGAGCTTGCGCTCGATCTCAAAGCAGCGCGGAGCGGAAATATCCTCAAGATTCACGCCGCCAAAGGAGCCTGCCAGCAGCGCAACGGTGTTCACTATCTCGTCAACGTCCTTACTGCGGATGCATAGAGGGATTGCGTCAACTCCGCCGAATTCTTTAAACAGAAGGCACTTACCCTCCATGACCGGCATTCCCGCCTCGGGACCTATATCGCCAAGGCCGAGGACGGCCGTTCCGTCGGTTACGACGGCGACTGTGTTCCAGCGTCGGGTGAGCTCATAGCTTTTGTTCACGTCCTTTTGTATCTCAAGGCATGGTTCGGCAACGCCCGGAGTGTATGCGAGGCTGAGCGACTGCCTGTCGTTAGCCTTGGTGCGTGCCGCAATCTCGATCTTCCCCTTGAGCTCATAGTGCATTTTGAGTGATTCTTTCGCGTAGTCCATTATTTTTCTACCTCTTTTAAATACTGTGCTCTGCCGAGCTTGTACAAATCATTGCCCTCGCTGTCGATGGCGACCGTCAACGGCATATTCTTAACTTTGAGCCTGCGCACAGCCTCGCAGCCGAGATCCTCCCAGCAAACGAGCTCCGCTTTTTCTACGGACGCCGCCATCAGAGCTCCCGCTCCTCCGATCGCCGCCAGATATACGGCACCGTTGCGCACCATTGACTGAACAACTGCATCGCTTCGGTTGCCTTTCCCTATCATGATTTTAAGCCCCTCGTCGAGCAGGCGCGGAGAATACGCATCCATTCTGCCGGAGGTCGTAGGACCTGCCGAGCCTATGCAGCATCCGTCATGCTCCGGCGTTGGGCCGACGTAATAAATCGCACTGCCGTTTAAATCAAACGGCGGCTTTTGGCCATTATCAAGGCATTCGCAGATGCGCTTGTGCGCAGCGTCGCGCGCGGTATACACCGTACCGGAGAGCAGCACACTGTCCCCTGCTCTGAGCTTTTTGAGTTCTTCTTCCGATGCCGGAACATTTATCCTGTATTCCATCACACACCTCACAGACTTGCGCTTTTTCGCCGCGTGGCGTGACAGCTTATATTGACCGCGACCGGCAGTCCGGCGACATGCGTCGGCATGCTCTCTATGAGCACGGCCAGCGCCGTTGTTTTTCCGCCGAAGCCCTGCGGCCCTATGCCGAGGGCATTTATGCCGTCAAGCAGTTCCTTTTCAAGCGCGGCATAATACTCGTCGGAGTTTGGCTTGTCAAGCGAGCGCAACAGCGCATGCTTCGCAAGGTATGCTGCCTTATCAAAGCTGCCGCCGATACCGACACCGACGATTATCGGAGGACATGGATTCGCTCCGGCCTTTTCGACCGTTTCCAGAATGAAGCGCTTCACACCCTCAACGCCGTCGGCGGGCTTGAGCATCTTGAGGGCACTCATATTTTCGCTGCCGAAGCCCTTAGGCATAACGGTTATGTGTACATCTTCGCCCTGTATAAGCTTCAAGCTCAGAAGCGCCGGAGTGTTATCTCCGGTGTTCACTCTGCGCAGCGGATCGCACACAACGCTTTTTCGCAGATAGCCCTCACCGTAGCCGCGGCGAACTCCGTTGTTGACCGCTTCTTCAAGGCTGCCGGCAATGTGAACCTCCTGGCCGAGCTCAAGAAAAACGCAGGCCATGCCGGTATCCTGGCACACTGGAAGCGTTTTTTCCGCCGCAATGCGGACATTGTCGCCCAAAAGCGAGAGTATGCGTTTTGCCCCGTCCCACGGTTCTTCGATTTCAGCACGCTCAATGGCGCTTATAACGTCGTCCGGCAGGCTGAGGTTTGCTTCGATACACAGCCGCGCGACGGTATCTTCAATTAGTTTTGCATCTATATTTCTCATGCTTTGCTCCATGTTTTTATTTCACGGCAATTATAAACAAAAATAAAGCGAGCGTCAACGACCCTCGCTTTATTTTACCTGTACGCCTCAAACATTTTGCCGAACGGAGTGCTCAATTCCGCCCGACGCCGCGTTTTCGGCGCGCGCTATTTAGTTTCGCAGATGACGCTGCGGACAGTCTGCGTCAGTCCCCCCGCATCAATTCCGAAACAGGTCTTGCCAAACGCACCGCGCCGCGATCTCAAGATCGGGAAGCAGATACTCCGATGTGGGCCCGGCGTATCACGATCCCGAGAAAGTACCGCAAATGCGAATGGCGGCTATCTCAATAATAGGTCAGGCTCGCACCCTCCCAATAAATGAAATACAGTATCAGTGCTCTGCACACCATTTAACGATGTCGTCAACGCACCAGCAGGGCGGCTCGCCAACACCTGTGGAGGCCATCTTGTAGGTCGCCTTCTGCGCGTCGGTAAGATCGGTCTTGCCCTCAAAACGTGCTGCGATCTCCTTGTTCTTGATCTTCATGATAAATCTGAAGTGCGGCGGCAGCTTGTTGAGGTCAAAGGCCCCCTGACGCGTGAAGAGAGGAACATCGGGGCTTATGGCGTTCTTCTTGCGGCCAACTTCCTCGCTCTTTGCGGAAGCCGGGCTCATGCCGACCTGAACGACGGCGCCGATATCGTACTTCTTCGCGGCCTTGTCATAGCCCATTATCTTGCCGGCGAACAGCCAGCCGACGAAAATAATTTTCGTATCGGCAGGGATGTACTCTTTGCCGAGAGGGAATGCCGGAATGTGCAGGCGTGCCGAGAGAAGCTCTGCGTATCTTTTGCAGGAACCGGTCGTGGACTTATAAACTATTGCGCTGAACATAAAACTATACCCCCTGTATGTTTTTTTAATTTGAATATAGGATATCACAAGTGCTTGTCAAATTCAAGACTGATAAGCGCAGGAAAGTGTCAATTTGGTAAAATTTTTTCAGCTGCGAATAATCCGGCGAGCCGCGCAGATAATAATAACGGACAAAATTTATATGGGAGGTTAAATAAATGACACCTAAAGAACTATTGTATATCGAAGACGCACTCGGCCATACGAAGTTTCTCATGACTCAGTGCAGTCTGGCCGCAAACCAGCTCACCGATCCTGAGCTCAAACGTCAGGTACAGCAGCTCATCAACGGAAACCAGAAGCTGTTTACGCAGTTTTACAATCTTGTCTGAGGAGGATTTAGTATGAACGACAGAGACATCATGGAGAACCTGCTGCTTACGACCAAGGGTGTGTGCGACCTTTTCATGCACGGCGCTATCGAATCAAGCACCGCAAATGTTCATCAGGCGTTCTGTTCCGCCCTCGGCGACAGCCTGAGCATGCAGGACAGCATTTACAAGGAAATGTCCGGCCACGGCTGGTATTCCTCCGAGCAGGCGCAGCAGCAGCGAATAGATCAGGTAAAGCAGAAATTCTCTGCTCCGCAGGGATAATATAAAACCGCAGGTAAGATCCTGCGGTTTACATAATTCTATTGCTTTTTAATTCTACCGGGGCTGACGCGGAAAGTTTTCGTAAAGGCGCGGTGGAAGGCCGAATAGTCGGAAAAGCCGCATTCGGCAGCGGCGGCCGAAGCGCTCATCCCCTCGCGGATAAGGCGCGCGGCGAGAACGAGACGCTTTTGCCTTATATAATTATGTACCGTGCAGCCGGTCTGAGCTTTAAACAAACGCATGAAATGGTAGCGGCTCATGAAACACATGGCGGCCATATCGTCGATGTTCAGCTCCCGTGTGAGATTTTCGTTTATATATGACAGCGCAGGGGCTATCTTTCCGTCCTGTTCGGCAGCATCATTCTTATTGCTGTTGTCGCTGAGCATGATTCGGTTTATCAATACCAGAAGCTGTACGAGCATCGTCCCGCGCAGCAGCTGAGCGCCAAAAAGTTCATCGCCCTGCGTATCCTCGAGTCGGTGCAGCGCGTCCTTCAGCAGCTCAACACTGTCTGCGTTCGGGCGCATCAGACAATAGCGCCGCTTTTCGGCAGCGGCAAAACAGTCCATAAGACCTGCCTCGGGCGCAAAACGTTCTACATACGCAGAGTCAAGATATATTATTATTCGCTCATACGGTACGGATAGATCTATAGCCGCCTTATGGATCATATGATGGCGCACAAGGAGGATATCCCACGGTTCGAGCCTATAGGTCGTACCCTCAACGGTGTAGTCGACCTTTCCCGAGATCAGGATGACGAGCTTGTCAAACTCATGAAAGTGGAAATCCTTTTCCTGCCCGGAGCTGTCCTTTAAATGAAAAAGTCGGAAATCCTCGTTGAGATAGCCGTCGTTTGAGTATTTGTACCGTTCTGTCATCATAATGCTCCCAAAATGTTTTCGTCAAAGATTATATAGCACTTTTTGCAATGTTTCAAGCACCATTATCAATTTACTTTGCAAATACATGCGAATATAATTTTCTCAGAAAAACTTTTAAGGAGTTAGGTCATGGCAAAGAAGAAATCATTTTTCAGTACTTACGGATTTATAATATTCATGCTGGCCGGTATCATCGGCGGCTGCATTGTCGGCGCACTCAATCCTGTGGTAAAGGACGCGTCCGGCGAGGTCATCTTCAAGGGTGCCACCGTCCTTGAACCTATCGGAACGGTTTTCATAAACCTCATGTTCTGCGTCGTCGTTCCCATGGTTTTCTGCTCTATAGCATCGGCTATCGCAAACATGTCCAGTGCAAAGCGCGCGGGAAAGGTCATGGGCATCACCATCGGCACATTTTTCGTAACGGCGGCGATCGCAGCTGTTATCATGTACGTCATCGTGCGTATCTTCCCCATCGTCTCCGGCGATTACACCGTTGTCGAGGGCGAGGTCGGCACAACGCTGAGCGTGACCGATATGATCATAAACTTCTTCACTAAACCCGACTTCGGCGAACTGTGGAGCCGCAAAGCTATTCTGCCGCTCATCATCGCAGCCGTGTTCTTCGGCTTCGGCATTCAGATGACCGGCGGCAAGGACAGCATGGTCGCGAAGTTCCTCGACAACCTTACCGCCGTTCTCATGAACGTCGTAAAGATCATCACCTACTACGCTCCCATCGGCTTCTTCGGCTTCTTTGCATATCTCGTTGCGACCTACGGTCCCGACCTCATCGGCGACTACAGCCGCACGCTCATCATCTACTATGTACTGTGCTTTGCATACATGTTCGTCTTCTTCCCGATCTACGCCCGCTTCGGCGGCGGCAAGGGCGGTGCGAAGGTCATGTGGAAGCACCTGTTCCGCCCGGCGGCAGTATCCTTCGGCACCTGCTCCTCTGTAGCTACCATCCCCACAAACCTTGAGGTCGCAGAGGAGACCGGCATCTCCAAGGAGGTCTCGAACATCGTCGTTCCTCTGGGTGCAACGATGCACATGGACGGCTCGGCAATGAGCGCCATTATAAAGGTCGCGTTCCTGTTCGGCATATTCGGCATGGACTTCGGCACGGGTCAGGCGATTCTGGCTATTATCGTCGCGGTGTTCTCCTCCGTCGCAATGAGCGGCATCCCCGGCGGCGGCGGTACGGGCGAGCTGGTGCTGTGCACCCTGTTCTTCCCCGATCAGCTTGCGATCGCATTCCCCATCGCGCTGGCCATCGGCAACCTCGTCGATCCTCCCGCAACGATGGTAAACGCGGCAGGCGACTACGTCGCATCCTTCATCGTCGAGCGCTTTGTCAACGGCAAGGATTGGCTTCAGAAGAAGCTTTCGAAGGACGCGGCAAAGGAAATCGAAGCATAACATCTCTCCTATATATGCAAAGCAGCCACGCAGAAATATCTGCGTGGCTGCTTTTTTATCAGCTTAACCGCGCTATGCGGTCAAAAACATACGTTCCGTCGTTTAACTCTATCTGCAAAAGATGATAGTCGCCTTGAGTCTCGCCGTTTTCCTCTACCTCGCTGCCAGGGATATCGAGCACTATATAGACCGTATTAGCGTTTTCATTATGCGTATTGCTGTCCTCATAGATATTTACGATCATCGCGCCGCACTGCGCGGCAAACATGCCTACGACGCGTTCGATCAAGTCGAGATCCGGCTCTATACGCTTTGCATTTTCAATACCTTTATAGTCACTGGCGATATACTCACAGCCCAGCAGAAGTCCTGTCTCGTCATCAATAAGGAAGCGCATTTCACAGTTATCGTCGAACATGAGCACTCTCCACGCCGTGATCGACGGCCGTTCGCCGCTTTGATCGCCTATGAGCATAGGCAGCACAGAGGCAAAGTAGAAGTGGTCAGAATTAACATCCACGCATCTTGCGCCGAGTGTAAGCAGAAGTTGAGCATATTCTGTCGCTTTTTCACGCACCTGCTCTTCAAGCATATATTTACCGGAGCTGAGCTCCGATTCGTATAGATATGCCGATGATATGAGCTCGTATTTTTCAGCAACGCTCACGCTGCCTCGGCCGTTGAGGCCGAGTGAGGCGACGGCATCTGTAAGGCTCTCTGTTTTATTCAAAACTGCGCTGTCCTGAACGTTTGCGGTCACAAGCGGTATTCCGAGTCCGATACACACGGCGAAGATAATTGAGCAGATAACGGTTACGTTCTTTTTCATACCGCACCTCCGTTCAGATAAACTGTCACGCATGCGCCGCCCTCGGGGCAGTTTTCAAACTCTATGCTGCCGCCGTGAAGACGCGCGATATCGCTGCAAAGCGAAAGGCCGAGCCCAACGCCGCCCTGTGCGCGCGAGCGCGACTTATCGGCTCTGTAAAATGCCTCTGTCAGGTGCGCCATTGCATCCGGCGGTATGCCCGGACCGTTATCGCGCACGCGTATTATGCAGCCCGTTTCCGTAAGCTGAGACGACACACGGATAAGCCCGCCGAGGCCTATTGCCTTGCGTGCATTATCGAGAAGATTAAAAAGCAGCGATTTAAAGAGCTCGGGTTCGAGCATGCACTCCCCCTCCTCGCCCGAGCACTCGATGCCGATATCGCTTTTTGCATACACCGGGCGGAGATAGTCCGCCGTTCGGCAGATAAGCTCGCTTGGCGAAACCGGCTTCAGTTCAAGCTCGGTGTTTCTGAGGACTATGATGTCCAAAAGCTTCAGAGACAGGCTCTCGAGACGCTTACCTTCGGAGAATATATAATTCACTGCCGCGGCCTGCTCCTCGTCGCTTAACGACTGCGTGCGCATGAGGTCGGCGTAGCCGATTATGGAGGTCATGGGCGTTTTCATCTCGTGCGCAAAGCTGCCCATAAACTCCTCCTGACGGTGCATTGCGTCGTGCAGCTCGGCAACATTTTCCTCAAGCTTCTGCGCCATGGCATCAAAGCTCTCGGACAACTCACCAATTTCGTCGTGAGTCCTGATATCCGCCCTGTACGAAAGCTCTCCCTCGGCGAGCTTTTTTGTCGCACCGGTGAGCTTATCCAGGGGCTTTGTAAGCCACAGCGATATGACATATGACAGCGCAGCCCCGACGACGATCGTTGCTGCGAATATAAGCGCGTAGGTCTTATACTGCACACTCCGCATGGTGAAAACATCTGATATATCATAAAACGCGATAAACGTAAGCGGCGTCGATTCCGTGCCGATAGTGCTGCTGAGCTTATAGTAGCGCTTGCCGTCGGCTGTGGTCTCTATGCTTATACCGACCTTTTTCGCGTCGGAGGAAAGCTCGGCATTCCCTGTCGTATATGCCAGTTCATCTCCGGACAGCAGACGTATCGCAGCAAAATTCGTCATGCCCATGCCGTCCATCTCCTTGAGGATACCCGCAATATCCGATGTATTCGGCATCGTGCTTATGCTGTTTACCATTTCTATCGTGCGGATAAGAAAGCGATATGAGTCCTCGGCCGCGGCCTTTTCCTGAGAAAGCGCCGAGGCAAATGAGCTTCCTATCATAATGCTCCCACCTATGCCAAAGGAAAGGGACAATAGCCATATCATGCACAGCGTGATCTTCAGGCGAAATTTCATCCTATTCCTCCAAACGGTAGCCGACCTTGTTTACAGCGACAAGCTTATGCTCCCAGCCGACTTTTTTGCGCATGCGCTGGACGTGGATATCCACGGTCTTTGAGCCGCAGACATAGTCCCCGCCCCATACGCGCTCGTATATCGTCTCGCGGTAGAGCGCCGTACCGGGGTTTCGCGCAAACAGCAGCAGAATGTCGTACTCCTTGCGCGTGAGCGGCACGACCTCGTTATTGCGTACGACCTGCATGGCGTCGGTATCTATGGTGAGGTCGCCGACAGTTATGATGCTGTCCTTTTTATTATACCTGCGCAGGACGACATCAACGCGCGCCTGAAGCTCAAGTACCTCAAAGGGCTTTACGATGTAATCCTCCGCGCCCATGCGCAGGCCGCGCACGCGGTCGTTCACCGCGCCCTTGGCGGTTATGAATATCACCGGCACGCCCAATGGCTTTATATACTCCAAAAGTTCAAAGCCGTCGACCTCCGGCAGCATGACATCAAGCAGCACAAGGTCATACGCGTTTTCGTCGAACATGTCGGCCCCCGTCATGCCGTCGTAGGCGCAGTCGCAGCTGTAGCCCAGCTTGCCGAGGCTGAGCTTTATCAGATCGGATATGGGTTTTTCATCTTCGACAACGAGAATTCTAATCATTTTCATCACCCGCCGTATGTATCATAACACATTTCGGCATCATAGCGGCAAAAAAGCACGGCCTTTAGCCGTGCTTTTTAAGAAATTTCAGTTTTGTTTCGCTCGTTATGATGGCGAAAAAGATTAGGCAGAAGCCGAGAGCGATATTGAACGTCAGCACCTCTTCGCCGAGAATAACGGATATCGCCGTTCCAAAGACGGACTCAAGCGTCAATATGACGGCAGCCTGAGACGGCGGCGTGTACTTCTGTCCGATGGTCTGAAGGAAGAAGCACAGTCCGGTGCAGATAAAGGTCATATACGCTATGCTCCACCATGTGCCGGTCGGGATATCATGCGGCACGGGCTCAAATATCGCAGCGCCTATAAGGCAGATAACGCTGCCGGTCGCAAACTGGATCATAGTTACAAGGAGCGGATCGCGCTCTTCAACAGAACGCGCCGTTACGATGATATGCAGACCGTAAAACAGGCCGCAGCAGATCGTGAGTATATCGCCGATATTTACGCTCAGGTCGTTATTAAGGCACACAAAGCCCATGCCGATAAGGCAGACGAAGGCCGCGATTATATTATACCTGTCGGGCTTTTTGTGCGCTATCGCCCAATACAGGAACGGAACAAGGATGCAGTATGTCGCCGTCAGGAACGCGTTTTTGCCCGGTGTCGTATACACAAGGCCGTAGGTCTGAACTATATAGGCAAGCGCAAGGCATGTTCCCATGAGCATGCCGCCCTTTATATAGCCCCTGTCTATCTTTTTAAGGCGCGGCAGACAGGCTATGAACATCATGAGCGCCGCTCCGACAAAGCGGATGGCAAGCACCCACATCGGCGTGATGCTGTCGAGTGCGGACTTCAAAATAACAAACGAGCTGCCCCATATGAGCGTTGTGCAGACAAGGCAGACGCGCCCGAGATTTGCTTTGTTGTTCTTCATTATTTTATATTTTTACCATGTGCAGAGCAGCGGCCCGTAGCATAAGCTTCTTCACCGTGCCGCTGTCAAATTCGATTTCTATAAGATAGTCATTGCCCATCGGGGTCATTTTTATGAGCTTACCATCTCCGAAGGCCTTGTGGCGCACCCGGTCGCCGACGGAAAACTGAGGTTTTTCGGCTGCCTTGGGCTTAGGCGCTGCCGACGGCGCTACGGGCTTTTTAAAGCCCTGCTGTGACGGAGCTCGGAAAGCAAACTCCTTCTGAACCTGCGAGCGTTCGGAGTATCCGTAGCCCTTGGGGATATTGCGCTTTTCAAGATGCTCCTCGGGTATCTCGTCGATAAAGCGCGAGACGCGGTTTGCCGTTGTGCGGCCAAAGAGCATTCTCTGCCGTGCACAGGACAAGAAAAGGCGCTTTTTCGCGCGCGTTATCGCAACGTAGCAGAGTCTGCGCTCCTCCTCCATCTCGTCGGCCTCGCCGATGGCCTTTATGCCGGGGAATATGCCCTCCTCGCAGCCGACGACAAAAACGTTGGGAAATTCCAGTCCCTTTGCCGAGTGCATGGTCATCATGACGACACAGTCGGAATTCTCGTCGTAGTTATCCATATCGGTGTACAGCGCAACATCGGCAAGATAGCCCTCGAGCGTGGGAGAATCGGTCTCACCCTTGTAGTTTATAATGCTGGACTTAAGCTCCTTAATATTCTGCGCGCGGGCATCGTCCTCTACGGTGTGCTTTTCCTCGAGCATGCGCAGATAACCTGTGCGCTCGACGAGCTGATCGTACAGAAGATCGGGCGCGAGCTCGTCCTTTTGCGAAATAAGCTCGTTTATCATTCCGGCAAACAGCAGCATGCGCGGAGCGGCGCGGCTGAGGTCCGGATACAGGTCCGCCTTGCTTATTACGGAAAACAGCGAGCAGTTATTCTCGTGCGCTATCGCGGCGGCGGTCTCGATGCTTTTGGCTCCGATGCCGCGCGGGGGATTGTTTATGATCCTGCCGAGGCGCAGATCGTCGTCCGGCGAGGCTATGACGCACAGATAGGCCAGCATGTCCTTGATTTCGGCTCGGTCAAAGAATCCCGTGCCGCCGAAAATCTTATACGGTATACCGTTGCGCTTGAACGCCTGCTCTATCTGGTGCGACTGCGCGTTCATGCGGTAAAGCACTGCGTTGTCGCCCCAGGACGCGCCCTTGCCGTACAGGCCGAGGATCTGAGAGGCGACGAATCTCGCCTCGTCGTGCTCGTTATCGGCGACATACAGCTCCGGCTTTTCGCCCATATCGCCCTTTGTCCACAGCTCCTTACCCTTGCGGCCAAGGTTATTCTTAATAACTGCGTTGGCAGCACCGAGAATATGCCCCGTGCTGCGGTAGTTCTGCTCAAGGCGGATGACGCGGCAGCCCTTGTACTCATCCTCGAACGATAGGATGTTCTCTATCGTCGCGCCGCGGAACTTATATATGCTCTGATCGTCGTCGCCGACGACGCAGATATTGCCCCAGCCCTCTGCGAGCTTGGACGCGAGCATGTACTGAAGCTTATTTGTGTCCTGATATTCGTCGATGAGTATGTACTTAAAGCGCTTCTGCCAGTATTGGCAGACATCCTCGTTTTCATCGAGGAGCTTCACAGTGTAGTATATAAGATCGTCAAAATCCATTGCACCGGCTGCAAATGCGCGGCGCGAGTACTCAGCGTATATCTCCGCGATCTTGACTCTGCGCGCATCTCCCGTCGCCTTTGCACGGGCATAGTACTGCTCGGGAGAGCAGCAATCATCCTTTGCACGGCTTATCTCTGAAAGCAGCATGCGCGGCGGATATTTCTTATCGTCAAGGTCAAAATCGCGCAGGATGTGCTTAATAAGGCTCTGGCTGTCAGAGCTGTCATAGATCGTAAAGCTCGATGTAAAGCCCAAGCGATCCGCATCACGGCGAAGTATACGCACGCAGGCGGAATGGAAGGTCGATGCCCAAACATCCGCTCCGGCTTCGCCGAGCATTTTGGAAAGCCTTGTTTTAAGCTCGTCGGCGGCTTTATTAGTAAACGTTATTGCAAGGATGCGCCAAGGCTCGACCGGCTCAAAGGCCGCCGTGCGGCGAGCCTCATCGTCAAGCCGCGCCATTTTGTCAATATCCTCGACGCTCGCATTTTCAGGTATTTTTTCGCTGTCGGCGGCTTTGCCGTAGCGCATGAGATTTGCTATTCTGTTTATGAGAACCGTTGTTTTGCCGCTGCCTGCGCCCGCCAAAATGAGCAGTGCGCCCTCAGTCGCCATGACAGCCTTTCTCTGCATGGGATTAAGCCCGGCGAAATCGGTCTCTATTACTTTTTTTCTTGCTTCAAGGTATCTTGTTTCAAAACTATTATTCATAACGTGTTATTTTACCACGAAAGCATTGCTCTTTCAAGTATGCTCGCTGTCAAGCACGATGTGGTCATATCGCTTGGACGGGCGGTAAATGACCAGCGCGATGAAAATAAGAACGGCCGTTGCGGCAAGGCTTATGGGGTAGACGGTCATTATCGTCGCAAAGGTTCGACTCATAGGAAAAACTGTGTATATCCACACTATGCGTATTCCGCACACACCGAGCATCGTCAGGATGGCCGGAACGAGGGATATGCCATAGCCGCGCATATATGCAGACATAACTTCGTACAAAAGCGAGAATATATACGAAGTGTAAACTATCTTCAGGCGCGTGAAGCCGATCTCGATGACCTCGGGGTCGTTGTTGAAGAGTCCTATCAGGTATCTTCCCGAAAGCAGCATGATAAGGATCGTCGTTCCCGTCGCGATTATATCCTCGATAAGGCAGAGCTTGAGCGTTTTACGGCAGCGGTCTATCTGCGCCGCGCCGTAGTTTTGGCCGACAAAGGTTGTGCAGGCCTGGCCGAAGGAGTTGAGGATATAATATGCCATGATCTCAACGTTGAACGCCGCCGAGGACGCCGCCATCGTCACCTTGCCGAGGCTGTTTATCGCCGACGATATTATGATGTTCGAAAGTGAAAATACAGCGCTTTGGATACCGGCAGGAAGGCCGATCTTGAGTATGCGCCAAAGTATTTTCCAGTCAATGCGCAGATCCTTGAGGTCAATATGAATCGAAAGCTCGCTTTTTAAAAGCTTTCTGCCGAGGATGACGGAGCTTACAAGGTTTGCAATGACAGTCGCAACGGCAACGCCGTCGACCGTCATGTCCAGAACCGTAACGAAGAATATATTGAGTATGACGTTCAAAACGCCCGACACTGCGAGCGCTATGAGCGGTGTTTTCGTATCGCCGGCACTGCGGAATATGGCTGATTCGAAGTTATACAGGAATATGACCGGCAGGCCGAGCAGATAAATGCGCATATAGGTCATGGCAAGCGGAAAAACATCGTCGGGCACATTGAGCATCAAGAGCACCGGCTTTGCAAGCAACTGGCCTATGAGCATGACGATGAAGCCGCCGAGCACCGACGCAACGACAGACGTATGCACAGCGCGGGAGACCGTTTCTTTATCTCCCCTGCCGATGGCGTTTGCTATGACAACGTTAGCTCCGAGGGCGATGCCTATAAAAAGGTTTAGTACAAGACCTATAACAGGGCCGTTTGCGCCGACAGCGGCTACCGCGGCGACCTTATCTGTAGATGCAAAGTTACCGACTATGGCAACATCGGACGCATTAAAAAGCTGCCCCAAAATGCCGGTTGCCGCAACGGGCAGAGCATAGAGCAGTATCTTATCCCACATTGAGCCGCTGAGCATATTGATTGCAAGGCTTCTTTTTCTTTTTTCCATATACACACCCCACTCATTACCTTCGATTGACAAGAGCACATACGGTTTTGGCAGGCTCAAATGCGCTCGTACTGCGTTAAAGCCCTACGTATACACAAAGTATGCGCTGCGGACTTTGCCTTGCCCGGACACATTTGAGCTCTGTCAAAACTGCAAAGCACCTGTCAGCAGGCAATTTTCGAGTGATTTTCGGCTTTCTTCGATGCAGGTGGGCTGGCGCCCACCAAAGAGAAAAAGACGGAAAGCGCCGAAAATGGACGCTGTCAGGCGTGTGTGTCCTTGTCAATCGAAGGTATAAAAACACCATGATATTTTAACGCAAACTTTATGGATTTCAAGGTCTTCCACTTTATTTAATAAATTATTAATAAGTTTTGGTCAAATTGCATTATCTGTGTGCAGCAAAAACCGACCGCACAGGAATTGTTCCCGTGCGGTCGTTCAAACTAAGAAAGTATTTCCCGAAGCTGAGTTATCGCTTTGCGTTCAAGACGCGATATCTGCACCTGCGATACGCCGAGCACCCGTGCCGTTTTCTCCTGCGTAAAGCCGTGATAATAGCGCAGATACAGCGTTTTGCGCTCTTTTTCAGGCAAGCGCTCGATAGCGCAGCGCAGGGCCACATGCTCTATCATGCGCTCCTCGCCGCCCGAGTCGCACAGAATATGCTCGAGCGTAAAGCCCTCCTCCCCGGTTTCACGCTGGAGGCTCTCGGCCGGGCCGGTGGCCGTTTCGGCAAAGGCTATCTCCTCTGGTGTAAGGCCGGTCTCGGCGGCGAGCTCGGACAGGAGCGGTGCGCGCCCCAAGCGCTGCTCAAGTACACCGCGAGCGTTTTTTATGTGCTGCGAGCGTTCCTTTATTCCACGGCTTACCTTGACCGTTCCGTCATCACGCAGGAAGCGGCGGATCTCGCCCGAAATTTTCGGCACGGCATAGGTCGAAAACTGCGTCCCAAACTCCGGATCAAAGCCGGCAATAGCTTTCAGAAAGCCAAGACATCCGAGCTGGTACAGATCGTCCGGCTCAACGCCGCGGCCGAAAAATCGCCGTGCAACGCTCCATATGAGCCCCGAGTTTTCCTCAACGAGCCGCTCTGCGGCGGCCTTGTCCCCCTGCCTTGCAAGGCGGAGATCATTGAGCATGCACTCGGTCATCGAAAGCTTCGACGCTGGCGGATCGTTCGCAGCATGGTCACTGTCGTGCCCTTGCCCGGCGTGCTTTTGACCTTCAGCTTGTCCATAAAGCTTTCCATAATGGTAAAGCCCATGCCGCTGCGCTCCTCACCGCCGGTTGTGTACATCGGCAGCATTGCCTGCTGGAGGTCGGATATGCCCCGGCCTTTGTCGCGAATGGTTATCTCAAGCTTCTCACCGTCAAGAATACGCAGACGCATTATGATCGTTCCGATGCTGTCCGGATACGCGTGGACGATGCAGTTGGTCACAGCCTCGCTGACCGAGGTCTTGATATCGCCAAGCTCATCGAGCGTCGGATCAAGCTGCGCGGCAAATCCGGCCGCGGCTGCGCGTGCAAAGCTCTCGTTCGAGCTGCAGCTCGGAAATTCAAGCTTTATGTAGTTTGTCACCGTCATGTCGTTACCTCCCTTTTCGCGGCGATCGGTATCATTCTGTCTATGCCCGAGGCGTCGAGCACCTTGAGCGGCTGCGGCTGCGGATTTTCGATGTACATTCTGCCGCCCGCATCACGCATTTTCTTATAGCTGCGCACTATGACCGCAATGCCGGACGAGTCCATGAAGCCCAGCTGCGTCAGGTCGAGCACAAGGTCGCGCGGAAGATATCGGTCTATGCTGTCGGCAATGCCGGAGACCGTCATTTTCGCGCTGTGGTGGTCAAGCTCACCGGCGAGATACACCGTGAGCCTGCCGTCGGAATATTCCGATGCTATCTTCATTTTTATCACCCCAATGTAAAAAAACTGATGCTGAATATATCAGCATCAGTTTAAATGTTTATTTATGCAGTTTTTGCAGAAGTACGTCGGACTTATCCGAGATTTTTGAGACTTTCCTCAAGATTTTCGATAAGCGCTTCGAGCTTTGCCTTCTTTTCGCGCTCGATGTTAACGACTTTTTCCGGTGCACGTGAGACAAAGTTCTCGTTTGCAAGCTTTGCTATCTGTCCGTCGAGCTGTTTTTTTGCGTTTGCAAGCTCTTTTTCCATGCGGGCACGCTCCTTTTCGAGGTCGACGAGCTCTGCCATGGGCATGAACATGCGCGCATTATCGGTTATGACAGATACCATACCGTCGGTGGTCTCGGGAAGCTCGGCTCTTACCTCAATGCCGGAGGCATAAGCGAGCTTGCAGATGAATTTTTCTCCGTCGGTGAAGGCCTTGGCCTTGTCGGTAACTATAATGAGGTGGCTCTTTCTGGACGGGGGGACGTTCATCTCCGCTCTGCGGGCGCGAACTGCCTTGATAGCGTCCATGACCATACCGAAGTTTGCCTCGTCCTCCGGGAAGTTGAGCTTCTCGTCGTACACGGGGTAGGACTGCATCATCAGCGCGTCGCCCTCGTGCGGCAGCGCCTGCCAAATCTCCTCGGTGATAAACGGCATGAACGGGTGCAGAAGCTTGAGTATCTCAACAAGGACGTACAGCAGAACGCGCTGGGCGCTCTCCTTTGCCGCTTCGTCGCTGCCGTTAAGACGCGGCTTTGTAAGCTCAATATACCAGTCACAGTAGTCGTCCCAAATAAAGTCGTAGATCTTGCCGGCCGCGACACCGAGCTCAAAGCTGTCCATATTGTCGCAGACCTCTTTGATAACGCGGTTGAGCTTTGAAAGTATCCATTTATCCTCGGTCTCGAGCATTTCGGGCAGGTGATTATCCTCAACGGTGAGGTTCATCATAACAAAACGGGACGCATTCCATATCTTGTTGCAGAAGTTGCGCATAGCCTCGCACTTTTCAACATAAAAGCGCATATCGTTGCCGGGGCTGTTGCCGGTTATGAGGTTAAAGCGCAGTGCGTCAGCGCCGTACTTTTCGGCCATCTCCAGCGGGTCTATGCCGTTGCCGAGGCTCTTGGACATTTTTCTTCCCTGACTGTCGCGCACAAGGCCGTGGATGAACACAGTGTGGAACGGCTCCTTTTTCATCTGCTCCATGCCGGAGAAGATCATTCTCGCGACCCAGAAGAAGATGATATCGTAGCCCGTTACCATGACCGAGGTCGGATACCAGTAGTCGAGCTCCGGGGTCTTGTCCGGCCAGCCCATGGTCGAAAACGGCCAGAGCGCGGAGGAGAACCAAGTATCGAGCACGTCCTCTTCCTGACGGATATTTTTGCTATGGCAGTATTCGCACTCGCAGGGATCCTCGCGTGCAACGGTTATTTTGCCGCAGTCGTCGCAGTACCATGCCGGTATTCTGTGACCCCACCAGAGCTGGCGGGAAATGCACCAGTCGTGGACGTTTTCCATCCAGTTCATATAGGTCTTGGTAAAACGCTCAGGAACAAATTTGATCCTGCCGTCCTTTACGACTTCGATGGCCGCCTCGGCCAGAGGCTTCATCTTTACAAACCACTGGGGGCTCGTAAGCGGCTCAACGACGGTTCCGCAGCGGTAGCAGCAGCCGACATTGTGGTTATACGGCTCGACTTTGACAAGGTAGCCCTGTTCTTCAAGATCGGCCACGATGGCCTTGCGGGCCTCGTAGCGGTCCATACCGTTATACTTGCCGCCGTTTATGATCTTCGCATCCTCGTCTATGCAGAGTATCTGCTCAAGGTTGTGCCTGAGACCGACCTCGTAGTCGTTCGGATCGTGGCAGGGAGTCATTTTGACAGCGCCGGTTCCAAAGCCGAGCTCGACATATTCGTCGGCAACTATGGGGAGCTTTCTTCCGATCAGCGGCAGAATGGCGTTCTTGCCAACAAGGTGCTTATAGCGCTCGTCGTCGGGATGTACCGCAACGCCGGAGTCGCCGAGCATTGTCTCGGGACGGGTGGTCGCAATGATAAACTCCTCGTCGGAATCCTCAATTGGGTATCTTATGTGCCAGAACGAGCCTGGCATGTCTTTATACTCGACCTCGGCATCGGAGAGCGCCGTGCGGCACTTGGGGCACCAGTTTATGATACGGCTGCCCTTGTAGATAAGCCCCTTTTCGTACAGCTCGCAAAAAGTCTCGCGCACGCTCTTTGCGCGCGTTTCATCCATTGTAAATGCACTTCTGTCCCAATCGCAGGACGCGCCGAGCACCTTCTGCTGCTCAACGATGCGGTCGCCGTATTTGTTCTTCCAATCCCAGACGCGCTCGAGGAATTTTTCGCGGCCGAGATCGTAACGCGTAAGGCCCTCTTTGACTCGCAGCTCTTCCTCGACCTTTATCTGCGTTGCGATGCCTGCGTGGTCGGTGCCGGGAAGCCACAGGGCGGCATAGCCCTGCATGCGCTTATAACGGGTCAGGATATCCTGCAGGGTCGAATCAAGCGCGTGACCCATGTGCAGCTGGCCTGTTACGTTGGGGGGCGGCATAACTATCGAAAACGGCTTTTTGTCAGGGTCTATAACACCCTTGAAGCAGCCGTGCGACTGCCACATATCATATATTCTCTTTTCCACCGTACCGGGGTCATACACCTTCGGCAGTTCTTTCATATCTGATCCTCCTTAACAAATAAAAAAACTGCGCCCCGAACATATCAGGGCGCAGTATTACGCGGTACCACCTGAATTCCGCGCTTTGCGCGGCACTCAATGCTCTGTAACGGGAGCTACCGTCCGGCCTACTGAAATTTCAGCTCGGCTGCTCGGGACCGACCTTCGGCGACGTGCTTTAGGAACTTTCACCAACCGTTCCCTCTCTGAAAAGCATGCTTCGCTTACTCCTGTCCGTCATTGCCTTTTGTGAATCTTATTATATGCGCTTTTTACCCAAAAAGTCAAGCCGCGATTTTTCAGCTCATTCGATAATACTGCCAGCAGTGCAGCTTATCGATAAGCGGCTGCTCAGCGTCGGTATTGACTCCGGTCTTTATAACGGGCACTTCGCGGCGGAGATCACCAAGGAAGCTGAAAAACGGCTCGCTGTCCGCGCTTCCGGCCAGTTCAAGCGTAACCTCGCCGAGGAAATTTGCGCTTATATAGCCGTCCTCAGGCATATCGAGCGAGGCAAAGCGCTTTGCAAAATCGTCAGTTTCGGCATAAGCGTCGTTTGCCCAGATGACAAATGGCGCAGAGCAATTTGAAACAACGTCGTCTGCGATATCCATGCCAATCTCGTTATATGCAAGGTAATCCGCCCCGAGGTTCGGACGATGATCACCGAAGAACACGAGAATGTACGGATCATCAAGGCTGTTGAGATACTCGGTAAGCTCAAGCAGCATATCCGACGAGCACTTCACGCCGTAAGCGTACACCGACAAAAGCTCCTCGGCATAGTCGCTCAATTGGACGCTCGTCTGTACCTTCGGGACCTCAAAATCGTATTTTGAGTATGTATACGCCTGATGATTCTGGATGGTCGTTGCATAGGTGAACAGCCTTCCGCCGTTTTGCGTACGCTCGCTTATAAGCTGCTTGAGATTTTTGAGGAATACGCTGTCCATATTGGACTTATCCTCAAGATCCTCAACAAACACACGGTCTTTCACTCCGAGGAAGCTCAGAGCGGAATCGCGGTTATAAAACCAACTGTCGCCCGGATGGAAATACAGGCTGTCATAGCCCTCATCCCCCAGCAGCGTTGCCATCGAGGGCACGGAGTGATGGAACGAGCGCATCGCAGAATTGGAAGTTGCGCTTATGAGGTTTGTCTGCATTCCCGTAAGCACGTCAAACTCCGTGTTCGCGGTGCCGGCGCCGAAATTCGGAACGACGATATGTCCGCTGACACTGTTCGGGCTGCTCGCGACCTCGTAGAAGCCGCGCATGGGATCGTCCTCCTCGGAATAGGTGAATGCGTCGGCATCGGTAATGTCATTGAACGCCTCGCACATTATCATGAGTATCTGCGGCTTAACACCCTCGGCTTCCTCGGTCTTCTGCTCCTCTATATAGCTTTCGACCTTGCTTGCCGAATAACCGTCCGGCTTATCGGCGGTGTAGAGGTTGAAGTTATACAGAAAGCAGTAGTTAAGGCCGAGCTCGTTGAATATGGTCGTCATATTGTAAACAGAGCTGGTGGGAAACGAATCGTGAAGCTCACGATCGCGGTAAAGCCCGAAGAAGGCCCCTATAAACACGGCTATACTGAGGACAACGCCTATCACTCTCGGCATTGCAGGACGCTTTTTCGTCTTTCCCAGCATTACGGCCAAGACTATAAATGCCGCCGTTGATACGACTATAAGCGCAATAAGTGCTGGGTGCAGGTCAAGGCGATAATCGCCGGAGGCCTGAAGCGCCTCTCGCAGAAGAAGTATGTCCGCCGGAACGAGCGGATCATCGCGCCCGTCGATCTTGAGGAGGTTTGCGTAAGACAGCAGGCCGAACACCACGTTCGCCGCAGCGCCTGCCGCGAAGCTGTTTGAAAACGCGAAGTAGATTATCAGCATCAGCACCGCTATCGGCAAAACGTTCAGCACGATAAGCAGCGGATTGCGCAGCATGAAGCCAACGGTGTGCGTAAACGAGCCGGGCGCTATATAAAGGCACATGGCAAACACCCAGCCCATGAGCAGTATAAGCTCAAGCCATATGTACTTGTTATGAAGATCTATGAGCTTTGCGCGTTTACTATTCATCTTAAGTCACACTTTGAATTTATTCGCCGCGCTCGGAGCCCCAGAAGAACAGTGCGACCGTGCCGGGGCCGGTGTGGCTGCCGATGGTCGTGCCGACATAGTTTATCTCTACCTTGCCATTGAGCTTGGGGAAGCGCTCTTCGACAAGTGCCGCAACAGCCTTTGCATCCTCAACGCAGCCGGACTGCGAAATGTAGCACTTGCCGGAGTAGTCGAGACCGTCATTTGCGCACTGCTCCATGCGCTCAACAATGGTCTTTATGACCTTTTTCTTTGTACGGATCTTTTCCCTGGGAATAAGTCTGCCGAGATTGTCCATATTCAGCAGAGGGCAGATATTGAGCATAGTTCCGAAGAAGCCGGCCGCTTTGGATATTCTGCCGCCCTTGACATAAAAGCTCAGGTCTGTGGAGAAGAACCAATGGTGCAGATGCAGTTTGTTCTCTTCGACCCAATCGCGAGCCTCGTCAACGCTCAGTCCCTCGTCGCGCTTATCGGCGAGCGTGTCCATCAGCAGGCCGTAGCCGGAGGATGCGCCGAGAGAGTCGACGATGTAGATCTTGCGCTCGGGGAAATCCTGCGCAAGTATCTCGGCCGCGCTGCGTGCGGAGTTGACTGTGCCGGAGATGCCGCTCGAGAGCGTTACATGCAGGATATCCTTGCCTTCCTTGAGGAAGGGAGTAAAGAAATCGACGTATTCGGCAACGTTCACCTGGCTTGTCTTGGTATCAGCACCCTCGGCCATTTTTTTATAAAATTCCTCAAACGGAATGCTCTGTCCGAGGTCATCGCTGTAATCCTCGCCGTCAAGCATATAGTGGAAGCAGACATACTTTATGTCGCGAGCCTCAAAATGTTCCTTTGAAAGGTCTGCCGTCGAGCAGCAGCTAATTATATAGTCAGACATGGTTTCCTCCCTAAATTTCAAAAATTATGCCCGTATACAACGGATACTCCATTATATACGGGCACAATTTGAAATGCAACAAATATTGCAACAATTTTTATCCGAACATGAGCATGAGCTCTTCGCAGCTGGTCACACCGACCTCTTTGCTGATCTGTTTGCCGTCCTTAAAGGCGATGAGCGTGGGAATGCTCATTACGCCGAAGCGCTGCGCAATGGCCGGTACCTGGTCGACATCGAGCTTGCAGACCTGGACACGCCCTTCCATCTGCTTATCAAACTCTTCGAGTATCGGGGCCTGCATTTGGCAGGGTCCGCACCATGTCGCCCAAAAGTCGACCAGCACGAGGCCGGAGGAAGTGACGGAATCGAAATTATCCTTTGTAAGATGCATGATCATGATTTATATCTCCTTTTCGATAGTATTTATATATTCGCAGGCGGCGAGCGCGGCAATATTGCCATCGCCCACGGCTTTTGCTATCTGATACGGCGCACCCACGCAGTCGCCGGCGGCATAAACGCCTTTTATATTAGTTTTGCCGCTGCGGTCTGTTTTTATTATGCCGTGTTCGGACTCTATGCCGGAAATGAGACTTTCGGCGGTGAGCGTGTCTTTCAATATGAAAACACAGTCGACCTTGTGCTCCTGCCCGTTAACGACAAGCGTATCGGCCTTCATTCCGCCGCGAATATCAAATTTCTCCTTACCGGTGAATGTGAGCACCTCGCAGCCGATATCTCGCAGGAACTGCACATCATGCGCCGCCTCATCGCTGTCGCCGATGACGGCAACGGTCTTGCCCTTATAAAGCATTCCGTCACAGGTCGCGCAATAGCTCACACCTCTGCCGAGAAATTCGCTCTCGCCCGGGCAAATGGGCCGTCGGCTTATACCGCTTGCCACGATCACCGCGCTTGCTTCGTAAAACTCGCGCCCGACGGCGACGCCTATGGTTTTGCAGAGCGGCACGACGTTCAGCGCGCGGCCGCGGATCACATGCGCGTCGCTTTCCTCAAGCTGCTTTGTCATTGCCTTTACGATATCCGCTCCCGTTCCCGAGATGCCTGGATAATTCGTGACGCTTTCGGCAAGGCAGAGCTTGCTGCTACCGGGATTATTTGCAATAACTACGGTTTTTTTGCCGCGATTGCAGGCCGTCAGCGCCGCCGAAACTCCGGCCGGCCCCGCGCCGATGATGAGTATGTCAAACTTATTGTCCATTTTTATCACCCGTAAGCATATTATCACAGTTTTTACGTTTTCTCAACGGCATATACGACAAGACTCAAATTTATTTTTATATTGTAATTACGTTAAATTTCGTTTATAATTTTACTACCTTCGATCAACAGGAGTATGAACAATGGAAGAGATAAGCAAAAACTTTATTGAAAACTTTATTGACGAGGACCTTGCCGAGGGCGGCAGATTTGCCGGGATGCAGGTGCATACCCGTTTTCCGCCCGAGCCGAACGGCTATCTGCACATCGGTCACTGCAAGGCGCTTATCATAGATTTCGGCACAGCCGAGAAGTACGGCGGCATCTGCAACCTGCGCATGGACGACACGAATCCGGCCAAGGAGGACACCGAGTACGTTGACGCTATCCAGGAGGATATACACTGGCTCGGCTTCGACTGGGGCGACCGCTTTTTCTACGGCTCGGATTATTTCGAGAAAACCTACGAGTATGCGATCGAGCTCATCAAAAAAGGCCTTGCCTACGTCTGCGAGCTCACGCCAGAGCAGTTCAAGGAATACCGCGGTGACACGACAAAACCCGCGATAAGCCCCTACCGCGACAGGCCTATTGAGGAAAACCTCGACCTGTTCGAGCGTATGAAAAACGGTGAATTTCCGGAAGGAAAGTACACCCTGCGCGCAAAGATCGACCTCGCCTCCGGCAACTTCAACATGCGAGACCCCGTGCTGTACCGCATCAGATATATCGAGCATCACCGTCAGGGAACAAAGTGGTGCATCTTCCCCATGTACGATTTTGCGCACCCCATTCAGGACGCGCTCGAGGGCATCACGCACTCTCTGTGCTCGCTTGAGTACGAAGATCACCGCCCGTTGTACGACTGGGTCATCAACAACGTCTCCGTTCCCTCAAAGCCGCGCCAGATCGAGTTTGCGCGCCTCGGCATAAACTACACCGTGCTCAGCAAGCGCAAGCTCAGAAGGCTCGTCGAGGAAGGCCTCGTTTCCGGCTGGGACGATCCGCGCATGCCGACGCTGTGCGGCCTGCGCCGCCGCGGCTATACGCCCGCGTCCATCCGCAATTTCTGTGAAAGGATCGGCGTTGCAAAGGTTCCGAATACCGTTGAGTTCGCATTCCTTGAGCACTGCCTGCGCGAGGATCTGAACGATCACGCTCAGCGTGCGATGGCCGTTCTGCGCCCTGTAAAGCTCACTATAACGAACTACCCCGAGGGGCAAAGCGAAGAGCTCGATGTTGAAAACAACCCCAACGATCCGGCTGCCGGAACGAGGAAGGTGACCTTCTCGCGCGACCTTTGGATCGAGGCCGAGGATTTCCTCGAAACGCCCGTTCCCAAGTACAAGAGACTCTACCCCGAAGGACCCGAGTGCCGTCTGAAAGGCGCATACCTCATAAAATGCACCGGCTGTGTCAAGGATGCCGACGGCAATGTCATCGAAGTTTTAGCGACCTATGATCCCGAAAGCCGCGGCGGCGATCCTGCCGACGGACGCAAGGTCAAGGGTGCGACAATACATTGGGTCGACGCCGGCAACTGCGCCGACGCCGAGATAAGACTCTACAGCAACCTGTTCTCCGATCCCGATCCGGACGCGGCAGATAAGGATTATATAAGCTGCCTCAATCCCGGATCACTCGAAGTGCTCACAGGCTGCAAGCTGGAGAAAATGCTCGCGAACGCTGCCGCTCCGGCGCAGTTCCAGTTCCTGCGTATGGGCTATTTCTGCGTAGACAGCAAGGACTCAACGCCCGGGCACCTCGTATTTAATCGCGCGGTCGCGCTCAAGGACAGTTTCAAGAAATAAGACGCAAGGAGGGTCACATGGACTACAAAGCTGCGGTAATCACAGTAAGCGACAGATGCTCTGCCGGAGAGAAGATCGATAAAAGCGGTCCGGCCGTCGCGCAGATGCTCGAGGAAGCCGGATTCAAGGTTATTTACAAAGGTCTCGTTCCCGACGAACGGCATGAGATATCCTCGGAGTTTATAAAATGCGCCTACGAACTCGGCGCGGATCTCATAATATCGACCGGCGGCACGGGCTTCGGTAAGCGCGACATTACGCCCGAGGCCACACGCGACGTCATCTCACGCGAGATACCTGCCATTCCGCAGGCGATGCTTCACTACAGTCTTGAGATCACACCGCGTGCCATGCTCACAAGAGGCGTTGCCGGAATACGCGGCAAGAGCCTTATCCTGAACCTGCCCGGCAACGAGGCCGGCGCAAGGCAGAATCTGAGTGCAATTATCGGTGTGCTTGAGCATGCCCTCCAAATGATTGCAAAAGACGAATAAACATAGAAAAAGCACGGCTCAGCCGTGCTTTTTCATTTCTTCAAGCGTCATTATCTTGGCGCCTATACGCTGCATATCCTCGAGATTTGCCGTCTGCACCGCGTCGTTTACGGACGACGTACAATCGCTTAGAACCACGACGTCATAGTCGAGCGAGAGCGCATCGTAGCAGGTCGTGCGGATGCAGTTCGGCGTCGTAGTTCCCGCAAGCACGACCGTCTGTACTCCGAGCCTGCGCAAAACAAGATCAAGGCTCGTTGCGAAAAACGCGGAAAAGCGGGGCTTTATCAAAACATGGTCGCACTCGAGGACCTCGAATGATTCCGGGAATGCGTCGGACATATGCTCGTCGCAGATCTCCGACAGAGGCTTGCCTCCCTCGGCCCAGGTCTTCGCTCTCGCCTTTTCAACGTCGCTGCCGTCGGCGCGATAGTGCCGCACGGCGTAGAACACCGGAAGCTCGTTATCGTGGAAAAAATGTATTGCCTCGGCGCAGGCCGGCACAGTTGAAGCCGCTCCCGCAATATACAGCGGCGACGACGGGTCGATAAAGCCGCGCTGCATGTCTATCATTATAAGTGCTGTATTGTTCATTTGCTCCTCCTGTATGGCTTATCGGAGATATCATAACGCCGCAGGGCAAAAAAGTAAAGGGTCACCGCCGGTGACCCTTTCAGCGTGTCAAAAAAGTCACAGACTTTTTTGCACGCTTCAAATACGCCACATTTTTTGTGAAAATAAATTTTCACGAAAAATCTCGCTACGCTCGTCAAAAAAGTCCGTGCCGGACATTTTTGATGGCTACAATCCAACTTGAGGCGGGCCTTTTCTCGCTGCGGCTCGGTCACGGCGCGGCTCTGACATGCCCCCGGCATGTCATTCACTCCCGCGCCGCCGCTTCGCTACCCCTCAAACTCCCCCGCTGCACACTTATCTTTCCTCAGCAGCATAGTTTTTTTGACAGTCTCAAAGGGTCACCGCCGGTGACCCTTTAAAACTAAACTTACTGCTGTTCGAGCATAGCGGCGGCAACGATGTAGACCGAAACTATTATCTTCGCCGATGCGCCGCGCGTTGCCGTGGCATTCGGGCGGAACGAGCCGTCCTCATAGCCGTTTATGACCTCCAAGGTTGACATAACGTTTGCAGCCTCGCGGTAGCTGTTCGCTATGCTGCCCGAATCGGTAAAATTGCTGTCGGTATTGTACTGCGAGATCACATCCTCGCCGACAAGCTCCTTGAGCAGACGGTAAGCAAACGTCGCCATCTGTGCGCGGCTTATTCGCTCGTTCGGGCGGAAAGTGCCATCCGAGTAACCGGATACGATACCTCCGAGATAGCCCCACAGTACGGCATCCTTATATGCACTGCTTATACTCGACGTATCCTTGAACTCAAGCTCGCCATAACCCGAAATGTCGGGCTTGCCGCACATATTGTACAGCATCGTGACGAACTGCGCTCTCGTGACGCTCTGATTCGGACGGAAGGTGTTGTCTGGATAACCGTTGAGGATATCGGCTGCATAGCCTGCAACGATGTAATCGTGGAACGCACAGTCAATGTCCGTGAACGGGTCGGATTCGTCATCAAAGTAGACCGCAGCATTTGCTAATCCATCATTGGTACCGTCATATGCAGAGGAATATTCTCCGTCAAAGGTCACTCCTTCTTTCCACTGACGCAATGAACCGCCGTAGTATATGCTTTCAAGTGCACCGCAGTCAAAGAACGAAGTCACATGGACCGTTCTAAGGCTTGCGGGAAGATGTATCTCCTTCAAGCTTCTGCATGCATTAAAAGCATACTGACCTATATTGGTTAGCGAATTTGACATCTTAATGCTTTCCAATGCTAAGCAATACTCGAATGCAAACCCGCCAATGCTCGTAACACTGTCCGGGATGACAATACTCGTAATCGCTTTGCAGCCCGTAAATGCATCTCCGCCTATACTTGTCATACCATTCGGAAGCTCGACACTTTCCAAACTGGTGCAGTACTGAAACATTTCGACTTCAAGACTCTTGACCCCATTTGGAATGGATATCTCCTTGAGGCGCGCACAGTAAGCAAACGCACCTGATTCGAGAGACTTAAGCCCGCTTGGAAGCTTTATTCTTTCAAAATTGCAGCAGCTGAACGCGTAGCCACCGATAAACGTTACTCCGTCAGGTATCGACAGTTCCTTGAGCGACGAGCAATGATTAAATACGTAATAGCCTATTCTTGTAAGTGTTTTCGGCAAGCTAACGCTGGTTACGCTGTAACATCCTTCAAAAGCCGAACTGCCGATAGTTGTGATTCCCTCGCCTACAACGATGCTCTTTATATCCATTCTGGTACTATCCCATGGACTATTATACGAATTATAGTCGAACATTGGGCCAGTTCCGCTTATAGTCAGTGTATCGCCCTCGAGCTTCCAGGTCACATTGTCTCCGCACGTGCCGCTGAGCTCCCCGTCCGCAAACGCGGCTGCCGGTAAGAGCGTCAGCACCATGAGCACTGCAAGCAGCATACCGAGAAATCGTTTCTTCATTGATTTCGCCTCCTTTACTTTTGTATGTTAATAATACCATATCGTCTATGCAGCGGCAGCATTTTTCGGCAAGAAAATCATGGAACAAAAACAGCTCCCCGCGGTGTCCGCGGGGAGCCTGAGTTTATGCTGTGTTTTTACTTGGATGCGCGGTAGATGAAGGTAACAGCCTGGCCACGAGTGCAGGTATCGTTGGGAGCAAACGTGGTTGCGGTCTTGCCTGCGGTGATCTCGTTTGCAACTGCCCATGCAACTGCGTCGTAGCAGTAGGAGCCGGCTGCAACGTCGGTGAAGCTCATGTCAGCCTCAACCTTCTCAGCGCCGGAAGCGCGGAACATGAATGTCACGATCTGGCCGCGAGTGCAGACTGCATCCGGGCTGAAGGTGGTTGCGGTGGTGCCGGCAGTGATCTTGTTCTCAACTGCCCACATGATCGCGTTGTAGTATACGCTATCTTCGCTTACGTCGGTGAACGGGTTGACTACGTCAGCGGAAACCTCGGGGGAACCTGCTGCGCGGTACAGGAAGGTAACGATCTGTGCACGAGTGCAGCCGTCGTTGATGCCGAAGGTGTCGGCAGTCTTGCCTGCGGTGACCTCGTTCTCTGCTGCCCAGACGATAGCATCGTAGTAGGGGCTATCTTCCTTGGTATCCTTGAACGGGTTGACAACAGGTGCTACATAGTTGGGATCCTCTGCGCCGCATACGGTGCAGACACCGTCCTTGTAGTCATGTGCGATCATGGGCACTTCGGTCTGTGCGGCGAGTACCTCATTGCAGACAGAGCAGTGCTTGCCTTCGGTAAGACCGGTCTTTGTGCAGGTCGCCGCCACTGCGGGATCGATGACCTCGGTGTGGCCTAGTGCGTCAACGTAGTTGTCTACATAGCTGTCGCCGCAGGAGCAGGTATATGTCGTGTAGCCCTTCTCCGTGCAGGTCGGCGCCGTCACGGTCTCGGTGTATCTGTGAGTATGTACAGGCCTAGGCATCGGCTTATAGTTGGGGTCGTTTGCTTTGCAAACGGTACAGATGCCATTTACGTAGTTATGATCTCCTGTTGCGGAGGTAGGAAGTTGGGGAACGAGAACGCTGTTACAAGTCTTGCAGATTTTGCTCTCGGTGTAACCGTCATCAACGCAGGTTGCCGCCTTGCCGGGAATTATTTTCAAATCATGTCCGGTGGCATTAACATAGTTATCTTTATAGGTATAACCGCAGGTGGAGCATTTATGCTCAGTGTAACCTTGCTTATCGCAGGTTGCAGCAACAATTGTTTCGGTGTATTCGTGCTGATGCTCTACGATTATATATTTGCTGAAATGCTCGGTAGTAAACATGAGCTTACCATCAACGAGCTGTGCTTCCATATCAGTCAAGCTACCATCGGGTTCAACGCGGTAAACTTTGCAGTTTTGGCCGGTGACTTTTTCCGGATCGACCTCCAGTGTAACCTGAACACGGTCACCTGTAGGCAGTTCTGCCACCTCCCCGGTGTTCTTATCAACCAGTGAAATGTCGTAAATGAAAAGCTCATCGCCATCTCCGAACAGTTCTTTTGCTGTGCCAGGATCATCGACAACATTAACCGAAAGTTCAAGTTTCACTTCCTCAGCAGAATCAGAATACCTCGCTACCTCAACGCTAGTTACGGCTTTGGGATCGGAAATGACATATTTATATTCATATTCGGAGTCGATAGTTCCAAGGCAGACGACTGTGATATTATTATCTTTAAGATATTTTAGGGATGTATAGTTCTCACTTGGATGATTGCCATGCTCACACTCCGTGAAGTTTATGTCGTTCCACTGATCTTTCGTACCTTTAAAGTAGACGGTATTAAGGCTATCGCACCCGTAGAATGCATCGCTTTCAATTTTATTTACGCTTGCCGGAATTACTATGCTTGTCAGCTTCGCAGCATCCTCAAACGCCCAGCTTCCTATGGTCTCGGTTCCATCGGGAACAATCGCCTTGCCGGTGCGCACGCCGGGGTAATTATAAAGGGTTTTCTCGTCCTTCGAATAGAGCATACCGTCAATACTCGTATATACCTTATTGCCCTCAGCAACGTTGTAATACTCCATATTGTCAAACGCCGACTCGTCAATGAAGGTCACCGTAGACGGGATAGTGACGGTTTTTATTTTATCGCAAGCGGCGAAAGCCGCCCAGCCGATTTTCTCAAGGCCTTCTGGAAGTGTTATGCTTTCGAGGTTGCTGCATTTGGTAAATGCCTGCCAGTCAATTTCCTTAAGGGTCGACGGCAATGTTACGCTTCGAAGGCATTCGTTTCCAAAAAAAACTCCCTCGCTGATCGATGTAGCACCTTCTTCAAAAATGATCTGCGCAGCTTCGTCGAAAGGAGTTGGTCCACCATTATAATAATACATCATTCCGGTGCCACTTACTACAACAACGTCGTCGCCATAAGAATAGGGAAACTTAGTCCGCGTATAAGTCAGATCATCTCCGCACTTACCGGTTTCGACCTCGACCGTTGACCAATCATCTCCGTATTTGCAAGTTATGATATCTCTGCCTTCTTCATCCTTGCTGAGCGTTCCGTTGAGAAAATCATGATATCCACGAGGTGTGGGAATAGTCTTTTCGCTTGCACTATCGATATAATCGCAATTGATGCACTTATAATATTCCCTACCGTCCCATTTACAGGTAGGCTCTTTTACTACATACTCAGTAGTGATGTGCTCATGGTTCTGCTCGCCAAAGCAGAAGCTATATCCATCCCACTCTATCTCTTGACCGGTAACGGCTTCATATTTCGGCAGACTGTTTCTACTGACATCTATACCTGTGTAGTCGGTCTTTTCATTAAGGACTATGAATGTTAATTCATTATTCCTACAGTAAAGCCAAGTTAGGTTTGCAGGAAGCTCAGGCAGCGCGGTAAGCTGATTTTCCGAACAAACAAGCCAAGTCAGGCTTGCAGGAAGCTCGGGCAGTTTGGTGAGCTGATTTTCCGAGCAATCAAGCGTCTTAAGAGTTGACGGAAGCTCAGGCAGCTCTTCCAAATCGCAATCATAACATAAAAAGCTTCTAAGTCCTTCGGGCAACTTCGCAGTAAATTTAAAATCTCCGTCTGTTATCTTCTGTGAAGAGCAGTTAAAAGTTTCAAGACCGGAAGGCAAATTGTCTATTACCGGAATTTTGTTATCGCCTACCTCGAGTACTTTCAGCCCCTCCGGCAGATTGGTGGGCATGCTTGTAAATTCATTATTATCCAATCCTAATTGTTCAATACTTGCCGGGAGCTCAGGCAGTGTGCTTATATGGTTTCCCCAGCAGTATAACGACTTTAAAGACGTAAGCCACTTAACACCTTCGATAGAATAGATGTCTTTATTATAAACATACATTTGTTCAACTGTTGCGATTTCATTTTTGCTAAGCTTACCGTCGCCGTTAATGTCGCAGTTATCGGAAACGCATTCCCTGAAATTATCGTCGGGGAAATTATCATTGTCCACTTCAACGACCGTCTCGGGCGCTCCAAGGAAAACTACTTTTGCTTTGTATTTTCCGTTGAAGTTATTCTCGAACGAAATTTTGTATTCTACTCCGGCCGTAAGCTCATACGGGAAGCTGACGCTGAAAACAGAATTACCTTCTCCCGTTTCAGGATCTGTATCCCAAGCTGCTTCGCCGAGATCTCGGCCACGGAGTTCTTTCGTGACGGTAGCACCATTCTCTTCATACGCAAAAAAGACAAGCCGCTCACCGGATACATATACCTCCGGGTGTATAATGTCCACACGATATTCGCCGTCCTTATCCGGCGTAAACGTGAACACAGCATTGTCATTGTCATCGCCCTTGACATAGCTGACGAACTCATTGAGCTCCATTCCCACGTCGGCAAGCGCTGCGGCGGGCACGAGCGTGAGCAGCAGCACGAGGACGAGGTTCAAAGCCAACAATCTCTTCGTTGTTTTCATTCTCTACTTCTTCCTTAAAATTAGATTTTGACGCACATCTTACAAAACCGCCTGATTTGTCTTGATAACTGTGCAGCCATTCGATTCATTCTACCACATTTTACCCCCCCCAGCAAATGTTAATAATAGCTAAACATTTCAACCCGATTTTGTGCATTTTTACACATTTGCTTAATTTTCGGCATAAAAAAGCACATCCGCCGGCAAGGGCGGATGTGCTTTACACTATAAGGATCATTCTTTTTCCTGAATCTCGCCGGAGCGGTAGGCGGCAAGGAGACTTTCGAGGGCTTCGATCCTGCGGCGCAGGCGCTCGCCGTCGTCGCAGTCGGAAATATAGCGGCGGCGCTCGAAGCGCTCGACCTGCACGGCCTCGGACTCGATATCTGCATTATCGTCGATCGCGGCGGCAACACCCTCAAAGGGCTTGTGCGCCTTGATCTTCAGGCCGTGGGAGTTAAATACCAGCGTATATCCCGCGATGCCCGTCGTTTTCTGATACGCCTCACAGAAGCCGCCGTCGATGATGAACAGCTTGCCTCCTGCCTTGACAGGGCTCTCGCCCTTTTTGGCCTTGACTGGCGTGTGACCGTTTATTATGTGGCCGCTCTCGGGGTCGAGGCCAAACTCCGTCAGGATCATACCGACAGCCTGTTCATCCTCCCAGAAGCTGAAGTATGGGTTCTTGGGCTCTGCCCATGTGCTCTGATCGTCCACAACGCCGCGCTCGAAGGTGTGGAACACGCGGCCGGAGAACGGACTGTCATTGCCGCACCAGAGGTACCACATCATGTCCAGTGCCGACTCGTCGTGCTTGGCCCAGGCGTTTTTTACGACCATGTCCGAATAGTCCATCAGGCTCTTTCCGGAGTACCACACGCCGCCGTGGCGCACGCGCGCAAACTCTCCGTCCTCGGTCATGGGGATGCAGCCGTGGTACAGAAGATTGCCGTTGCAGCAAAGGTATGTGCTGCCGACGCGGTATATGAAGTCCATGTGGCGGTGCAGCGACTGGCTGTCGCGGAACAGCGTGACGTATTCGTTCACGAGGTCGATCTCGTCGTCGTTCAGGCTATATGGATCGCTGCGGTCAATGGTCGGCCATTTGTCGGTGTTGAGGGGGTACACTCCTTCATCAAGTATGACGGTGTTGTTTTCAAAGTCACAGCGGTTCAGCATCAGACGAGAGTTCATTCCGTAACCCGGGTGGCGCAGTATGACCCTGCCCTCGAGCTTGAAGCCGATGGTATTGAGCGCAATGCTGACGTTTTCTTTAGTCGCCTCGCCGTAGTATTTGCGCGTGAAATCGTACAGCGGCTGGAGCGTTATGCCGTAGCGCCGCTCGAGGAGGTTTGCGTTGCCGTAATCAAGCGATATTCTCAGCACGGTGAATATGCACGCAGGGCTTCCGGAGGCTGCGCCCAGCCAGAGGATATCGTGATTGCCCCACTGGATATCGATATTCGGATGCTCCATGAGCGCATCGAGCAGACGCGCGGGCTCGGGACCGCGGTCGAAAATATCGCCGACTATGTGCAGCTTATCGACGGCAAGGCGCTTTATGATATCCGCAAGCGCGGTGATAACGTCGTCGGCAGCGCCGGTGGATATTATCGACTCAAGTATCGCATCATGATAACGCACCTGATTTGAATACTCATCGCGCTGCATATGCAGAAGCTCGTCGAGCACAAAGCTCCACTTCGGCGGCATCTGCTTGCGCACATAGCTGCGCGTGTATTTGCTTGAAAGAGTCTCGGCCAGAGTACGCAGCATGGTAAGAACGCTTTTGAGCCTGTCGTGCGTATACTCCCCTGCCTCGCGCATGGCGCTGAGCTTTTCGTGCGGATAGTAAATGAGCGTGCACAGACTGCGGCAGCGCTCCTCGCCGATCTCGGCCTCGAAAAGGCGCGTGACCTTCTCCAAAATAACGCCGGAGCAGTTATTGAGTATATGCCGCACGGCAGCGTACTCGCCGTGCAGATCGCTTATAAAGTGCTCGGTGCCCATCGGCAGGGCAAGTATTGCACGCAGATTTATTATCTCCGAGCATACAGCTGCTTCGTCGGGGTATTTTTCCGCCAGCAGCTCAAGATATTCTCTCGAAAACTCACTCATATGTATAACCTCATATATTCGTTTTATAAGTCGATGATAACATTATAATTAACAATTTACAACTTGAAATCGTGTAAAATGTTTGTATACTTATGTTACAAACTACGAAAGAGGACGGTTTTTATGAATAACAGGCTAAAGCATAAGCTCAATAACGGCGAGCAGCCGATCGGCATATTCTTTGATACGGCCAGCGAATATCTCATGGAATGCACCGGACGCACAGGCATAGACTTTGTCATCATCGACAACGAGCATTCCCCCATCGAGGCCGAGACAAGTGCAAGACTCATCCGCGCCGCCGAAAACGCGGGCGTTACCCCTCTGTGCCGCGTGCGTGAGATCAGCCGCCCGGCAATACTCAAACTGCTGGACGTCGGCGCACAGGGACTTATTATCCCAAATGTGCATAGCGTTGAGCAGGTTCAGGACATAATATCTTACGCACGCTACTACCCCATCGGCCAGCGCGGCTTCTGCCCGTCACGCAAGGACGGCTGGGGCTTTGACGGTCTTGGCAGCGTGCCGGACACCATGGCTCATTTTAATGCCGAAACTCTAATCATCCCGCAGTGCGAAACGGTCGGCGCGCTCGAATCCATTGAAGCGATCTGTGCGCTCGACGGCGTGGACGGGATATTCGTAGGCCCGTTTGACCTGTCTATATCCATGGGAATGCCGGGCGATTTCAATAATCCCGTATTCCAGGCGGCGCTTGACCGCATAATAAATGCCTGCCGCAAGGCAGGCAAGAAGTGCATATTCTTCACAGGCACGGTCGATGGCATCGCCGCAGGCTTTGCCCGCGGCTTTGACGGCATGGCATACAGCCTCGACGCCGCGATATTCATCGACGCACTCAAGGAGCGCGTAGAGAAGGCCCGTCAGTTGAGCAAATAAATACCCATATTCAAATATCCCGCGAAAGCTACCCACACAAGGTACGGCAGCATAGCCCAACCGGCCTTGCTGTCGGCCTTCCGAAACTGCACGGCCGCCAAAAGTATGAATACCCACAGCAGGCACAGCCATATAAACGCCGCAAGGTATTTATCAAGGTTAAAGAAAATTATCGGCCATGCAAAGTTAAAAGCAAGCGACAGAACATAGTAAGCCGCGCCGGTTCGCTTTACCCTTGGCTGCGCATCGGATGTCCACACCCAGTAGGACGCAAGTCCCATCAGGATATACAGTATCGTCCACGCGGCGGGAAACAGCCATCCCGGCGGTGCGAGCGGCGGCTTTTTCACAAGCTCAAACATCACCATATTATCTTTTGTAATAAGCCCTGAAAGTCCGCCCACGGCAAGTGGCGCGGCGAGACTCACGACGAGCTTTTTCCATTCGATTTTCATATATATCACCTATAAATAATATATGAAAGCCTGACCGGGCTTATTCGTTTACGGCAATGAAGAAAAGACATCTTACAAAGAAACAGCAAAAGCGTGTCGGTATCGCTGCAATAGTTATCGCCGTCGCCGCGACCGCGCTGATCATATGGCTTGCAGGCGTACCGCTTGTAAAGTTTGCGTCCGAGCCCGAAAAATTCCGTCAATGGGTGGATAACAACGGCATCTGGAGCCGTTTTGCCTACATGGGCATGGTCATCTTACAGGTCGTGATCGCCGTTCTGCCGGGCGAGCCGTTCGAGATCGCGGCAGGTTACGCGTTCGGAGCAGTCGAGGGCACGATCCTATGCATAGCGGCATCGACGTTAGGCAGCGTTATGGTTTTTCTGCTGGTGCGCTATTTCGGCGTGCCGCTGGTCGAGGTCTTCTTTTCCGAGGAAAAGCTTCAGCGAATAAAATTTCTGAAAACCTCGCCGAAACGTGATTTCATTTTCTTCATCATCTTCATGATCCCCGGAACGCCGAAGGATCTCCTGTGCTATTTCGCCGGACTTACAGATATTAAATTTACACTTTGGCTGCTGATATGCTCTCTGGGCCGTCTTCCGTCTATTGTTACCTCTACTGTAGGCGGAGACGCGCTCGGTACATCGAACTACTGGTTTGCCGCCGCTGTCTTTGCCGCAACGCTTGTGATAAGCCTTGTGGGGCTGCTGGTGTACAAGCATATATGCAATAGTCACAAAAAATAAAAAGCGCTTCAAAAGTTTTATGTAGTTATGACACATATAACTAAAATGTATTAATAATTTTTATTTTTTGTATTGACGCGCGTGCAATTTGTGATATAATTCGACATGTAAAGCTTTCGGAGCTCCATTACCTCCAATATGGAGCATGCCGAAATGCGTCCTCACATATGTTCGTTACGCTCCTATTATTGAATGTCATACAAGTTTCCTAATGACCACATGTTTTTGTAATTCTCCCTTCCTAACTATTTTCCTCGCTAACGAGCATATACTACACCCCCCTTCAAAGCGGCCGGAGCCCACTGAGGCCCCGGCCGTAATAATAATTTATAAGATACAGTCTCACCTAAGGGCGGTGCGACATAGGGATAAGCCGCCCTGTAAAAAGTCTTTTGCCCCGTGGCGACGTTAAAAATGCTCGAAATATATCGCCATTATTCCTGCGCTTTTTGCCTTGCCACAGAACAAAATCCAATTTTACAGGGTGCATCGCAGTTTTGAGCGTGATATTTTTCGTTCAGGCAAAATAACAAAATCTCGGTAATACTTTGCGTATTACCGAGATTTTTTATGAAGTATGGGCGAAAAATAGCCGCTCAAAACCGCCTTATCCCTATGTTGCGCCGCCCAAGGGTGTGGCTGTTTTTGCTTTTAGTATGAGCAAAAGTTATAATGCGCAAAAGTTTACAGTGCGGCCAAGCGGCAGCCTTTTAAAATCAACTCGCAACATTTATGTTTATACAAAGTATACAAATCTGACATATATAATTCGTTGAAACGGCGACTTCACGCAAAAGGAGATATTTTAGTAAAATAGAATTTGGTAGAATCCCGCCGAAATCTCAAATATTTTTATGTGGAGGAAACGATGAAAAAAAGATTGTTGAGCCTGACTCTCGTGCTGCTTTTGACGTTAACTCTGATCCCATGTGACGCATTGGCAGCTGAACCTGCAAGCGGAGCTTGCGGCGAAAACCTTACGTGGACGCTGGCAGACGGAAAGCTGACCATAAGCGGAAGCGGCGATATGACGGACTACAGCGAAGAAGAAGGAGCTCCATGGTATGACTGCAGCGACATAAGCAGTGTAGTTATAAGCAAGGGCGTTACAAGCATAGGCGAATACGCATTTTATTTTTGCTCGGCATTAAGCTTTGAGCTGCCCGAAGGGCTTGAGCGGATCGGCAGCAACGCATTTTCCGAAAGCTGCATAGCAGAGCTTATCGTTCCCGCCTCTGTGAATGAGATAAGCGATAGCGCATTTAATGGGTGCTATAATCTTGCGGATATCTCCGTCGCAGACGAAAACTCCAATTTTGCATCGTTTAACGGTGCTCTGTACAGTAAATCGCCAAACGAGCTCTTACTCTACCCTTTGGGCAAAGAGGATGAAAACTATATCGTGCAAAACGGTACTAATAGCATTGGACCGCGTGCTTTCTTTGGCAATGAAAGCCTTAAGACCGTTTCGATCCCCGACAGCGTGAGCAGCATCGGGATCGGAGCTTTTTCTTCATGTTCAGCCTTGCAGAAGGCAGAATTGCCGCAGGGCATTACCGAGCTGCCGGACGAGCTGTTTTCAAATTGCGATATGCTCAGTGACGCGTACATACCGCAGAGCGTCGCGAAAATAGGCGCACGGGCGTTCAAAAACTGTAACAAGCTCGAAAATGTAATTATTCCCGATGGCATAAAAAGCATCGGTGACGAGGCCTTTTTCAGCTGTTTTTTAATATCCGAGCTTTCGTTCCCGAACGGCATCGATCATATTGGGAAAGACGCGTTCAAAGGCACGCTGATAGCCAGCGTAAGCTTTGATGGAACGAAGGAGCAGTGGCTGGCGATCGGCGGTGCTGACTCCGGCCTTGATGATGCGGAGATAAACTATCTGCGCCATACACATGAATTCGGCGACTCCTGGTACAGCAATGAAAATGAACACTGGCATGAGTGCAGCACCTGCGGCGAAGTTACGAACAAGACCCTGCACACCGACAACGGCGGAGATACATGCCCCATCTGCGGTGCCAAGCTCTCCGCCGTGCTTGCCAGCGGCTCGGAAAAAAGCTACATCTGGTCACTTTCCAGAAGTGGCGTGCTCACCGTAAGCGGCAGCGCGCTCCCTGACTTTGTCGGTGACGGATCGAGCATTCCGTGGCGAGATCACAGCGGCCGTATACTGTCCGTTGCAATTGAAAGCGGCGTAACAAGCGTAGGCAGCGGTGCTTTTCGCGGATGCGAAAAGCTTACTCAAATCATAATTCCGGACACGGTTGAAGTGCTTGACCTTAACGCACTTATAGGCTGCACGTCGTTTGAAAGATACGACGTAGCAGACGGCAACAAAGCGTATGCGTCCATCGACGACGTGCTGTTCAATGCGGACAAAACGCAGCTCATAAGCTATCCCTTCGGCAAAACCGGCTCATACACCGTCCCCGACGCCGTGACAAGCATAGCAAAAGTAGCTTTTGCGTCATCCTGTATTGAGAGAATAGTATTGCCCGACTCAGTGACACAGATCGGTGAAAGCTCATTTTCAAATTGTTCAAAGCTAAAAAGTATAATGCTTCCCAATGGCATAACAAGCCTGCCGGATTCACTTTTCTCCGGCTGTACAGTTCTTGAGGAAATAGGCATTCCCGAAAGCGTCAAAACACTTGGAAAAGCCGTGTTTTCCGGCTGCTCGGCGCTCAAGGAAGTGACGATCCCCAGCCCTGTCGTTGTTATTCCCGACGAGGCATTTTCGGGTTGTGTCATGCTCGAAAAGATAACGATACCGGCAGGCGTTGCCGCAATTGGCGAGAATGCGTTCAAGGACTGCACCGCGCTTAAAACTGTCAATTTTCTCGGCAATGACAAACAATGGGATGCCATATATATTAAGGGCTCAAACGAAGCAATCAACTCTGCGGACAAGACTTTCGCCGGTCACACCCACAGCTACACCGACACGGTAATTGAGCCGACCTGCACAGAGCGCGGCTACACGCTGCATAAGTGCTCGTGCGGCGATGAGAAACAGGACAGTTACAAAGAACCCCTCGGCCACAGCTACAAAAATGGCGTCTGCACACGCTGCGGCATACTCAGAGCCCAGCATGACCATGACTTCAAGCCCTCAATAACCGAGCCTACCTGCACATCCGAGGGCTTTACGACCTATATCTGCTCATGCGGCGAGAACTACACCAAGGACTACATCAGCGCGCTCAAGCACAAAACAGAACTCAGAAATGCGAAAGCCGCAACATGTTTAAATGGCGGCTACACGGGCGATGAGGTATGCACCGTCTGCGAAAAAATATTCAAGGCAGGCAGTGAGATTTCGGCACTCGGACATGAGACAGAGCTGAGAGGTAAAAAGGCAGCAACTTGCACGGAGGCGGGATATTCCGGCGATACCGTCTGTACGCGCTGCGGAGATATTATCAAGCCCGGAAACAACATCGATTCATTGGGTCACAAGTTCGCGGGCGGAAAATGCTCGGTCTGCGGAGCGAATGACCCGGACTACAAACCGTCTGCCGTAACGCCTTCGTTTGAGGACGTGAAGCCTGGTACGTTCTACTATGAGGCGGTTCAGTGGGCTGTTGAAAATGGCATCACCGCGGGTACCGGCGCAACAACGTTCTCACCGAACAGCGGCTGCTCGAGATACCAGATCGTCGTATTTCTGTGGCGTACGGCAGGCTGTCCCGCTGCAAAAGCAGAGGTGAATTTCACGGACGTTGCACCGGCTGACAGCTTCTATGAGGCAGTGCAATGGGCGGTTGAGTGCGGTATAACGAAGGGCACAAGCGCAACAAAATTCTCGCCCTACGCAGTCTGCACGCGTGCGCAAATAGTTGCATTTTTGTACCGTGCGGCAGGCTCGCCGCCGGTTACCGGCTCGAACATTTTCTTCGACGTTGCACCAAACGCCTTTTACCGCGATGCCGTCATCTGGGCAACCGGCCGAGGCATAACAAAAGGCACGAGTTCAACGACCTTCTCACCAAACGCTACCTGCACACGCGCCGAAGTCGTCACATTCCTCTTCCGCGCATTGGTCAAGGTATAAATTCAAAAAAAACACATCCGTCGAAAATCGGGCGGATGTGTTTTTCCTCATTGACATTACAATCATTCTGAATTCTTTGCAATACGGACGCATTTGACGAAAGCGGAAGCTTCATGCTTGTGCAGCTGTTCCTAAAAGTTCGTAAAAAACAAGAAAAAGACCCGAAAGCCTTAACTTTCAGGTCTTCAAAGTTGGTGGAGAATAGCAGACTCGAACTGCTGACCTCTCGCGTGTGAGGCGATAAAGCATCCCCTTAATTAACAGTGGTTTTGCAATGCTTATTAAAAAAAGTAGGCACAAAACTGCCGTACACAGACGATTGTTAGATCATTCCCACTTTTGGACGCATTTTGGACGCATTTCAAGCCGGACTGTTAACAAAATGATTCAGCAGCCGTTGTTTACGGAAATGTAAAAAGGAGCCTTTGGCTATACCAAAGGCTCCTTCATAACTATTTGCTATTTTCTATTCTTTCGCTGGGTATGTTTTTTACCTTTTTTCTGTTGTGTATGTTTTTGCGTCACAACATGACGGCGTGGGATAAAACGAGGCTCAAGATTACCGTTTCCTTCACGCTTCATGAAGACCCACCGATAGATGAGAACAGGTCCATATGCAACGAGGTAGTATAAATTCAAATAATGAAGTATCTCTTTTTTTCAGCTCCATTAATCGCCATTATGCAAAATGCAAGGGAAAAAATCGGGCACAAAACTAATTCTATATAATACCAAACATACATTGACTTTGGTATTACGTCCTTTAGATTAGTGAGGAACACCCATTCCACAAAGTTTCTTTTATGAGTGCGCTCTTTAAACTCTCTTTTACAAAGGGTTCGATCAGCAGCTCTAACAAGATCGTGCCGGGTTGAAAAGCCCGCAATGAGTGCCATAACCGCCGCCGCTATTAATGGTTCCTTGATTGCCCTGATTGCCATTAACAGACTCATATTATTTCCAAACCCTATAGCTGGCATAATTATATCCAACCGTTGAGCCAATGCCCTTCAATATTTTCCGCACTGAAAAGAATTCCCCTTTATACAACTTAAACGTTCGTTTTAAGTAATTCTTCCCAGCTCGTTTCAAGCCATCAAAAACATTCTTGCTCTTAAAGGCGTTTCCAATCTGTCCTTTAAGCATGCTTCCGCTTTTCACGAATGAGCCCGTTAAACTATTTCCGATATAACCACTGTACCCCGAAATCGTTCCGACCGCAACATCAGCCGTCAAGCGCCCGAGGTTTACGCTTCCATCGTTTTTGACCTGATCATATACGCTTTCTGCTGCCGATGCCACTGCGCTTATCGCGAGCCTTGCTGCCGGATTCATGCTTACGGTGGACACCGCTCCAGACACTGCACCCGAAAGCAGCGCCAAGCCGATCCCATCATTCCAGGCTTTTCCCGCTGCGACATTTGCCACTGCTGTACCGGCCGCATTTACGAGTGCGCCAACCGTCGCTCCCACTGCAATAGTGATGAGCGAGAACGCTTCGCCGCTTGGATCACTCTTGTTCACCGGGTCATTTTCGCAGTATGCGAACATGTTGGTGCTCAGGAGGCCGGTTGCGTCAGTTGATGCGTAGCTGTCCGCATTTATAAAGCGGCCTATTTCCGGATCGTAGTAGCGAGACTGGAGATAGTAAAAGCCTGTCTCAGAGTCGTAATAATAACCACGGTAGCGGAGCGGATTTATGTCCGCCAGTGTTCCGCTGCTGCTTATTATCTTGCCCCAGGGATCGTAGGTATAGCTTGCAACTGTGCCGCAGCTGCTGTTGACGATGCGGACAACATCACCCTGCGCATTGAGGACGTAATAGTACAACGTACCGTTGTACTTCATCGCCAGCGGCTGGTTATTCTCGTCATAGACGAAGTCGATGGTCTTGCCGCCGACCGTCTGACGCGTCACAAGCCCGCTGAGGGTCGTGAACTTATACGTCGTAGAGCCCACGGTCTTGCTGCTGCGAACACCAGCCATATCGTAGGTATAGCTTATGTTCGTGCTGCCGACCTTGGCCGTCGCCAGCCTGCGTCCCTGCGTCCACGTGAACGTGCTTCCGTCGTAATACTTCGTCGGATTGCCGCCGGAGTAGGTGATCGAATTGCCGCCGTACGCCGTCAGCAGATCGCGCCACGCGCTGTTGCCATAGGTGTAATTGGTCGTCGTGCCGCCGACCGTTTTTCTCTGAATGTTGCCTGCGGTGTCGTAGCTGTACTCATAGCTCGTTCCCCCGACTGTCGCCGAGGTGAGCTGCCCCTGCTGGTCGTAGCCATAGATTGCGCGGGTCGTCGTTGAGCTGCCCGAATCGAGGATCTTGACCAAACGGCCGTTGCTGTCGTAGTGGCAATTATCGCCATAGATCAGGTTGCTCGACGAGTCGCGGTAATTGACGTAATCCGGCAGCGAGGCTCTGTAGCCGCCATCCTTATTATAGCAGTAGTTATACGCCTTCGTCATGACGCTGCCGATGACCTTGCTGCGCAGCTGATTCACTCCCCGATACGTGTAGGTCACGGGGATGCTCGAGCCCTGAACGTTCGCGTTCAGGCTTGAGAGCAGTCCCGTCGTCGCATTGTAGGCATACGACAGCGTCGTCGTGCCTCCCGCGTTATACCAGCTCTGCTTCGTCAGTCGGTCGGACGCATCGTATACATGCTCCGTGCGCTGCTCGAACGTACCGCCGCTATACTCGTTGCTCCGGATCAGCCGGCCGAGGCTGTCGTATTCGTAGTTATACTCTTCCCCTGCCGTCGAACTCTGCTTTGCAAGCTGTCCGGATGCATCATAGGCATATTCATATGTGACATTATTATACTGCTCTTTCGTCGTCCGGTCAAATATATCGTAAGAATACTGTACTGTTTGTCCGTTGCCGAACGTCATTTTCTGCAAGCGCCCGTTGTTCACGCCGCTTTCGTACTGGTATTTTGCGAGCATGATCGCGCTTGACGGTGCGCTCGATGACGTGTTGTCCGCACCGCTGACGCTTATCTGCGTCATGTTCCCGAACGGGTCGTACGCAAAGTGGTAGCTCTGCCATGTGAACGCGTCCGCGCCGGCGCGGCTTTTGCGCGCGAGCGACGAAAGCTGTCCGTTCGCATAATTGTAGCTCTGCGACGCAAGCCCCGACATGCTCGTGGTCGACAGCCGGTCGCTGCTGTTATACGCAAAGCGCTGCTCCTTCAGCCCGCCCTCGGTTATGCCGCTGACGTGGTGCCCGATGTAGTAGCTGTGGTCGTAGCTCGTCGTCGTGTTGTTTACGTCCGTCGACGATGTCTTATGTCCATAGCTGTCATATGTCGCCGACGTCTTTTGCTTCTGTCCGTCGCCTGAGCTCACGCTCTGCGTCAGCAGACCTGCCGAGCTGTGCGTGTTTGAGGTCGTGACTCCGGCCGACGTCACGGTCTTCAAATTATGCGTCGTCGGCGCGTAGGTAAAGCTTGAGGTCACGCCCGTGGACGCGGTGTATTTGGTCAGGATGCTCGTGCCGCTCTCGTACTCGCAGTTTGTTTTTGCGCCGCCCTCCTTTGCCGACACGGGATTGCCCTTGTCGTCATAGCTGTAGCTGCTGCACGGCTCCTTCGTCAGGCTGATGTTATCGAAATAGGCTTCGCCTGCATTGCATGTGTATGCGAGGTAGACCTTTATCATATACACGGGCTTATCCTGCTTCGGCACAACTATGCCGCTTGCAAACTGCCAGTCCGTGTAGTCCTTATTGAACGGGATGAAATGCCATTCCTCGCCGCTCACGCCGGTGTAGTACACTGCCGCGATCATTCCGAAATACGGCTTTTTCCCGTCATAATCCGTCGCCGTGCTTCATACCGCCGTCGCTTTCCCCCAGCCCGACACGATGTACGTGCCGCCGCGCTTTTTTCGTGCGTCGTCAAAAAGTTCTTTTGTTTAGGACATACGCACGTTTTTTCAATGCTTTGCGGCTCTGAAAAATTGAATTTATCGTTTCAATCTATCGTTAATTAGAGAGACTTTCGATAGCAGTTACGCTCTTCTCATTGTTTTGTTTAGCGTATTCATTTGCTGGGCAAGTCTCTTTTTAATTAAAATTTTTTAATCTTTATTTAAGGAGGGATATTTATTACAAATATCTCAAACGTCAATCCTCAGAACATTATCTCCTTCCCCACCACAAACGGAACAAGCGCTGTTGCCAGCTCTCCCGCTCGGAGGTATAATGATCACATTAACAGTCCGGCTTGTCACGAGAAGGAGGTACGATTATTGACAAGCCCGATAAAGGTCAACGTGACCTTATACAACCATGATGGCACATGGTCTGCACGAGGAGACTACAAAGATCCGATTACCGGCAGACGTGTAAGGAAGTCTAAGACATTGAGACTCAAGGTCGCAAACAGCACCAAACGCAAAGCAGTGGCTATGCTGCCTGAGGTAAAGGCACAGTGGGAGGCCGAGCTTAATTCCAATGTAGTAAGCGACGATCCCACTTTCGCCGAAAGCGTCGAGCGTTGGTTAGAGGCTAAGAGCAAAACCGTAAAAGAAAACTCAATGCAGGGGTATCACTCTTACGCTAAGAACCACATAATCCCCATGCTCGGCAACATAAGAGTAAAAGATATTACATACAGCAGACTGCAATGGTACTGCGATACTATGGCTGAAAGCCTAAAGCCCGAGACGATTGGCAAGCACTTCACCCTCATAAGCGGCGTTTTGGATGATGCCATGCGCGACGGGATCATATCCAGCAATCCCGCATCTTTGGTCAAGATGCCGCGAGCAAAGGAGAAGTTTAAAGGCAACACGCTAACTGCCGGTGAAGCAAAAACTCTTCTCATAGCCGCTAAGGATGCAGGAGAGCCAATATACACGGCCATTCTTCTGCCTATGGTGTACGGTCTGCGCCGTTCCGAGGTTTGCGGTTTACGTTGGCAGGACATTGATTTCGATAACGGCGTGATGCACATATGCAACACCGTTGTAAAAGGCGACGCCGGATACATTGAGGAAGAACGGACAAAAACCAGGAAAAGTGACCGAGTTATAGCACTGGTGGATTTCACTGTTCCGCATTTCAAGGCACTTAAGGAGCAGCAGCAAAAAGCGGGCCTAACACTGGGCAAAGTGTGCCGCTGGCCAAACGGAGATGACATAAAGCATGACTACATCTCAAAGAAATTTGGTAAACTCTTAAAGGAAAACGGTCTGCCGCCTATTCGCTATCATGACTTGAGACACACGGCAGCATCACTTCTTATCGCCAGCGGAGCAACGCCTCAGCAAACACAGGAGTTTTTGGGACACGAGACCGTGAGCACAACGATGAATATATACGCTCATTGTCTCAGCGATGTGAAAGTTAAGACTGCAAAGCTCATGAACGATATTTATTTTTCTTAAATTATGGACGCATTTTTGGACGCATTTGACGAAAGTGAAATCTTCACGCTTGTGCAGCTGTTCCTAAAAGTTCGTAAAAAACAAGAAAAAGACCCGAAAGTCTTAACTTTCAGGTCTTTAAAGTTGGTGGAGAATAGCAGACTCGAACTGCTGACCTCTCGCGTGTGAGGCGAGCGCTCTAACCAGCTGAGCTAATTCTCCGCAGCTTTTGTATTATAGCATGGCGCCTCGAATAATTCAAGGAAAAATTATGCCGCACTGCAAAATAGCAGTGCGGCATTCGTTTTTATCAGTCAAACTTCGGCTGAGCTTCGTAATCGGTGTACTGGCGGTCGAACTTCTTCTCCTCTGGCAGGAGGTCGAGGCCGATGGTACCGCCGGGGTTCATGTTGTACTTCGGGTCGAAGTAGTTCTTGAGCACTTTGAACACACCGTACTCCTTTTCGCCGACGTAACCCTCGAGCCAGGGCGCGAACATCTTGCCGATGCCGTGGTGGTGGCTTATCGATGCGCCGGAACGCTGGATAGCGTCGAGAATGGTGGTGTGGTATGCCTTGAATGCTTTCTCATCCTGCATCTTGGTCAGGAAGATGAAATACAGGTTCGCGCCCTGCGGATAGCAGTGCGACATATGGGTCGTTACGACCGTGTTGGGCAGTGCATGGCAGACCTTGCGAACATCAAGATGCACCTGCTCCATGTTCGACCAGTTGACGGTGCACTCGAGAGTATCGGTAGTGATACCGAAGTCCATGAGCGTATCGCGCAGGTACGGGTCATTGAAGCGGCCCTTTTCCCAGCTCTTTGTGACGTAGCCGGTCAGGGGCAGACCGCCGTGCTGGCGGGCAATTTTGGCGATGTTTTTCGCAACGTTTTTGGAGTAGCCCTTTTCGCCGTCGGTAAAGCCTAGGAAGAGGCAGCGCTCCATATCCTTGTAGCCGAGCTTGTCGAGCAGCGGGTACAGCGGCGTGTCGTCAACGTTGTACAATCTGAGCATCATGCTCGTCTCTTCCTGATCGGACAGACGGAACACGGAAGAGTAGCCGCACTCATGCTGCATCATCTCGCGCGCGGCCTTCATTGCCTCGTCCCAGGTCTTGAAGATGTACGAGAATCTCTTACGGTTTTCCGGCATCCAGCGGAATATCTTCAGCGTGACCTCGGTCAGAACGCCGAAGGTGCCCTCCGAGCCCATCATGATCTGATTAAGATCCGGGCCGCAGGCCTCGCGCGGATAGTGGCTGGTGGTGATGGTGCCGATGGGGGTAGCGTACTTCTGGCTCAGGACGATATCCGCAATGCAGCCGTAGTATGTGCTGTTCTGACCGGCGCCGCGAGTCACGGTCCAGCCGCCGACGGAGGAATACTCAAAGCTCTGCGGAAAATGGCCGCAAGTGTACTGGCGCTTTGCGCCGAAGAGTTCGGGAGCGGCCTGAAGCGTTTTTTCGAGGTCGGGTCCGGACATACCGGCCTGAACGGTGATGGTCTGGTCGATCTCATTGAAAGAAAGGACTTTGTTAAAACGTTTTCTCATATCCAGCGATATGCCGCCCTTTATGGGCTCGACACCGCGGGTGACGGAGCTGCCGCCGCCGTAGACATAAAGGGGTATATCATGCCCTGTCGAGTACGCAACGATCTTCTCGACCTGCTCGGTCGTATCGGGATACAGGACAACGTCGGGCACCGAGTCGATGACCTTATGGCGCAGGCGGAGGATATCATAGGCTGTGAAGCCGTAGGCAACGGCAAGGCGGTCGTAATCCGAAACAGAGAAGCCCTCCTCGCCGACGATCTGCTTGAGTGCGTCAAGATGCTCCTGCGCGAGCTTCACGGGGTGGTCGGAAAGGTCGACGGGGTCAAAGCCTATATCGTCGGAATACTCCCTGAAGTCATCATCGGTGAGCTTGAAGACCTCCTTCATCATCTTATAAAGGGATTCCTTCGGGAACTTGAAAAACTCGGGATCGCCCCAGCGGAATATCGAACGATAGCTGTTCGCCGGTGCGGGGGTGTTTACCCATTTGGGCTCGAAGCCCTCATACTGCTTATGACTCATCAGATCATGTTCCTTTCTTTGAGGTTGTTCATCGTTGCGTACAGCGGTCTTACGTTCTTATATATCTTGCGATAGACCTTATTGTACATATTCATATAGGTCTCATGGTTCTTGGGATCGGGCGTAAATACGTCCTTTTCGTGCACCATGCTCTTTATTGCCTCGTCAAAGCTATTAAACTCGCCCTTTGCGACGAACGCGACCATAGCCGCGCCCAGCGAGCATGCCTCGTGCGTATGGATGCGCTTAACGGGCAGACCGAAGGTATCGGCGAGGATCTGGCAGGCAAGATCGCTCTTCGAGCCGCCCCCGCCGACATAGAGCTCTTTTATATGCTTCTTGCCGCGCTTTTCCATGCTCTTCATGGACATGTACAGTTCAAGGCAGATGCCCTCGATGATAGCTCGGTAAATATGATACTTCGTGTGGTAATCGGAAAAACCGATGATCGCGCCGTAGGAGTCGGGCTTGAGCACGTCCGGCGTCCAGTACGGCTGGAGCATAAGTCCCTGGCAGCCGGCCGGGATCTCGGCGGCTTTTTTGTTGAGGATCTCCTCGGGCGATACGCCGAGTCTTTCAGCTTCTTCCTTATCCTTGTCGCCGAACTCCTTTATGAACCAGCTGAGCATCCAAAAGCCGCGGAACACCTGTATCTCCGGATTCCATGCCTTATTGATGACCGACGGATACGAGGGCAGGAATGCCTGCGGCTCGAAATACTGCTCGGAGTACATCTCGATAGTCGAGCTCGTGCCGAAGGAAATCGACGCCTTGTCGGGGCTCGCGACCGAAAGGCCGAGCGTCTCGCAGGCCTTATCCGCACCTGTCGCTATAAGGGGCAGTCCCTCGGGTGCGCCGGTGAGTTCGGCCGCTTCCTTGGTGATATAGCCGAGCACCTCGCCGGAGGGGATAAGCTCATACAGTCTGTCCTGCGGGACATCGTAGAAGCAGCGGGTGAGGTCGTTTTCCTTCATCCAGCGCTTTTTCTTATAGTCCATGGGAATGTGCGCGATGGTGTTCGCCGGGGTGTCGGCAAGGCGGCCCGTCATGCGGTAGTTGAGATATGCCGGCAGGCACACTATCTTCTTTGTGCGCGCCCAAACCTTGGGCTGCTTTTGGCGCACCCAGTTGACCTTCGAGGTGCGGTAGACGATCTTCGTGCCCTTGCCCATTCCGATGAGCTCGAACACAGCTTCCTTCCACAGGGGGAAGGGATCGTCGTAAACGCATTTGCGCGCATCGAGCCAGTGGATGATATCGCGCGTGGGCTTGTAGTTTTCATCGAGGAACACGAGTGTGTCGCGGATAACGGTAACCGCGCAGGCGATTATGTCGGGCACCTTGTCGGCATTGCGCGCCATGAGCGCCGTCGATGCCTTGCACATGTTGTCAAAGTAAAAATCCGTTTTCTGCTCCGCCCATCCCGGACGCTGCCGGAAATAGGGTTCTGCGTACTTGACCTGCTCCTTGTCCACGATATTTCCCTGCTTATCGACCAGTATGGCTCTCGTGCTCTGAGTGCCGACATCATAAGTCAGGATCAGCGGTCTGTTCATTATTTCTCCCTCCGTCTTTGCATAATATCTTTATTTCTGTTTTAAAAGATCGCTTGTTGCAATGACGTCAACGCCGAGACCGAGCACATTTTTTATGACGGCATCTCCCCTGCCGACACGCTCTGTCAGCGTCACGGCGTTAATTTCGCGCATGACGTCAAATATTTTATCCTTGGGAATATCATCCGACACTCTTACCGGCAGTACCGGCACGTCGGGAAAAGAAGTCTTGACCGTTGAACATATCGTGCGTTTGGGCTCTGTCATTTCGCTTATGGCAAAGGCCTTGCCCCTCGGGCAGGTGTTGCCCGTTACGATGAACTCGCCGTCCTTTTCCTCGATCGTGAGGCGGCAGCCGCGCGGGCAGCCGATACATACGAGCTGTTTCATTTTACCACCTCGATTTCAAAACGCATGTCACTGTTTTCATCTATGCCGAATTTGGTCATATCGAGCGTAAGCTGCTGCATTTCGGGCGGACGCAGGAAGGGATAGGTCTTTTTCCAGACCTCTTCGCCGTTTATTTTAAGGCGAAGTACGCTCTTTTCAACGACCTTTTTCGAGCGGAAATAAAATACCGTCTTGGAATTGTCGCTGCCCAGATCGAGCTGCTGCGGAACGAGGTACAGAAATTCGTCGCCGATGTTTATATCTACCCTGTTCTGCTCTGCACCGCACCATGCCGCCGCATTTCTTCCGGCCTCCTCACCGGACTCGGAAACGAAGTCGACGAGATCGTTTACATGCAAAGCGTTTCCGCATGAGAATATACCCGGAACTTTTGTCATAAGCTGTGCGTCACATACAGGTCCGCCCGTGTGGCGGTCAAGCTCGACACCCAAAGATTGGGCAAGCTCATTTTCCGGTATAAGTCCTACTGAGACGATGAGCGCGTCGCACTCTATTCTCTCGGCGCTCTCCGGTATGGGCTTGTAATTTTCGTCCACCGCGCATACCTCGACCGCTTCAAGACGGTCTTTTCCGAACACTCGCGTGACTGTGTGACTCAGGTACAGGGGTATATTGTAATCATTAAGGCACTGATAGATGTTTCTCGTAAGTCCCGAGGGCGTGGGGTTTATTTCGTACACGCCGAGAACTTCGGCACCTTCAAGCGTCAGTCGGCGAGCCATGATGAGGCCGATATCGCCGGAACCGAGGATGACGCATTTCTTTGTCGGCATAACGCCGAGACGATTCGTAAAGTGCTGCGCAGTACCCGCGGTAAACACACCTGCCGGGCGCGTTCCGTGGATAAACACCTGCTTTGCGCTTCTCTCGCGGCAGCCGGTTGCGAGAATCAGGCTTTTGCCCGTAACGGTACACAAACCGTCGCGCGAAACGAGCGTGACCGCGAAGCCGTCTGTCGTTTTCTCCGCGCGCGTGACAAATGTATTGCATCTGACATCAATATCCGTCTGTGCGATCTTATCCATAAAGCGCTCGACATACTCGGGGCCTGCAAGTCGCTCGCCGAAGGTACGCAAGCCGAAGCCATCGTGTATGCACTGCTTGAGCATACCGCCGAGGCGCTCTTCGCGCTCGACAATGAGCACCTTCGCTCCGCTTTCGTCTGCCGCAGCCGCGGCTGCAAGGCCGGCAGGGCCGCCGCCTATCACGATAACATCGTAATCATGCATTGTCACTGCCCCCTTTTTTGCTCTCAAACACTATAGGCGACTGCTCGGAGCTTTTTTTGACCTCCGTGAGCGGAACGCCCAGGTACTCGGCTATGATTTTTGTGACTATAGGCGAGCAGAAACCACCCTGGCATCTGCCCATGCCGGGTCTTACGCGCTTTTTCACACCGTCGAGCGTGGGTACGCATATGGGGCTATTTAGCGCATCGAGTATCTCGCCGCGGCTTACCTCCTCGCAGCGGCAGACGATAAGGCCGTAATCGGGATTTTTCTTTATAAGCTCCGCTCGCTCGGCGTCGCTCATTTCCGCGAGATGCGGGGGAGCCTTGCGCACGGGATCGAAGCTCTCGTTTTTCTCCGCGCCGAAGATCCCGGCGACATAGGCCGCGACATCCTGCGCGACGGCGGGCGCGGTCGTAAGTCCGGGAGATTGTATGCCCGCGACGTGGTAGATATTCTTCGTTTTTCTGCCGGGCTCTATAATGAAGTCCTCTTCATATGTAGGGGCGCGAACGCCGGTGAAATATGTTATGATGTCCTTCTCCGTAAGAGTGGGCATGGTTATCTTCTGCTTTGCGAAAACGCGCGCTATGCTGTCGGCATTGGTCGCGGTGTTCTCGCGCTCGGGCGTTTCGACGGCATCGGGGCCTATGAGCAGGTTATCGTGCGCCGTGTGCAGTATGCCGCCGCCCTTGGTGTGCGTATGTCCCGGAGTCTTCGCTCCGACAACGGATGCGATCGTTCCGAATGACGCGCTGGTTTTTTTGTCAAGAATAGAGTTTGTGCCGCGGCGGGGATGGATGCTGAAAAATCTGTCCTGCGCCATCTGCGCGACAACGTCGGAATAAACTCCTGCGCAGTTTATGACCTCGCGCGGATATATCGTTCCGCGATTGGTGTATACGGCTTTTATCTCGCCGTCTTTTACGTCCATACCGGTAACGGCGGTGTTGAGCGAAACGCGCGCACCGTTATGCACAGCGTTTTCAGCGTACGCAATGACGAGGTTATACGGACTCACGCTGCCGGACGAGGGATTAGAAAGCGCAAAAGCCACATCGGGCGAAATTTTGGGCTCTTTTTTGCGTATCTCGTCGCCCATGACGATGCGCGTATCCTCAATGCCATCATGATCTCTGCGCCACTTTGCATAGAGGCTCACAAACGGCAGCCAGCTTTTGTGCGTAAAGCAGGCGTACTGACCGGTGCGCTTGAACGGAACATCAAGCTCACGGCAGAGATTTTCGTACATGTGGTTTGCGCGGCGTATGTATTTATGCTTTAATGAGCCCTTTGAAAGATCGACGCCGGGGTGCACCTCGCCGTCATTACGGCCGGAGGCGCCGAGGGCAAGGTCGGCCTCTTTTTCTATAAGCAGAACATTGAGCTTGTATCGGGAAAGCTCGCGCGCGACCGAGCAGCCGGATATACCGCCGCCGATGACGAGCACATCGGGCTTGTCGCCGTCGAGCGCTTTGTCATTTATAATCGGCATATGCATCTTCTCGGGCTGCGCACCGGTATACACGATATCGTTTACGACATGCGTATCCGAATGCGGCGTTGCGGCCGTCATACCGGCATCGACAATGTCGTTCCAATCACCGAGCTCACCTTTGAGCACAATACAATTATCAATAAGCTCCGCCGTAACGGAGCCGCCAAACTTCTTGTTCAGTTTTCTGTTTATACCGTTAATGTTCATTTTCCCAACCTCTTTCCCCGCCAAAAATTATACACGCATTCTACTTTACTGTCAATTCAAACTTCCCTCGATTTCCATGGCGTTGACCGACGATTTGTCCTGTTTTGTCGAAAAAAGAGTTTTTTACGCATGGTTCTTGAAATCCTCGGCGCAATAAGATATTATGTTAATTAAATTGGCTGTTATATTTGGAGGCTCACATGATTGAAAAACACTCTCCGGTACGCAGTTTTGTCGAAAAGCTGCTTGTACTCTATATTATAATCAATCCCCTTATAGACTTCTTCACAGGACTGTATATAAAGGAAGTTCTCGGTGCGACAGAGCTTGACGTTATGAAAGCTGAATTTTCAAGCACTCCAAGCCTCTATATCCGCCTTGCGATGCTTGCCGTGTTCGGCCTGTACATTCTAATGCGCCGTGAAAAGATCGCAATAGGCACGCTGGTCATAATGGGTCTTGCTTTCTGTGCTTCGATAGGCATACTGCTTCTGACGGGTGCAAATCTCTCCCTCGGCACTGATGTTAAGTATTTTATAAAGTATTGCTACAACATTGCGATGCTGTTTGCGTATATCTCACTGTTCCGCAGTCTGTGTCACGACAAAACTGAATTTGTGGAAAAGCTGTTTAATATAGTACGGTACACTTGTATCGTATGTTCGCTCGGCATTCTCGTTCCGTATGTGTTAAAGCTCGGATACTATACCTATGCAGATACTCTTGGCTACCGCGGATGCAGAGGTTATTTTTACTCAGGAAACGATATTACCGCTGTTTTGACGGTCACGCTGCCGATAGCCGTTGCAAGCTTTGTTGAGCGCAGGGACAGGCTTTTGTCCAAAAAGTCCGTTGTCTCCGTGCTCGCCCCTGCTCTTGCGATCGTCTCACTGCTGCTTATAGGATCAAAAACGGCATTCATCGCCGCTATAGGCACATGTCTGCTGATCCTCATCTTCGCACTGATCAAGATGCGTAAAGACGGCAAGGCACGCGTCATACGAATTTTGTGGCTCATTCTCGCCGTGCTCATCATCTTCCTCATTCTCGGCTGCATCGTCAGCTTCAGCAGGCTCTACGGTGATATCTCCGTCTGCTTTGATGCTCCGTCAACGGTCGCCGAGGAGGAGGGACTTGAAGTCGCCGTTCTGAGCGGACGCAGCAGCAAGCTCGTTCAGCAGATCCACCGCTTCCAGTGGGGCGGACCGGCAACATGGCTGTTTGGCATAGGCCGCAGTTCGGTCGAATATATAATTGAAATGGATCTGTTCGAGGTCATTATCTATTACGGTATCGTAGGTGCCGCGGCAATGCTCTGGATCTATGTCTGGGCGGCAGTCGAGTTCATTAAGTCACTGATCAAAAAGTTTGATCTCATCGGCTTTGCGTTCTTCATTGCTCTGGGTATGACCTTCGGCTATCTCACATTGGCCGGTCACGTTCTGTTCACCGTCACGAGCGGGCAATACTTCGTCCTCGCCATCGCGTTCAGCAGGCTATATTTTGCAGACGATGCTGAGGGCGCGGATATTAAGCCCAAACTTCTTACAAAGCTTCTAAAAGCATAAAAGCGCATAAAAAGCTCCCGTCCATAGGACGGGAGCTTTTTATGCATTCTGTCTTAGTCTTACTTCGTACCGAAGATGCGGTCGCCTGCGTCGCCGAGGCCGGGAACAATGTAACCGTGCTCATTGAGATGATCGTCAAGAGCTGCAACGTAGATATCCACATCGGGATGATCTTTCTGCATACGCTCGACACCTTCGGGAGCGCCGATGATGCACATGAGCTTGATGTGCTTTACGCCATCATCCTTCAGGAACTGGATAGCTGCCGAAGCCGAGCCGCCGGTAGCGAGCATTGGGTCAACGACGATAACGTCTCTCTCCTCGATGTCGGGCGGCATCTTGAAGTAGTACTTAACAGGCTCAAGAGTCTCAGGATCGCGGAACAGGCCAATGTGACCGACCTTGACGTTGGGCATCATGCTGACCATACCGTCGACCATGCCGAGGCCTGCGCGCAGGATGGGAACGATCGCGAGCTTCTTACCGGCGATGCGCTTTACGGTCGCCTTGGCAACGGGAGTTTCGATCTCTACATCCTCGAGGGGAAGGTCTCTCGTTGCTTCATAGCACATGAGCATCGCTATCTCGGAAACGAGTTCTCTGAACTCCTTGACGGAAGTTCCCTTGTCTCTGAGTATCGACAGCTTGTGCAGGATGAGGGGGTGGTCAAATACGCATACCTTGCTCATTATAATTCTCCTTTGTTTAGTCCGCTCCTGATAGGAGCCTATTTATATACACCGGCAAACCGGTTTCTATACTATTTGTTATTCATGCGCTCCTGACGTTCGCGCTCGGCCTGGCTCAGGCGAAGATACACCGGCAGCAGATCGTCTGCCGTGCCGGGCGTTTTGCTCAGCGCAGCCATGCCGACGCCCCACGCACTCTGATACAGAAGGTTTGACGGAGCCACACGGCAGTCGATACCGGCGTTTTTCATATACTCATATGTAAGCTCGGCGCCGTCGCCTACCAAAAACGCGTTTTTGCCGCGAATCTCTTCTGCGAGTTCTTCGAGGGCTATCGCCCTGTCATCGCACAGGCGCTGCGGCTTACCGTATGTCATCTCAAACAGCGCGTTATACACCTGACTGCGGCGAGCATCCATCACAGGACAGATGAGTCCGACTGCAGACACTCCGTGCCAGGCCATAGCCTCAAGCGTAGAAACGCCGACGCACATCTTATCGGCTGCCCACGCAAGACCCTTAACGGTAGAAACACCGATTCTGATCCCCGTAAAGGAACCCGGTCCGTGAGCAACGGCGATAAGATCAACGCCGGCGATAGTATTTTCAGTATTTTTAAGCATATCGTCCACCATCGGCAGAAGCGTGCGGCTGTGAGTAAGTCCGCTGCACTGACTGTACTGCGCGATGAGCTTTTCATCCTCCATAAGTGCCACAGACGCGGCTTTTGCGGAGGATTCAAGTGCAAGTATCAGCATTTTGCATTTCCCTCCTCAATGGTGATCTTTCTTTCGCTGTCACTGAGCTTTTCAATGCGCAGGACGATCTCGTCGCCGAAGAACGCGTCCTCGACCTTTTCGCTCCATTCGACGGCACACACGGCGCCGCGGCGGAGATAATCCTCCCAACCGATATCGAACAGCTCGTCCGCGCTCTCAAGCCGGTACATATCAAAATGGATGAGCTCACGCTCACCGATATACTCGTTTACGATGGTAAACGTCGGGCTGGACACGCGGCACGAAAGTCCCATGCCCTTTGCCATTCCCCGCACAAAGGCGGTCTTGCCCGCGCCGAGGTCGCCATACATTGCAATGACGGTACCGTCGGGGAGGTCCTTTGCAAACTGCTCGCCGATGCGCTCGGTTTCCGCCTCGCTGTGGCTTATATACGTCTGCACTGACCTCACCTCATTTTTAAACTTTTTCTGAATTTGAATTATACCACAAGATACCGCATTGCGTAAAGGGCAATAATATGCTAAAATGTAACGCATCCGATTGCGATAATTTGTGAGATAGAGCATTTTTGAAGGGCGGCGGCGACAATTAAAATCGATTCCCGAAAAATTAAAGACTTTTTCAAGCGAGCTGATATGTTTCTCCTCGCCGTCTGCATTATATGCACGGTCTTCGGCATAGTCATGATCTACAGCATGACGAAGTCATACGGCTGGACGAAATACGTCGTCGTTCAGGCCTTTGCTATGCTGCTTGGCATCGCGGCGTTTATAGTGTTCACGGTCATAGACCCCGACCTTATCGCGGACAAGTGGGTGTATCTCACAATATTCAACGTTCTGTTCATCGTTGGACTTATCTTCTTCGGAAAAGGCGACGAGGTCGGCTCGCGCTCGTGGTACCGTTTTGCCGGCATCGGCGTTCAGCCATCGGAGATCGTCAAGGTCATATTCATCGTTCTGATGGCAAAACAGATCTCAAACTACAAAGAACAGCGAACGCTCAACAAATTCCCGTCGATCATGAAGCTCGGCCTGCATTGGGCGCTGTACTTTGGTCTTATAACCGTCATACCGAACGACCTCGGCAGTGCGCTCATATTCCTCGCGATCTTCGTCATCATGCTCATCTGCGCCGGTATCGCGTGGTACTGGATGGCGGCGGCCGCCGCGGCCGTTGCGGCGATGATACCGTTGTTTTGGAACTTCCTGCTCAAGGATTATCAAAAAAAGCGCATTCTCGCGCCGTATATTCCCGATGTTGTCGACCCGACCGGTCAGGGCATCACCTGGCAGACCAACCACTGCAAGGACGCGCTAGCCTCCGGCCGCTGGACGGGCGTGGGCTTCGGCGAGGGAAGCTTCGCGCAGAGCAGCTATAACGCCCGCCACACCGACTGCATCTTCGCCTCCATCGGCGAGGAGCTCGGCATGATCGCCTGCATCGCCATCATCGTTCTGCTGAGCATAATCATCATACGCTGCTGTGTTATCGGTCTGCGCTCGGGCAGTCCCTTCGGCATGCTCATCTGCTTCGGCGTTGCCGCGGCGCTCGCGTTCCAGACCTTCGTCAACATCGGCATGTGCATCGGCATAACGCCCGTCGTCGGCATAACGCTTCCGTTCTTCAGCTACGGCGGCTCGTCGATCGTTGCGATGTACGCGGCCGTCGGTCTTGTTTCCGGTGTTAAATACCGGCCCAAACCGCGGCAAAACTTCCTGCAATATCAGTAAAAGCTCCCCACGGGGAGCTTTTTTCATGCCAATCCTATGAATTTCATCGCCTTGAAGCTTTGCAGGATCATGTTTTTAAGCTCCTCCTCGCTCTCGCGGCGGCCGCGTTCGACCCACGTCACCATGATACCCATCATTGATGACGCGATGATGGAAACAAGATAGTCAAACAGCGCGGCATCCCCGAAGCCCGGCAGGCCTCCGCGCAGACCGGCCGCGCAGCGGCGCAGGCTGGCATAGAGCATATCGCCGCGGTCTATACCGACGATCGTCTCTATCATATCGGCGTGCCTGAACCATGTACGGAACACAGCCTCGCTTATATTTGCATAGCCCGCCGCAAACGCCTCCTCGAACACCCTGTCGCACATGAGCGCGAGAACATCCTCGATTCGGTCAAAGTTTCGGTAAAACGTCGAGCGGCTCACGCCCGAGACGCGCTGTATGTCCGATATCGTTATATTTTCAAAGCTTTTTTCCCTTAAGCACTGCTTTAACCCCGTGCAAATGAGCTCCACCGAGGTCTGTGCGCGCTTATCCTGCTTGATGTGATACATTATTCGCTCCTTTGTATTACTTCGTTGCGGTACTATTGTATCACATTTTCTTTTATGTTACAATCCTGACATGAAGATAATTTAACTGAGGAGTAGATACTATGAGCAAGAACGTTATATTCTGCTATTCCGGCAGCGGCAACTGCCTTGACCTTGCAAAGAACATCGCAAAGGGTCTGGGCGACACGGACATCATCATGATGCGCAGGGCACCGGTAAAAACCGACGTCACCGACGCCGAGCGCGTCGGCTTCATCGTCCCCTGCTACGGCGGCGGTCTGCCGGGCGACGTTGAGAGCTACCTCGGCAGCATCAAAATATCTCCGAGCGCGTACACCTTCGCGGTCGGCCAGTACTCCGGCTACCTCGGCTGCGGCCTGCACAAGATAAACGAGCGCTTCGAGCTTGACCTGTGGACGGGTCTTTCCCATCAGTGCTCGTGCATCTGGCTGTTCCCGCATCAGCTCATGCTACCGCCCGTAACTCCCGCAATGGCGCAGAAGCGCAGCGAGCGCATGGCAAAGAAGCTCATCAAGGCCATCCTGCGCGGCGACAGGAGCAAGAAGGCTCCCCCGAAAATGGGGCTCAACGCGCTTGAGAGCAAGGTCTGGCCGAAGCTCGCGGTCGGCAAAGCCAAGAAATTTGCCGTCACCGATGCATGCATCGGCTGTCACCAGTGCGAGAAGCTCTGCCCGAGGGGCAACATAAAATTTGTCGACGGCAAGCCCACCTTCGGCACGGACTGCATCCAGTGCCTCAGCTGTCTGCAATACTGCCCGAAGGAGGCCATTACGCTGACCGAAAAGAGCGTAAAGCGCGAGCATTACCACAACCCCAACGTCTCCGCCGCCGAGCTTATGGAGAGCATCATTCATATTGATTGATATTTTTCCTCCGGTGTGTTATAATGCTTACATCCAATTTTAACACTTCGGAGAATGAGATATGGTAACATTTAAGCTTAAAGAAGAATCCGACCAGCAGCTCGTCTACTGGTACTTCCCCCACGGCAAGGAGGAAAACGGCCACGGCACGATAGTCATCGACCGTACGCTCGGAAAGCTCGACGTGACCGAGCTTGCACCCGACGACCGTCTCGTGCGTCACACTGTGGAGAATCAGAACCGCTGGCGCAAGGCCGTAAACCAGATGCGCAATATCGAGCAGATTCCCGAGCTTACCGACGAGGAATGGCCCGAGGCCACCGAGGATAAGATAAGCACCGTCTTTGCCGACCACGCGATACAGAAGATCGTAGAGGCTTATAACAACGGTGAAGTCCTTGAGGAGGGCATAGAGACCTGGAATATCTGACAGCAATCGAACATCAGCGGCGGAATGTGTCTAAAAAGAACACATTCCGCCGTTTTCTTTAGTTATTTTATTAATTTTCATTGACAATTTTGTTTTTTAATGATATTGTCATATTGGAAATAGTCATTAAAGGAATTTAATAACTAAAAGAAAGGAAGAAAAGAATGAAAACAATCTATAAACTCATCAAGAAGATCGTCGGCGATAACGAGCCCAACTCCAAGGACGAATTTGAAGTTCTCGATAAGTTCTTTGAGAATCTGCCCTTCTGATTTAAGAAAAAGCTGTTGCAATAAAATTTAAAGGAGAAACACCAATGTATATTCCCATAATTTCTGATATTTACTTTGTTATCAGTGATATAATTCTCAGATTTGAGCCCAATGCCGATGATGAGATCGCATGGCTTGATCGTATTTTCGGCATAGTCGAGCCGTACTAAGCTAAAAAACATATAAAAGCGCCGCAAAATGCGGCGCTTTTAACACTTTTCTTAATTGTTTACAAATAAACGAAATGTGTATAATCCTTGATTTTTCAATCCTTTTCGGCGACAAAACGCGCCGTTTTTCGGCTTAATTATACTAATTGCGACAAATGTTGGTTGACATAAGCATTTTCCTATGATAACATATGCATGGAAATAGTCAGAAAAGCTATAAGAAAGGAGACAATTTATGAACCCTATTACTTTTATCTACGCTATCATTCGCCATATTCTTTGGAATGAGGATAACGGCACTCATGGTGAGCTTGAAAAGCTTGACAAGTTCTTTGGTTACCCTCCTCAGGCATAATTTGCAGCAAAATCCGCACCGTTTGGTGCGGTTTTTATTTTTCGCCGTAAAAAAGCAGACAGCCGAGCTGTCTGCTTTTTTGTTCTTATTTTGCGTACTCGACGGCCTTCGTCTCGCGAAGGACGTGGACCTTGATCTGACCGGGGTAAGTCAGCTCCTCCTCTATCTTCTTTGCGATATCGCGCGCCAGGAGCACCATCTGATCCTCGGATACCTCCTCGGGCTTGACCATAACGCGTATCTCGCGTCCGGCCTGGATGGCGTAGCTGCCGGCGATGCCGGGGAAGCTCTTGGATATCTCCTCAAGCTTTTCAAGGCGCTTGACGTAGTTTTCGATATTCTCGCGGCGTGCGCCGGGGCGGGAGGCGGAGATAGCGTCGGCGGCCTGAACGATGCAGGCGACGACCGTGCGCGGCTCAACATCGCCGTGGTGCGCTTCGATAGCGTGGATGACCGCTTCGCTCTCTTTATACTTCTTGCAGATATCAACGCCGATGGAGACGTGGCTGCCCTCGACCTCGTGGTCAATTGCCTTACCGATATCGTGCAGAAGGCCTGCGCGCTTTGCGGTGGTAACGTCGACACCGAGCTCTGCTGCGATAAGGCCGGAAATGTGCGACACCTCGATCGAGTGCTGCAAAACGTTCTGGCCGTAGCTCGTGCGGTACTTCATGCGGCCGAGCAGCTTTATGATCTCGGGATTCAGACCGTGGATGTTCGTTTCGAACACCGCGCGCTCACCCTCGGCCTTGATGGTGGCGTTGACTTCCTTCTGAGCCTTGGCGACCATTTCCTCAATGCGCGCCGGGTGGATGCGTCCGTCGGCAATGAGCTTTTCAAGAGCGATGCGCGCCACCTCGCGGCGGACGGGATCAAAGCTCGAGACTGTTATCGCCTCAGGCGTATCGTCGATGATAAGATCGCAGCCTGTCAGGGTCTCTATGCTGCGAATATTGCGGCCTTCGCGGCCGATGATGCGTCCCTTCATCTCGTCGTTGGGGAGTGGTACGACGGATACTGTGACTTCACTTGCGTGGTCTGCCGCGCAGCGCTGGATAGCCGTAACGATGATCTCGCGTGCGCGTTCCTCGGCCTCGTCCTTGTACTGGGCCTCGATCTCTTTGACCTTGACGGCCATTTCGTGCGTTACTTCGTCCTTGAGGGCGTTGATGAGGTATGCTTTCGCCTCATCGACCGTGTATCCAGATACCTTTTCGAGCATTTCGAGCTGGCTCTTCTTGATAAGAGCTATCTCGTTCTGCTGATTCTCGACATCGGCTATCTTGCGGGCAAGAGTTTCGTTCTTGCGCTCAAGGGAATCGGTCTTGCGGTCAAGGTTTTCTTCCTTCTGCTGAAGGCGTCTTTCCTGCTTCTGCAGGTCGGCACGGCGTGCCTTTTCTTCGCGCTCGAATTCCGAGCGGCTTTTGTGTATTTCTTCCTTTGCCTCGACGAGAGCCTCACGTTTTTTGCTCTCGGCGCTCTTTATGGCATCATTAATTATTCTTTTTGCTTCATCTTCTGCACTGGATATCTCACGCTCGGCGACTTTCTTTCGGTAAGTCATGCCGAGAACAAATCCTATAACACAAAAAGCAACGATAAGAACGATTGCTAACCATAAGTCCATAGAAAGTAAACACACCTCCATTCTTTAAGAATTTTGCGGTGGTTTAGTGCTGGGTTGATCTAAAGGGTAAGACGCAGCATCAAGCGCTTCACGTCCGTAAAATTGAATCTAATATTTTTGCAAAGACGCCTCCCCGGGTGTCTTATGACAGCCGCGCACAGTTTTCATCCCCAATTGGGCGCAGTTGTCTAAAATATTATCCGATTAATTTTAGCTCCAAATGCGCATTATGTCAAGCTTTCACAAAAATATATGTGAATTTTTTAAAACCACAGTTCTGTTTTGTGGACAAGCGGCAAAGTATTCTATATAATAAATTAGCATTTGACTTCATTTGACCGGAGGCACAACGTGCGGCTGACATATGTTTTTCCCATACTTATATTGCTTTTCATAGGGCTGTTTTTCTTCGGCTGCCCCTCCCCTGCCTCGGCAGCTCTTGACGACAGGCCGAAAAGCGCCTTCCATCGGCGCGACGCGATAGCTCTGAGCATTATAACGCTCATATACGCCGTCGTCGCCTTCATCGGGCTCGGCGATACGGACGCGCCGCAGTCGTTCCACGAGTTTCACAGCGGTGAAAGTGTGACGGTAGACCTCGGGCAGGTCAGGGATATAGACAGCATCACGATATACTCAGGACTCAATACCGGAAGCTATCGCATCGAAGCCTCCGACGACGGCGAGAGCTGGTTTGACCTTGCAAGCTTCGAGCAGAACTACGTCGCGCTGTTTAAGTGGAACGACGTTGAGCTCGATGAGCTCCGACTCGGAGCCGCGCGCTATGTCCGCCTCACGGCATCCGGCGAGGTCCGGCTGGGCGAGATAGCAATATGCTGCGGCGGTGAGCTTGTGGGCTCATCCTCCGACGCGCCCGAGCTTTTTGACGAGCAGGACACCGTGCCGGAATACCAGCACTACACCAACAGCACATATTTTGACGAGATATACCATGCGCGCACGGCCTTTGAAAACCTTGAGGGCGTCTATCCCTATGAGATATCGCATCCGCCGCTTGGCAAGCTCATAATCGCCATAGGCATCGGCCTGTTCGGGATGACTCCGTTCGGCTGGCGCTTTTCTGGCACTCTGATCGGCGTACTCATGCTGCCGGTCCTTTATATGCTTTTAAAGCGCATGTTCTCTTCAACTCGCATCTGTGCCTGCGCAACGGCAATATTCGCCTGCGATTTCATGCATTTTGCGCAGACGAGGATCGCGACCATCGACAGCTATTCCGTGTTCTTTATCCTGCTGATGTACCTGTTTATGTACCTGTACATAACGGACGGCAGAAAGCGCGACCTTGCGCTATCTGGGCTTTTCTTCGGCATCGGCGCTGCGTGCAAATGGACCTGCTTCTACGCCGGTGCGGGACTCGCGGTGATATGGCTCATCCACTGGATACGCAATTTTGAATTAAAGGCTTTTCTTAAAAACTGCGCATTCTGCCTTGTTTTCTTCATTGTCGTTCCGGCTATGATCTATTACATGAGCTACTATCCCTACGGGCAAGCCAGCGGCATGCATGGCATGGGCATGTACTTCACATCCGACTATGCAAATCTGGTGCTGGACAATCAGAAGTTCATGTTCAACTATCACTCCGGCGTTCACTCCGAGCACCCCTACTCCTCGCGCTGGTGGCAGTGGGTGATAGACGAGCGGCCGATACTGTACTACCTGAAGTATTTTGACGACGGCACACGCTCGTCCTTCGGCGCATTTTTGAATCCCGTACTGTGCTGGGGCGGACTCGCAGCCATGATAGTGTGCGCTGTATTTGCCGTAAAGCGGCGCGATAAGGTTTCTCTGTTTATCGTCATCGGCTACCTTGCACAGCTGCTGCCCTGGGTATTCATAACGCGCACAACGTTTGAGTACCACTACTTCCCTTCGTCGGTGTTCCTCGTGCTGGCCATAGCACGGGTATTCAGTCTGATGAAAGATAACACAAAGGGCTGGAAATTTAATGTCTACGGCCTTACGGGTCTTGCCTACGCGCTGTTTATTGTGTTCTATCCCGTCATTTCCGGCGTCCGCGTTAATACGCAGCTCGCATCGAATCTACTAAAATGGCTGCCGAGCTGGCCGTTTTGAGAATTAACTTGTAGTCACGGCGTTTTTGTGAGATAATAAAACGCAATATTAATTGTGGAGGATCAAAGATATGATCGCATTGGGTTCTGATCACGGCGGCTGGGCGCTCAAGCAGGAGGTCATGAAGC